>JAJDNR010000076.1 GCA_022340565.1 Desulfofustis sp.
CGGGCGGTGATGAGGAACATCCGCCAGAACTTGTTCTGGGCGTTCGCCTACAACGTCATCGGCATCCCGGTCGCGGCCGGGGTGCTCTATATCTTCGGGGGGCCGGCGCTCAACCCGATGCTGGCCGGGGCGGCGATGGCGCTGAGCTCCGTGTCGGTGGTGACCAACGCCTTGCGGCTCCGCTTCTTTCAACCGGGGGTCAGATCTTGAAATATAAGATGTTGGGCTGCCTTTATTTTTGAAACGCTGATCTCAACTCTTTTCCAGAAAAAACTGATATTTCAAGATCTGACCCCCGTGGCTGAAATGCGCCGGAATTCGTCGCTTTTGTCTTGACTTTTCTGCTCACTTCACTATATATAAACGCTTTGTAAATGAATGGCGATTCAACTTTGAAAAAGGTCTTTTGCCCAAGCTCTGCGTTATGAATCAGAATTGAGTCCTCGGCGTACGGAGGTACGCCTGCGGGTCAATTCTGATTCAAGCCTTGATCTTGGGCAAAATCCACTTTTTCAAAGCCATCTATCAGCCCATTTATAAACCATTTGCCAGGAATGTAAGCTGCTGTTTCATTTTGTGAAACGGCGTAATTTATTCACATAACCAAAAAGAAGAGGAACACAATGTCGAAATTAGTAGCACCCCACGGTGGAAAAGGTCTGGTTTGTGCACTTCTCGAAGGCGCCGAGCGGGAAGCCGAGCTGAAGAAAGCCAAAGGTCTGAAGCAGATTGAGATTTCTGCCCGCGCCAAGGGCGATCTGATCATGATGGGTATCGGCGGGTTTTCCCCGCTGACCGGTTTCATGAACAAAGCCGACTGGAAAGGCGTCTGTGAGAACTACCAGATGGCCGACGGCACCTTCTGGCCGGTACCGATCACCCTCGACGTCACCGCCGCTGATGCGGCAGGGATCAAAGTCGGCGACGAGGTCGCGCTGGTCCGCAACGGCGAAACCTTCGCCACCATGAAGGTCGAAGAGAAGTACGAAATGACCGAGGCCGACAAGAAGTGGGAATGCGAGAAGGTCTTCAAGGGCCACGGCGAAGAGTCCGCAGACGACAAGTTCTGGGAGATCGCTCCCAAGGATCACCCCGGCGTCATCATGGTCATGGCCCAGAAAGAGTTCAACCTGGCCGGACCGGTCAAGGTGCTCTCCGAGGGCGAATACCCGAAAGAGTACCCGGGCATCTACCTGCGTCCCGCCCAGACCCGCGCGCTGTTCGACGAGCGCGGCTGGGCCAACGTCGCCGCCCTGCAGCTGCGCAACCCGATGCACCGCTCCCACGAGTTCCTCGCCAAGATCGCGGTCGAGGTGTGTGACGGCGTGTTGATCCATTCCCTGATCGGCAACCTGAAGCCCGGCGACATCCCGGCCAAGGTCCGCATCAAGGCGATCGAAGTCCTGATCGACAAATACTTCGTGAAAGAGCACGTCTACTCCGCCGGATACCCGCTCGACATGCGCTATGCCGGTCCCCGCGAAGGCCTGCTGCATGCCACCTTCCGCCAGAACTACGGGGTCAACAACATGCTGATCGGCCGCGACCATGCCGGCGTCGGCGACTTCTACGGCCTGTTCGAGGCCCAGACGATTTTCGACGAGATCCCGGTAACCGGCGATCCCGGCAAGGACCTGCTCTGCAAGCCGATGAAAATCGACTGGACCTTCTACTGCCACGAGTGCGACGGCATGGCCTCCCTGCGCACCTGTCCGCACGCCAAGGAGTCCCGCGTCGTGCTGTCCGGCACCAAGCTGCGCAAGGCGCTGTCAGACGGCGAGGAGATCGTCGACCATTTCGGCCGCGACGAGGTTCTCGACCTCCTGCGCGAGTACTATGAGGGTCTGACCGAGAAGGTGGAGATCAAGATGCAGAGCCATGCGGCTGCCACCAAGATGTAATCGAAACACTCGCTGAATCGATTCGCTGTCTCGAGGGGAGACCGGGCCCGTGCCCGGTTTCCCCTTTTTTTGTGTGAAATTTGCCGAACATTGCGTATAACAGAGGACAATTTCTCTTTATCCACTGTTTCCAGACTACCTTGAAAAATTGTCTTTTTGCCCAAACTCCGCGTTACGCATGAAAATTTTATCCTCGACATATCACCAATATGCCTGTGGTAAAATTTCCATACGTGCCTTGATTCTGAGCCAAAATCCTAATTTTTCAAGGTAGTCTCCAATCTGGTACGAAATATGAGCATTCTTCACGTAGGGCTTGACGAGCGAAGCTATCCGATAACCATTCAACCGGGGTGTCTGCAGTCGGTTGCCTCCGAGCTGGCCGCAGGCTGTTCCGCCAGCAGGTACGGGATCATTTCCGATGACACCGTTGCCGGTCTCTATGGGAGGGATCTGCGGGAATCGCTCGAGCGCGCCGGGCTGAGCTGCGATCTGCTGGTCTTCGACCACGGCGAGCAGCACAAGCATCTCGGCACCGTCGGGGCGCTGATCAGCCAGGCGGCCCGCAACGGCTTCGACCGCAAGTCGATGTTCATCGCCCTGGGCGGCGGGGTGGTCGGGGACGTCGCCGGGTTCGTGGCGGCCACCTACATGCGCGGCGTACCCTTCATCCAGATCCCCACCTCGCTGCTGGCCCAGGTCGACAGCTCGGTGGGCGGCAAGACCGGCGTCGACATCCCCGAGGGCAAGAACCTGGTGGGGGCGTTCTATCAGCCGAAAGCGGTATACATAGACCCCGAAGTGCTGGCGACCCTGCCGAAGAAAGAATACATCAACGGCATGGCCGAGGTGATCAAGCACGGGATCATCCGCGATGAACCCTATTACCGGATGCTCGGCGAGCGGTTCGAGCAGATCATGGCGCTCGACCCCGGCGTACTGAAGGACGTCATCGAGGGGAGCTGCCGCATCAAGGCCGCCGTGGTTTCCGCCGACGAGCAGGAGTACGACCTCAGGCGAATCCTCAACTTCGGCCACACCATCGGCCATGCGGTCGAGGCGGCCTCGGGGTTTCGGATCGCCCACGGGTTCGCGGTGGCGATCGGCATGACGGCGGCGACCCGGATCGGCCTGGGGAAGGGCACGGCCGGTGAGGAATTGCTCAAGGATATCAAATCGATGCTGAAACGATACGAACTGCCCACCGAGATCCCGCCCGATCTTGACCGGGCTCTGATCAAATCTTACCTTCTCACCGACAAAAAGCGGGTCGGCAGCAGAACCTCCTACATCCTGCCGAGACGCATCGGAGACGTGTTCATCACCGAGGAGGTCAGCGAGGCGGAGATCGACGCGGTGATAGGCTAAATTGGTAACGGAAACGAAGAGAAGGGGACATGCCGATCTACGAGTTTTACTGCAGCGACTGCAACACCATCTACAATTTCTATTCCAAACGGATCGACACCGAAACCCGGCCCGACTGCCCGAAATGCGGCAGA
>JAJDNR010000086.1 GCA_022340565.1 Desulfofustis sp.
ATGGAACTGGACGCCTTCAACCGCGAGCTCCCGATGACGGACCCCCATCAGTTCCTCCTGGTCGGTTCTGGCGGTAATGACGAGTTCATTCGGCATCGTCCGTTTTTCGATCACCAGCGAGTGATAACGCATCCCTTCGAATGGGTTCGGCAAGTTGGTGAACACCCCTTTTCCGTCGTGATAGATCGGACTCGTCTTGCCGTGCATGATGCGACCGGCCCTTACCACATCGCCGCCGTATGCCTCGCCGATCGACTGATGCCCGAGACAGACACCCAGTATCGGAATGCTCGCCCCAAGTTCTCTGATTACCGACACCGAGATCCCGGCCTCTTTGGGTGTGCAGGGCCCCGGTGAAATAAGGATGCGCCGGGGATTGAGCAGGCCGAGTTCGGCAACGCTGATTTTATCGTTTCTGAACACCTTGATGTCTTCCTCTATCCCCAGCGCTCTGTTGTTGTCGGCAATGGTCTGGACGATATTGTAGGTGAATGAGTCGTAATTATCGATTATGACAATCATCTCTAGAACCTCTTGTCGGCGAGTTCCACTGCCCGCCGCAGCCCCATGGACTTGTTGATCGTTTCTTCATACTCGCGGAGCGGATCGGAATCGGCGACGATACCGGCACCGGCCTGGATCCATACGTCATTCCCGCGGATAATGAAGGTGCGGATCGTGATACAGAAATCCATGTTTCCCGAAAAGCCGAAATATCCCACCGACCCGGCGTAAGGGCCTCTTCTGCAGGGTTCAAGTTCCTCGATGATTTCCATCGCCCGAATCTTCGGGGCACCGCTTACGGTTCCGGCCGGAAAGCAGGCTTCCACCACGTCGAACATGTCCTTGTCCTCATCTATCACACCATGCACCCCTGACACGATGTGCATGACATGGCTGTATCGTTCGATTACGAGCAGATCCCGGACTTCCACGCTGCCACCTCTGGCCACCCGTCCCACGTCGTTTCTGCCGAGGTCGACGAGCATCAGATGTTCCGCCCGCTCTTTCGGGTCATCGAGCAATTCCTTTTCCAGGGCCAGGTCCTGCTCCGGGTCGCTCCCCCTCGGCCTGGTCCCGGCAATCGGCCTCAGTTCAACGGAATCTCCGTCCTTGCGCACGAGGATTTCCGGAGACGAGCCGATCTGGATGAGGTCGCCGAATTTGAGATAGAAGAGATATGGACTCGGATTAATATGCCTGAGCGCCCGGTATATGGCCCAGGGAGGCAGTTCGGTGGTGGTGTGAAAACGCTGGGACAGGACCACCTGGAAGATATCTCCGGCGAGAATGTATTGCCGGGCTTTTTCCACCATCCGACAAAAACTGTCCGGCTCCATATTCGACGTGAATTCGTAGGGCGATCGCGGCGTGCTTCCGAGCCGCTGGAAAAAACGGCCGTGTACCGGCTGCTCGATCAGCTTTACGATTCGTTCGATTTCGAGCTGCCCGTCGGCGAACAGATCCTCGAGCGAAACTGCTGATTGCGATGTGTCGATCCACTGTACGATGGTCACGGTCTGCTGCAGGCTGTCGTGAATCAGCACGGTCCCCGGGACCATGAACGAAGAGTCGGGAAGGTCGAGCTTTTCGTGTCGGTCAGGAAGATTCTCCATGAACCTGACCATGTCGTAACCGAGAAATCCGACCGCTCCCCCGCAGAAGCGCGGCAGTTCCGGATCAATAAATGCCTTCAGGTCATCGACAAGTTCGCGCAGCAGCGCCAGCGGCCCGCCTTCTCCGCACCGATATTGCCGGGTATCGGATCCCCGGGTGACGATCACCTCATCTTGGTGAGAAGCGAAGGTTACTATCGGCTGCATGCCGATAAAGGAATACCGTCCCCATTTCTCACCACCCTCCATGCTTTCGAACAAGAACACCTGGTCGCGATCCTGGTCGATCTTGAAAAACAGGGTCAGCGGGGTATCGAGATCTGAAATCAGCGTGGTCGAAAGCGGCACCAGCCGGGCATTTTGCGCTCGACTGCGAAACACTTCGAGATCTTCTTTGGTCATGAAAGGAGCGTTCCGGTAGGTTTATATTTATGAAAACAGGATATGCATGAGCACCATACCACAATCGCTATAAATCACCAGCCTCGGTGGACGCAATAAAAAAAGCCGCCCGGCTCTTCAGCTCGGGCGGCTTTTGCAGGTTTAGGGGAGCTATTCGAATTCCCCGATCACCACATATTATCAGGCTTCCATCTTGTTGACCCGCCTAGTCAGCCTGGAAATTTTTCGTGATGCGTTCTTCTTGTGGATCGTTCCTTTGGATGCGGTCTTCGCGATTACCGGTATGGTAGCAGCCAGAGCGGTTTTAGCTTCTTCGATATTGCCGCCTGCCACCGCCTCGTTTAGATTTCTGACTGCGGTCTTCATTTTTGACCGGTTGATCCGGTTGTTTGTCCGACGTACCTGGGCTTGGCGATTTCTCTTTTCAGCCGATTTATGATTAGCCACGAACTGCGTCCTCCTGTCTGTTTCGTTGCAATTATTTCAGAATCAACATCGCACCATGGTGTTGGATCCGTTGCATATAATATAAAAAGACTATTATAATTACTTCACTATCTTAAAACTGTCAATATAAATAATACCAACCTTCTTAATTACCAGCAGGTATTTACCGTTAATAAACACTTCACAGCTGCATTTGTCAGACCGAGCCGCTATTCGAGTATTCCTTCAAAGTTAAACGTCGACAGTTTTCTGACCCGCTCTTTTCCTTCAATTCTTTTGGCGATTTCCTGCAATTCCCTTTTCCCGGTTGCAATTCCCGATAGATCGATCACCAGGTAGTCGAGCCCCATCTTTTCCAGCTCCTTTCTATAGGGCAGCAGGGAAAACGGCATTACCGGTCTGGTGAACGTCTCTGCTCCGGCCTTATGCACGACGAAACGTTCCTGCTTGGGACTTGTTATGCTTTGTCTAAAGGACACATGTTGCGGATGCACCCGGGACATGAACAACGGCGGGCTGCCATAAACGGTCAGACCAACCATCCCCTTCCTGGGCCGGCGGCTGCTGATCAGTCCCGCCTCGGCGGAAACCTGCTGCAGGCGATAACCGTTCAGCGCCGCTTTGAGAGCCTCCCGATCCGTTTCGATGGAGAATTGCACTCCCTTGAAGCCAAGCTCGGCCAGTACGAACATCGAAGTGCTGTTGAGGACGTTGAGGGTGAAATCCGCGAACAGCGAAATATTTTTTTCGTGGAAGAGCATCAGCTGTCCAAGTGTACTGATCTGAAATGACCGGAATCCCGTGCGGATAAGAACCTGAATGTCTCGTTCCAGAGAGGTGCTTCTTTGGGTGTAAACAACCGGAGGCAATGCCCAGATCACTCGGTTCCGGTTCTTGCCGAAATAACGGCTCAAGTGGCCGGTTTCGGACAAGGTCCTCTTGTCGACGGGGATAACGAAACGGTCAGCAGCAAACGGGAGTTTTTGATAGATCGGTTTGGCCGAATCGAATCTGACCCACAGCTCGGCCTGCGCAGATGGATTTCTGTCGGCTTCGGGTCTGGCTGGTCTGCGACCCGCCGGGGGTGAACCCAGGCGGCCGACATGTGCGCATTTCTTCTGCACCCGGTCGAGCTCCCGAGAAGAAAAGGGTTCAATCGACGGTGAGTCAACAGCGACCGTTGATGCAGACAGCATTTTTTCCGTCGTATCGACCCGGTACACATCGATCTTCCCATGCAGTTTGTTTTCTCCAACGGTGTCAGGAAGTAGAACCTTTGTTCTGCCATCACCGAGCCGCTCGATCTTGCGGGCGGTAAACGCGGTTCTTTCACCGCTCTTATCGAAATGCAGCCGCAGGCGGTCGCCCTCACGGCAGTGTGCTTTGACGTTCAGAACGACCCACAGGTTCCCGGCCTCACGGGTAAATCGGCTGGCGGCACCCAGATGGGTGCCGATATTCCCCGAATGGCTCGAAACGATCACGTCTTTAGGGTTCGGCGACAAAAAGTATCCGCCCGACCGGCGCCGGCCGAGAGACGCCTCGAGCAGTTTACGCGCTTCATCCATCGCCTCATGCCGGTGATCGGAGTCGGCGTCGAGCACCGTGCGGTAGGCTCGCACGACATGCTGGACATAGGTCACGGGTTTGAGCCGACCCTCAATCTTTATTGACGCGACGCCCATCTTCCTGAAATCGCGTGCGAATTCGATCCCCTCCAGGTCGTTCATCGAAAATACGTAGCCGGTTTTTCCGCCTCTCGAGGCAGCCCCGGAACCGACGGTGAACTTGCGGCGGCAGGGCTGTACGCAGTTTCCCCGCAGGCCGCTCTTACCCCCGTGAAAAGATGAGAACAGGCAGCGTCCGGAGTAGGAAAAGCACATCGCTCCGTGCACGAACACCTCGATCTCCACCGGACTTGTCCTTACGATTGCGCCGATTTCTTCAAGGGTCAGCTCTCTGGCCAGCACCACCCGAGCACATCCGAGCCGGGTGAGCAGTTCCACATCGTTGCTGCTGTGAGCGAACATCAGCGTCGATGCGTGCATCCTGAGCGTATTGAAATATCGTCTGATCAGCTCTATTACACCCAGATCCTGAACGATCAGCGCGTGAGGGTTGATGGTTTCCAGATATGCTAGGGTCTGAATCAATCGTTTCCGGTCATCCTCTCTGACCAGACTGTTGAGCGCAACATAGAGACGACGCTGGCGGCTCCGTGCGTGCTCCGCCATTGCCCGGATTTCCTCGAACCGCAGTTCCCGAGAAGGATTTCTCGCGTTGAGAAAGGGAGCTCCTACGTAGACCGCGTCGGCGCCGGCTTCGAGGGCGACGGAGAAATGTTCGACGGAACCGGCTGGTGCCAGTAATTCCATAGCTTACCGCAAGCTGGTTGAACGCGGTTCGGCCTACCTGGCCCTCACCCGGTCCCAGAAAAAGTCCACCCCTTTTGCGTCCACCAGGTTAAGGGCCTGCGGGTAGGCCTCGCATTCTGCCGCAAACACCTTGGCGGCGATCGTCTTGATATCGTCATCGAATTCCAGCGATACGCACTTCTGCACGATGATCGGTCCGTTGTCGTAGATCTCATCGGCAAAATGAACGGTACAGCCGCTCACCATGCAGCCCCGCTCCTTGACCGACCGATGCACGATGTTTCCGTAGAATCCGTCTCCGCAGAACATCGGAATCAGCGCCGGGTGGATATTGATCACGCTGCGTTTGAGCGGCTCAGGCGGCTGGTACAGTTTGAGATAGCCGGCGAGACAGACGATATCGATATCATAGTCCTGGAGGATCGCGTTGGTTGCCTCACTGCCCCTGGCGACAAAGGTGGGGTAGCCGTATTTGCGGGCCTTGTCGAGGCCGAGGACACCGTCGACGTTTGAAACGACCACCTGGATGGAACAGTTCAGCGCACCGGTATTGATCCGTTCATGAAAATTGTCCAATGTCCGGCCGCTTCCGGAAATCAGCACCGCCAGTTTCAGCATGATCAGGCCTCCTTGAAATAGCTGTTGGTCGAGCTGTCGATCGTGTTCAACCACCTGATAATGGCCGTATCGTAGCTCGAGGTGAGGGCGAACACCTTCCGCGCCAGCTCGAACCGGGTGCGCAGTGTGGTATTGCCCGTTTCCCGGATCTCTGCGAGGACTTTGCCGTAATCCCCCGGATCGACGATTACGGTAACGTCGTTGAAGTTTTTTGCGGACGCCCGCAAAAGTGTCGGACCGCCGATATCGATATTTTCTATCGCATCTTCGAGCGTGCAGCCCGGATCGGCGGTTGTCTTCTCGAATGCGTAGAGGTTGACGGCGACCAGGTCTACCGATTCGAGGCCGTAACGTTCGCACTGCTCAACATGTTCCGGGTTGCCACGCTGATGAAGGATGCCGCCATGTACCTTCGGGTGGAGGGTCTTGACCCGTCCATCGAGCATTTCCGGAAAACCGGTGAAGTCGGACACGTCGGTCACCTCGATCCCCCCTTCCCTGAGTTTGGCAGCCGTACCGCCTGTGGAAATGATCTCGATCCCTTCTTCAGCCAGGGCCGCAGCGAAGGACGCTATTCCTGATTTGTCCGTCAGACTGATCAAGGCCCGTTTGATGTTCCCCATGATCTCCTCTCCCGTTACTCTTTTCTGGTGAATTTCCTGATCTTCCTGCGATCGCGCTTGTCCGGGCGTTTCGGCGGTGCCCCTCCCGGTGCCCTGATGAGGCGCCGCATCTCCTGCTGCTCCTCGCGACCCTTGAGGCTCTCTTCAGATTCCCGATACAATTCCTGGGCTTCCTTTGCCGGCCGCCGGAACTGATTGATTCCGAGTACCGTAACGACAAAGGTCAGTTCCTGCTTCTGAATCGACAGCACATCGCCGATCGTGACCGACCGCGAGGGCTTGACACGGCTGCCGTTGATGTGTACCTTGCCGCCCTGCACCGCCTGGGTCGCAAGCGATCTTGTCTTGAAAAAGCGGGCGGCCCAGAGCCATTTGTCGATGCGTACGGTGTCGATTGTTTCCGCCATGCAGGATGGTCGCTTTTTGGTGGATTCGTTGGTTTGATTTCCAGGGTTGATGTGCTATCTTGTATCCGCAGCACCAAGGTACACCGAAAGGTCGAAGAGGTCATTGAAAAACCCTGCGTACCATGATAGAAAGGCCCCGATAGCTTAAACGATCATCAGTTCACTCGGCAACGGCTCCGTAATAAACCATGTCGGTCCACACTGCAGGCATAAAACAGATAAAACTGCCGGTCAAGGTGATGCAGCGGGACGGCACCATCCAGAACACGGTCGCCGATATCAGCCTGCAGGCGCAGATACCGACCACACTCAAACCGCACTGCATCGCCTCCATAACCGATATCCTCAACCGCTACATAGACAAGGTTGCGGTTTCCGAGTTTCAGGCCCTGCTTCATGATGTACAGAGGTTTTTCAATGCCGAGAGCACCCAGATAGACATGAGCTTCCCCTATTTCCTCGAAAAGGAGGCGCCGGTTACCGGCACTTCGTCGATGCTCGAATATCGCTGCACGTTCAGCGGCAGCGTCGGCAGGAAAAACGGTTTCGTGCTGACGGTGGTGGTCCCGGTTACGACCCTGTGCCCCTGTTCCAAGGAGATCAGTGAGGCCGGGGCCCACAACCAGCGCGCCGAAGTCACCATGAGCGTGCGTTTCAGGAAAATGCTCTGGGCTGAAGACCTGATCGAGCTGATCGAACAGTGCGGGTCATGCGAACTCTTCTCGCTGCTCAAACGTCCGGATGAAAAATACGTAACCGAGGCGGCCTTCCGCAACCCGATGTTTGTCGAGGACGTGGTCAGGAAGGTGGCGGTTCGCGCCCTCGATCATCCCGACATCACCTGGTTTTCAGCCAGCGTCGAAAGCTTTGAATCGATCCACAAGCACAGCGCTTACGCCTATGTGGACAGCGGCGACATCATGCAGAAAAACGGCGGCTATCGCTGATCCAGCTGAAGCGAACGAATCGCCTCCGCCAGCCTGGCAATACCGTCGTTAATCACCGATTCATCGACACAGGAGAAGTTGAGCCTGAATGCCGATGTCCTCACCTTCCTCGTGTAAAACGGCTCCCCGGGAACGAAGACCACCTTCCGTTCGACCGCCTTGTCGAATAGTGCCAGACTGCTCACAGGCTCGGGCAGTTTGCCCCACAGAAACATCCCCCCTTCCGGCCTTGTGCAGTGGACATCTGCGGGAAATTCCCGCTCGATCGCGTCGATCATCGCCCGACACTGATTACCGTAGGCATCGCAGATGGTTTTGATATGGCCGTCGATGTCGTTATTGTGCAGGTATTCGAGAATCACATACTGGGTAAAATTGCAGGTATGCAGATCCGAAGCCTGCTTGGCGACCAGCAGTTTCTCCAGAATTGTTTCCGGAGCGGCAACCCAGCCGAGCCGGAACCCGGGAACCACGATCTTCGAAAACGACCCGAGCAGGATAGTCTGGCCGGGCAGGAAATGGAAAAAGGAATCGACCGGTGTACCCTTGAAGCGCAAGGCGCCGTAAGGGTCGTCCTCGATCAACAGGCAGCCGCTCCCAGCGACGAGGCCGGCGACCTGCTTCCTCACCTCCTGGCTATATGATATTCCCGAAGGGTTCTGGAAATTGGGAACCGTGTACATCATCTTCGGGCGGCTGTTGATGGCGTTTGCCAGGCCCTGCACATCGATGCCTTCATCGTCCACCGCAACGGGGAGAAATGCGGGACGATAGAGTGACAACGCCTGGATCGCACCGAGATATCCGGGCTCTTCGATAATGACCGGATCCCCGTCGTTGAGCGTCGCCTTGGCGATCAGATCAAGCGCCTGCTGGCTGCCGTTGGTGATCAGGATCTGATCGGGGTCGAGGGAGATCCCCTGAACGGTTTTATAACGCCTGGCGATATAGCGCCTGAGCTCGATCAGCCCTTCCGAGTTGGAGTATTGCAGGCAATCGCCCCCCCGTACCGCAAAAACCCGTTCGCAGGCCTTCTGAAGCTGCTGCACCGGGAAAAACTGGCGGTTCGGCAATCCTCCGGCAAACGAAATCATCTGCCTGTCCATCGTAACCTTCAGGATTTCCCTGATGAAGGAACGGGGCACGTCGCGTATCCGATCTGAAAAAAGCGCATCCATAGTTGGCCACGAACCTCCGATCATCCGCCCTTCATTGCTGAGGTACCTGGGTATCCTGTCGGAGACCGAGCCTTTTCCTGTCTATGGCTGCCCGTATGATCCTGAACAATTCACGGTAGTGCACGCTATTTCGGCTTTTCGCATATCGATAAGCAGATCGTCGCACTTCCCGTTCGTCGATGTCTGAGAATTCAGCGATCATTATGTCGATGGCCGTGCTCGGCCAGTCCATGTC
>JAJDNR010000091.1 GCA_022340565.1 Desulfofustis sp.
ATGGCGATGCTGCTTTGGAGGGGAAACGGTGCTGTTTTCTTTAGCTCGACACTCCCGTTGGTGTTAATCTGCACGCAACGTGGTAAGTTTTCAAGATAACCGATCATTTCACAGAGGGAGACACATGCAGATAACCTGTCACGGCGCCGCCGGTTTCGTAACCGGCTCCTGCCATCTCGTCGAAACATCGGCGTCGCGCTTTCTGATCGACTGCGGGATGTACCAGGGCAGCAAAGAAATGAACCGGCTCAACTACGAACCCTTCGCGTTCGATCCGGCAACCATCGATTTCGTGATCAACACCCACGGGCATATCGACCACTGCGGCCTGCTGCCGAAGTTGGTCAAGCACGGGTTCAAGGGCACCATTTATGCCAGTCCGCCAACCGCTGACCTGCTGCCGATAATGCTGCAGGACTCCGCATTCATTCAGGAAAAGGACACCGAGCACGAAAACCGGCGACGGCTCAGAAAAGGTCAGGAGCCCCGGCAGCCGCTGTACACGATCGAGGACGTGGAACATACCATTTCCCTGATCCAGGTCATCGAATACGACACGTCCATGAAGACCGACGACGCAACCACCTTCAGGCTCCGCGACGCCGGCCACGTGATCGGCTCGGCGATCGTGGAGCTGTTCATCGACGACGACGGCACGGAGGTCAAGGTCGTGTTTTCGGGTGATCTCGGCCAGTGGGACGTACCGATCGTCGAAGACCCCACCTATATCTGGAACGGCAACTATGTCTTCATCGAATCCACCTACGGAGACCGAATTCATCACCGGGAAGAGCCGCGAAAAAGTGTGCTGTTCGATTACATCAAGCGTACCTGCGAGCGGGGCGGAAAGCTCCTGATACCCAGCTTTGCACTGGAACGGACCCAGGAGCTGCTCTATACACTGAGCGAGCTGAAACAGGAGAGGCAGGACTTCCCGCCGGTGAACATCTACCTGGACAGCCCGCTGGCAATAAAGATCACGGAGGTGTTCATAAACCACCCGGATCACTACGATGAAGAGGCGCGGTCGCGTACCGACCAGCCGTTCGATTTTCCCGGCCTGATCTTCACCCCGAGCGTCGATGAATCACGCCGCGTCAACGAGCTCGATGAGCCCGCCATCGTCATTGCCGGCAGCGGCATGTGCAATGCCGGCCGCATCCGCCATCATCTCAAGCATGGCATCTGGGATCCGAGAAACACGGTTCTGTTTGTCGGCTACCAGGCTCCCGGCACGCTGGGCAGGGTCCTGCTCGACGGCGCCAAAGAAATCAAGATGATGGGTGACACCTTTGTCGTCAAGGCCGAAATCGCCCGGATCGGCTCATTTTCCGCCCATGCTGACCAGCATGAACTGACCACCTGGCTTACCAGCTTCAGGGAAAAACCGAAAACCGTATTTCTGATCCACGGGGAGCAGGAGACGCTCGAATCATTCAGCGCCAGGCTGAATGAGCAGGGATTCACTACCAGGATCCCCGAAAAAGGGGTGGCGTTGTTCGACGATTGAGAACGAGCCGGCTCAGCATCCCCGGTGGCGGCTACAGCCATCGGGGATATCTGCCGATCATTGCCGCACAGCTACTGCAGCACCCACTGCCCCTGCTGGTTCCGGCAGGCGGTGGTCAGCGTTTTCTGCGGCTGCCCGTCTATGGTCGCCATCACCTCCGCCTGGCGGCATACCTGGTTGGTGCTGGAGTTCTGATAAGCCGGCTGCGGAGTCACCTGGTACGATGACCCGGTGTCGGGGTTCACCCATGCTACGGGCTGGCCGGACGGCCCGCTCTCGTAGGCGTTGTTGAGCTGCATGCGGTCATATTTGTCCATCTCGTTGCCGACGATATAACCGAGCATGGTGCCGATAGCCGTACCGATGAGGGTCGCCTCGGTATTTCTGCCGATCGCCTGACCGAGCACGGCGCCTGTCGCCGCCCCGCCGACCGCGCCCTGCTGCCCCTTGGTCAGGTTGGTGTTCGAACACCCCACGGTGACCAGTGCCATAGCTGCCACAATCAAACATGCTGTGTACTTCATAAAAATTCTCCTGACAGTTTAGTTACCGGCATAGTGGTGCCGTCCACTATCATAATATCACAGTTATACCAGGAATAAACGGTTATCCTTTGTCAATGATGGGAGAAATTACAGATTTTTTCTCGTATTGCTCTGGTCCGGAGGAGCGCAACCGAGCATGAAGCGGCAGATATCTGACCCGGATACGGGAAGCGCGCAGAATTAAGGGGACAGGGCAGAATTAAGGGGACAGGGCAGAATTAAGGGGACAGGGCAGAATTAAGGGGACAGTATACTTAATTTGAACTGCAATTAAGTATACTGTCCCCTTAATTCTGGTGCATCGCGGAGGCCCGCCGTAGCAGCGAAACCGCCTGTCGACCGCCCAGGCGGCCGCAGGCCGACATCCAGATCGACGTTTCACTGATACGGCGACAGGCCGGAGAGCAGCTGCTGCAATCAATCCACCCCCGCTTCCTTCCCCGAAACTGAATATTGCTGATCGTCTTTTTGATGGTAATCAGCACACATCCTGAATTACGCGATCCGGTTCTGGTTCTTCCGGATCGCCTCGAGGATATCCTCCTGCAGCGCTTCGATCACTCGTATCGGATCTTCGGCCGTGGTAATCGGCCGGCCGACCACCACCTGATCCGCTCCGTTCGCAATCGCCGTTCCGGCCGTAACCACGCGTTTCTGGTCGTCGTCACGGCCGGTCACCACCCTGATGCCGGGGGTGACGATCAGCAGCTCCTCGCCCAGTTCATCGGTCAGCCGTTTTGCCTCGAGGCCGGAACAGACGACCCCGTCGCAGCCAAGCTGCAGGGCTCGCGCAGCCCGGTGCAGGACCAAGTCACCAAGCGGACGGGTCATGCCCTCCGCCCGCAGATCCGCTTCGCTGATGCTGGTCAGCACCGTCACCGCCAGCAGTTTCATGTCCCCCCGCGTCTCCACCGCCGCCCCAATGATCGGGTCGTTGCCGTGGATCGTGGCGAGGCTGACGCCGCGGTTGTTCACCTGCTCCACCGCTCGCTTGACGGTTTCCGGAATATCGTAGAATTTCAGGTCGAGCATCACCTTGTGACCGCGGTCGAGTATCCAGTCGACCGTGTTGAAATAGTCGGCCATAAACAGCTGCAATCCAACCTTGTAGAATCCGACGCGGGACTCGCAGGCGCGCACCATGGCCTGTGCCTTTTCGCGCCTGTCCACATCCAGTGCTACG
>JAJDNR010000007.1 GCA_022340565.1 Desulfofustis sp.
CGCTGTTCCTGTGGCGCGGAAACCGGATCGTCAAGTCTGCTGAGGTGGGAAACGCCGCCGCCGAAGGACCGCGTCTCGATCGAACCTACCTGCTGCTTGTTCTGCTGGTTGTTCTGCCGTTTGTCGTGTTCCTGGTGATCAGCATCACCCGTGAGGTGAAGCTCAACTGGACAAGTCCGATCTGGCTGGCCCTCATGCCGTTTCTGGGCTGGTCGGTCTCCGCCTCGGGCTGCCGTCTCTGCCCGAGCGGTCTGAAGGTCATGCAGGTGCTGTGGCGGTTTACGGTTCCCCTGCTGATCACTGCGATTGCCGTCGGAATGCACTATGTGACGCTGGGGCTGCCCTTCGTCCCTCACCCCCCGGGACCGTTTCTGATCGGCTGGAGAGGACTTGCCGGTGAAGTTGAAGGCATCGTCGAAGCGCGCGAGCGGGAAACCGGGAGCCGGCCGATCGTGGTCGGTATGGACCACTATCAGATTGCCAGCGGGCTGGCCTTTTATCGGGCCAGCATTCACCGTGGCGATGAGGCGCCGACAGCAACTTCACGAGCCGACGAAACGGTCGGCTGGCATGTCTTCGGCAGAAATGCCAGAATGTATGGGTGGTGGTTTGATCCCGGGGAACTCGGGGGAAGGGAGATGATCGCCGTCGCCACCCAGGAGTACCGGCTGGAGCGGGAGTTCTTTGAGGAAGGAGTGGTGTTCGACTCCGATATAAGGCCCTTGATCGCCAGAAAAGACGGGCAGGAGGTCAGGCGGTTCTATTACCGACTGGTTTCAAGCACAGCCCATTCCGCTCCCTCCGCCGGCCTCAAACCTGCTCAGTAGCGGGCTCAAAGCAGGTTCCCGAAGCCCATGGTTTCTCCCCGGAGCGGCTGTATCAGGACAGCAGCAGGCTGTTCGCGAATCTGATGATCGGCATGATCACCCTGCCCAGCACCCCGGTGAAGGCCAGAATCAGGATGACGATGAAGCCGTAACGCTCGAATGACGAATAGGTCCTGGCAAGGCTCTCCGGCAGCAGGCCGGTGAGGATTCTGCTGCCGTCCAGCGGCGGTATCGGCAGGAAATTGAAGATGCACAGCACTAGGTTGATCCATACTGATGCGACTAGCATGTAGTAGAGCGGCACCAGTATCGTTTCCAGCACGGCCGGGTAGGGCACGGCGGCTGCGACGGCTATCAGCATCTTGAGCAGGATCGCGCTGACCACCGCCAGCAGCAAGTTGGTGGCCGGGCCGGCAAGGGCCACCCACAGCATGTCCTGGCGCGGGTTCTTGAAGTAGTACGGGTTGACCGGCACCGGTTTTGCCCAGCCGAATTTGATGAAGAAAAAGGCGATCGTGCCGATCGGGTCGAGATGACTGAGCGGGTTCAGGGTCAGCCTGCCGGCGTTGTGGGCGGTGGGGTCGCCGAGCCGGTAGGCGATGTAGCCGTGTGCGTATTCGTGAAGGGTCAGGGCCAGAAGCAGCGGCGGCGCCCAGATAATGAGTTGGCTTACGGTATTCATTGGTTATGAGCAGTTTCGTTGTGTTGTCAAGAGGTTGATCTACCTGTAATCATCGGCTCCTCAGGTGCAATCAAATTCCGCGGTTTTCGATCGTGAACGGTTGTGGATTAGCCTGATTCCGGTTACGCGGGCAGGGTCAATTGGAAATCACGAAGGTCCGCTTGACCATCTCGATCTCATCCTCGCGCGTGTCGACCTCGCCGTCCAGCCTTGCGAGCACGAGCGTTTCCAGGATCGTCTTGAAGATGGGGCCCGGCCGGTAGCCGAGCTGTTTGAGGTCTTCGCCGTTGAGCATCGGCTGCTGGGAGCGCATCGAGGTCACATAGAGCGATACGGCCCGTTTTGCCTCCGATTTCCGGGCCACCGACATCACGTACAGGAGGCCCTCGATGTGCAGGTTGCGCAGCGCCGAATAGATTTCACTGTTTTTCAAAGAGCGTCTGCGGGTCAACACGTGGGCGGTCTTGTCGGCCAGCGTCTTTTCATCGATCAGGAAATTTTTCAGTTTCTGGGCCAGCTGGAAACGGTTGCAGAAATTGATCAGCACGGCCACCGGCGACCGGCCGAGGATGGTCAGCAGATAGACGATCCACGTCTCGAAGGGGTCGTCGAGATAGAGCAGTTTGAACCAGGAAATGGATTTCTGCGCCTGATTCAGGAAGTGGTCGAAGCGCCGGTCGATCTTGTGGTGAGGCTTCAGGTCGGGCCAGAGATAGGGAAACAGCCCGAATTCGGAAAGCCGGTGGATGGCGGGGATCGCCTGCTCCTCGTTGAGCAGGATTTTCAGCTCGGAGAAAAACCGCGGGTCGTTTGCCTTGCCGAACAGGTTCATTTTTACCGCGTTTCTGATCAGCCGTTCGGTGTGTTTGACGATCACGAAACTCATCCGGGTCTCGAACCGGATAGCCCGGAAAATACGGGTCGGATCGTCCACAAAACTCAGGTTGTGAAGTACTTTGATGGCCCGCTGTTTCAGGTCATTCTGGCTGTTGAAGAAGTCGATCAGTTTGCCGAAATGTTCCGGGTTGAGCTGGATGGCCATCGCATTGATGGTGAAATCCCGCCGGTAGAGATCGAGTTTTATCGATGACAGCTCCACGGTCGGCAGCGCCGCCGGATATTCGTAGTATTCAAGGCGGGCGGTGGCCACATCGAGCTTGAACCCGTCGCTCAGGATCACGGTCGCGGTGCCGAAGTGCTCGTGAACCCGAACCCGGCCCGCCAGCTTCTTCGAGAGTTTTCTGGCGAAGGATATGCCGTCGCCCTCGACGACGACGTCGAGATCCATGTTTGCCTTTTTGAGCAGCAGGTCCCTGACGAACCCGCCGACCACAAACGCGTTGCAGTTCACCTCGTCGCCCACCTCGCCGACCGACCGGAGCAGTACGATGATCTCTCTGTTCAGTGTCGAGGTCATCAGGTGGGCGAGGTTGCGGCTGCGTTCAAGGGATGGGTACTCCGATTCGTGCAGCAGGTTTTTGGGCAGATTGGCGGGATCGTTCACCAGTCGGTTGAGCAGGTCGGTTCGGGTGATGATCCCCCTGAGCTGCCGATCGTGGACGATCGGGATCAGCCGCTGCCGGTGCTCGATGATCAGCTCCTGGATGTCGGCCAGGGTCGCATTGAGCGACAGGACCTCGATATCGGAGGCCATATAGTCCTGTACGGGCTGGTCCCCGAGATCGTGACTGATGGCCCGTTCTACCATCTGGCGGGAAATGATGCCGAGAATGAACGGATCGCTGCTGCCCGGGGCCGGCTCCGTTTTCGGCACCACCACCATGGCGTTGATGTTGTAACGGCTCATCAGCGCCTTGGCGTGATACAGGGTCGCGTTTTCGGGCGCGGTGATTGCCGGGGATGTCATCATTTCCCGGGCGATGGCCTGGGGGCGGATATGGCGGTGCAGACTTCTCACCAGTTGCTCGTGCGCCTCGATATTGTCCATGTCCTTCATCGTCGCCGAGGCCGCCGTGGCGTGACCACCCCCGCTGAAGTCTCGGGCGATGGCGCCGACATTCACGTCGGGAATTCGCGAGCGGGCGATCAGGTAGGTCCTGCCGGCCATGGACACGATGGTAAACAGTACATCGAGATTTTCCATGGTCAGCAGGCGTTTGACGATGAGCGAGAAATCATCGACGTAATGGGGCAGCGACAGGGTGGCGATGACCACCGGAATATCTTGTATGACGATGCGGTTGGCATTCTTGACCAGTTCGTTGAGGTAGCCCACCTGCACCGATGTCAGGTCGTGGCTGATGAACTGGGAGATGATATCGAGCTTGGCGCCTTTTTCGAGCAGCCAGGCGGCGGCCCGCAGGTCGTCGGGGGTAGTCGTCAGGTGGGTAAGCGACCCGGTATCTTCGTAGATGCCGAGGCTGAAGATGGTGGCTTCCTCCTCGCTGACGTCGATAAGTTTGTCTTTGAGGATCTCGGTCAGCAGGGTGATGGTGGAGCCGACATCCCTGACCACCTCCACCGTCCCGCTGAGATCACCATCGCTTTTCGGATGGTGGTCGTAGAGGTGGACTGAAATTCCGGGGTTCTTCAAGCAGGAAGCCAAGGCGCCGATCCTGGTCGATGAGCGGGTGTCGACGACGATCAGCGAGGTGACGCTGGGCAGGTGGATCTGTTTGACCTTGAGGAACTCGTAGCGGTAGAGCAGGGTCTGCGAGATGAAATCGCGCAGGGTTTTTTCCTGGGACCCGGGAAAAACCATCAGTCCGTCCGGGTAGAGCTTCTGAGCGGCAATCATCGAAGCCATACCATCGAAATCGGCATTGATGTGGGTGGTTATGATGCGCATGCGGTACTCACCATGACAACTCCCTTCCCTGCCCCAAGCGGCAACCTGATTTCTTTGTAATTATAAACGACTATAGTGGTTGCCATGGCATAATGCAACGGCTGTCAGCCGCGCGGGTGAAAAGAACGGTGGATCGATTTGAGCCGGTCCTGGTCGACATGGGTATAGATCTGGGTGGTCGATATGTCGGCATGGCCGAGCATGATCTGCACCGCCCGCAGGTCAGCGCCGTTGGCCAGCAGGTGGGTGGCGAACGAGTGGCGGAGCATGTGCGGTGAGATGGATTTGCTGAGGCCCGCGGCTGCCGCCGTTTCCCCGATGATCTGCCAGAACCTGGCCCGGGTCATCGGCTTGCCTCGTCCGGTGACGAACAGATAGGTTGATTTCTTTTCCCCGAGTATGTAGGGCCTGCTCCTGTTCAGATAGGCATCGATCGTCTTGCGGGCCTGTTCACCGAAGGGCACGAGACGTTCCTTGTCTCCCTTTCCGATAACCTTCAGAAATCCCGATTCCAGGTTACAGCCGGTCAGCGGCAGCATGACCAGTTCGGATACACGCAGGCCGGTGGCATAGAGAAGCAGCAGCATGGCGTGGTTCCTGAGCGACAGCGGTGAAGCCGCGGCCGGCGGCTGCAGAAGCCTGGAGACGTCTCCGATGCTGAGCGCTTTGGGCAGGATCCGGCCGCTTCTGGGAAGATCCACCGTGGCGAATGGATTGGCGCTGATGCGGCCCTGCAGATTCAGGAAGGAGAAAAAGGAGTTCAGCGCCGATATCCTCCGGGCATTGCTCCGGTTCGAAATGGACCTGGACCGGCAGGCGATCAGAAAGCGGTGAATGATGGCCAGATCGATGTCGTTGAGATCGGACAAACCGTTATCAGCGATGAACTGCAGGAAGAACCGTATGTCACTTTCATACGCAGCAGCGGTGTTGTCGGCTAATCGCCTTTCAACGAGCAGATGGCTGAGAAAGATGTCCAGCGGGGCGCTGAACTTGTCGGGGATGGTTGTCTTGCTTATGGGTCTGTCTGGGCTGTTTGCAAATGCAACCGCGGGAGGAAGGGGCTCCCGCTCAGCTCAGCGGCGAGCGTGAGCGGGATACGATGGTGCAAACGGATTACATGGCCCTTCTGATGCGATTGAATTTTCTGAGTTTACGCCGTGCTTCCGCCTGCTTGCGGCGCTTCTTGACACTCGGCTTCTCGTAAAATTCGCGTCGTTTCAGCTCTCTTTTTATACCGTCTATCTGAAGCTTTTTCTTCAACTGGCGGATGGCGAATTCGAGATCGCCTCGCACTTCCACTTCTATCATGTGTATCTCCGTTTACCCGTTGTTCGCATTTATATAACAAATCGATACGATCGATTTGTTTTGACGACAATCTCTCTATATAAAACGATAAGGATGCCATGTCAAATACTTTGTTCCCCTTAGCCGGTCTATCGTGGCCTGATTGGGAACAATTTTCCCTGAATTGAAAATGTGGTTCGAGTCGACCCGATATATCCGGCCGGGGGTGCGTGCGGCCCGTTGAAATTCGGTGGTGATGGCGCCCGGCTGAAAAATGGCGGCCAGGGCCGGTACATCGCCACCGCGCGAGGTCGCCGGTCCGGGCAGCGGAGGCGATCTTGGCCATTGATTGAGAAGCTGTTGCAGTCATCTGATTTTCGTTTTAGGGTGTTTGCCAAGGTGGGTTGCAGGGTCACAACCCTTTCTCACACATACGCGGGCTGGCGGTTCAGAGGCTGACAGCCGCGGTAATCATCCTCAACCATTGCGCGAAGGTGAACCCATGGGAGTAAATGGAAAAATGTGCATAGCACTGCTGGCCGGCGGCAAGTCGGGGGAGCGGGAGGTCTCGTTGAGCGGCGCGGCCGTTTTTGAAGAGGCCCTCGACACGGACAAATACCTGATCAGAAAGTACGATCCGGCCTTTGATCTTGCCAAACTGGCTCAAGACAGCGGCGAAATCGATTTCGCCTTCATTCTGCTGCACGGCCTCTTCGGCGAGGACGGGTCGGTCCAGGGCATGCTCGATCTGCTTGGAATTCCCTATCAGGGGTCGGGCATCATCGGCAGCGCCGTGGCGATGGACAAGAACCTTGCGAAAGTTCTGTACCGGCTGGAAGGAATGCCGGTGGCGGACTGGCAGGTCTTCACGGCTGCGGATGACCGCGCCTGCGGGGAGATCATCGAGCGCCTGGGCTTGCCGATGGTCATCAAGCCGGTGCGCGACGGCTCCAGCCTCGGGCTGAGCATTGCCCGAACGCAGGAGCAGGTGCATCAGGGAATCGACCATGCGCTGAAAAACGATCACCGGGTGATGGTCGAGAAATATATCGCCGGCCGGGAAATAACCGTATCGGTACTCGGCAATGACAATCCGGAAGCGATGCCGGTTATCGAGATCGTGCCCGGCGACGAATATGAGTTTTTCGATTACAACGCCAAGTACCTGCCGGGTGCGTCGAAGGAGATCTGCCCGGCCGATATCGGCCCCGAGCAGACCCGTATAGCGCAGGACTACGGGATCCGGGCCCACAAGGTGCTGCAGCTCAAAGGCTATTCCCGCACCGATATGATCATCGCTCCGGACAACACCATCTATCTGCTTGAAACAAATACGATTCCGGGGATGACGAGGACCAGCCTGCTGCCCCAGTCGGCTGCCGCCCACGGGCTGGCCTATCCAGCCCTGCTCGAGCGGCTCATCGAACTCGGCCTCGAAGCCAAGGGAAGATAGAGGGCTATTCGCAGGTGGTGTAGGTTTTATCCGCAGATTACGCAGATTTCGCAGATGTTTTTTTTAAAAAAAAAATAAAACTTCGAGGGGTGAACACGGTTTCGATGAACGGCTGCTGGCGTTACCAAAACCGTTTAACCATACTCTTATTTAGCGACTCGTTGGCTTAAATACCCCGTCGCGTGCGGCCCAGGCTGTTAAAACCTTTCAAATAATCTGCGAAAATCTGCGCAGTCTGCGGATAAATCTCATGAGGTCGTTATGCGCTCGGGGTTGGTGAACACGTTCAGCCGGTCCGTCCGCGCATAACCGATCAGGGTCATACCGGCCCGTTCGGCGATCGCAATTCCCAGTGACGAAGGCGCGGTTCTCGACATCACGATGGGGATGCGCATGCGGGCGCACTTCAGCACCATATCGGAGGTCAGACGGCCGGTGGTGTAGACGGCGCAGCAGGGATCGGCTTTGCCGAGCAGGATCGCGCCCATCACCTTGTCGACGGCGTTGTGCCTGCCGACGTCTTCATAGTGAAGCCTGAGGGCGCCATCTGACCACAGTGCGCAGCCGTGGATGCAGTGAGTCAGTGTGCCCAGCGGCGAGGCCTCGTAGGCTTGGTGGAGAAACGATTTGACATGCGCCGGTGACAGCGAGTATTCGATCGGTTCTTCGAACAGACCGTCGAGCATTTCCCGAGGAATTTTACCGGTGCCGCCGCAGCCGGAGGTGATGATCACGTCCTTGGGTTCGGTGTTTTCAACGTCGGCGTAGACGGATATCCTGCCTTCCGGGCAGACCATTACTTCCTTGACCTCGTCGGGCCGCTCGATATAGCCCTGACCGAACAGGAAACCGACGCCGAATTCCTCCAGGCCGACCGGCAGAACCATCGATGAGCCGATGTCCACCTCGTTGAGCATGATCGTATAGGGAGTCTCGATGGCGATATGTTCGCGCTGCCGGGATCTGCCGTTCGGCGTGATGATCGTCGTGTCGTAGAGGAGGGTACTGCTGGTGGTCATTTCACATATCCCGATGTATCTTGACGCAGGGTGCGGTTCATTCAACACCGGATATTTGTAGCAGGTTTGAAATATTCTTCCACTGAAATCGACGGCAATGCCCGAATATCGAGTCGGTCCCGGTTCAGCGCCGGCTCAAAATCCGCTTTTCCACGGGACATCGAGGTTAACGCATGACAGCTAGGGCGATCACGGATATAGTCCGACAATCTCCCCGATCCCCGGAACCATTCACAAGGAGCGCATCATGACGGCTATCGTGTCGTTCATCGGCTGGCACGGCTCCGCGAAGACCACCCTGGCGGCCTCTGTGGTCGCCCATCTCAAAGCAATGGGGTTGCGTGTCGCCGTCGTCAGGTCGAGCCGCGAATCGGGCATCTCGTTCGCTGTATC
>JAJDNR010000017.1 GCA_022340565.1 Desulfofustis sp.
ATACAATCACCATCCAAGAGGTGGAAGAGATTTTTGATTCCCGCATCGCCTTGGAAGTTTCATTGCTGGAAAAAACCCATAAGCGGTTGAATCGAGCCGCGTTGAAGAGACTTGAGGATGCCTTGAAACTGCACGACGAGGCCGTCGCCCAGAATGACCCTTCCCGGCGAGTGATGACCGATCTGCGCTTCCACATGACGTTGGCATCGCTTTCGGGAACCGAGATTCAGGTGACCCTGCTGGAGGACCTGTTTGATCGACTCCTGCTCAAATACAGTAAGGATATCTTTCGGGTGAGCATCATTGAAACATCCCAGCATGAACACTACGCCATCATGGATGCCATCAAAAAGAGAGACCTCAGTCGGATGACCGACGCTTTGACCTATCATCTGAATCAGACCAAGACTCGCATCATTGAGGGATTGTCAGAGTCCTTGCACGAAAAAAGCACGACATTGAGCAGGTATCACTCATTCGAGGACATCAAGGACAACACCGTTTTCTGATCTGATGTATTTTGTTCCGCGTCCTTGTCATGCCTCCACGAGTAAATTCAAACGGTCTTTCCCGCGCAGATCGGCGGCAGCCGTCATCCCGGTTCGAACATAATTGACACGATGATCACCTGGACCTGAGACATGGATAGTGAATTGCCTCCTCTGTTTTTTGCATAAGAAGCAGAACAGCTCGTTTTCCAGGCTCACCCAGACCACGATTACCCCAAAGCCCAATCAGCACCGCCTATTTTAATACCATGCAGACCACCTTCCCCCTTACGCCACCAAACCTCCGTTTCCAAAATCGATTCGTCGAAACATTGCCGGGAGATTCGGACCTGCGGAATTCGAGGCGTCAGGTTACCCAGGCCTGTTATTCCCTCGTCAAGCCCACCCCGGTGTCCTCCCCCGCTCTTGTGGCCTACTCACCGGAAGCGGCAGCGGAACTCGGACTCACCGAGGATGACTGCCGGGCTCCCTGGTTCACCGAACTGTTCTCGGGCAATCTGGTGACTTCCACGATGAAACCCTACGCAATGTGCTACGGCGGCCACCAGTTCGGCAGCTGGGCGGGACAGCTCGGGGACGGCAGGGCTATCAATCTCGGCGAAATCATCAACGGCAATAACCGGCGCTGGACCCTGCAGCTCAAAGGCGCCGGACCGACACCCTATTCCCGGTCTGCCGACGGTCTGGCGGTGCTGAGGTCGTCGCTGCGGGAATTTCTCTGCAGCGAAGCGATGCACCACCTCGGCATCCCGACTACCCGCGCCTTGAGCCTGATCCTGACCGGTGAACAGGTGGTCCGCGACATGTTCTACGACGGCCACCCGAAAAACGAGCCGGGGGCGGTGGTATGCAGGACGTCCCCGTCCTTCATCAGGTTCGGCAACTTCGAAATCCTGGCGGCGAGGCGCGAGTATGATCTTCTCGAGCAACTGGTCGGCTACACTATCAAGACCGATTTTCCCGACCTGAATTTCGCCCCGACAGTCGACACCTACCTGGCGTGGTTCGCTGAAGTGTGCAAACGGACGGCACTGATGATCGCCCACTGGATGCGGGTCGGCTTCGTGCACGGCGTAATGAACAGTGACAACATGTCGGTGCTCGGGCTCACCATCGACTACGGCCCCTATGGCTGGCTGGAAGGGTACGAACCGACCTGGACGCCCAACACCACGGATGCCCACGGGCGCCGCTACTGCTACGGCAACCAGCCGTACATGGCCCAGTGGAACCTGGTCCAGCTGGCCAACGCGCTGTTCCCGATCGTCAAGGACGAACAGGCCTTGCAGGAGGCCCTCGACCAGTATCGGCTGACCTTTCAGCAGCAATGGCAGCGGGCCTTGCGGGACAAGTTCGGTTTCAAGACCACCGAGAAAGACGATGACAAGCTGATTTCATCGGCGCTCGACCTGCTCACCAGGACCGAAACCGACATGACCATCTTCTTCAGACAACTGGCCTCGCTGAGCATCCGGGAAACCTCGGGGGAGGCGCTGTTCGCGGCCATCTCCGAAGCCCACTACCAGCCGGACGAACTCGATGACGAATATGTCCGCGACATGCGCAACTGGCTGCACCTCTATCGCCTGAGGCTGCTGCGCAACGAATCTGAAGATGCAGAGCGGCGGGCGGCGATGAACCGGGTCAACCCCAAATACGTGTTCAGAAACTACCTGGCCCAGCTGGCTATCGACAAAGTGGAAGCGGGCGATTTCTCCATGGTCGAAGAGCTGCTCGAATTGTTCAGGCACCCCTACGACGAGCAGCCCGAATTCAGCCGCTACGCGGTCAAACGGCCCGAATGGGCCCGTAACCGCCCGGGCTGCTCGATGCTGTCGTGCAGTTCGTAACCATAAGATGCGGGGTGGCATCCCGGTCTGAAGGCATAAAGATAGTTCTGCAGGGACACGTTTAAGGCTAAAACCACGAACGGTTAGAATAAAATGGGCCATACCTGAAAGCAGTGGTGTTCTGTTTTTGGCTGCATCGCGAAGGCCAGCCTGATCAGTGAAAATGGTTTCCTACGGCCATAGGCCGCGAAACGGCCGTCATTCCGGAGGAATTTTCACTGATCAGGCGAAAAGGCCGGAGAGCCGCAGCCAAAAACAGAACACCGCCGCGCTTCCGGCAACAGCATTGTCATAGAGACCGAGACAGTTCCAGGCCCGGACATTCCAGCAATCAGATATCACTCAAGATAGACCACCGGGACAGGTTCACCCTGTTTCCAGTAAATATACGTGGGTGCTTTATCCTGCAACAAGCAGCAGCGCCGCCGAAAGCGATACGAACGACAGCAGCGTCGAGATCACGATCGAGGCCGACGCCAGCTGGGTGTCGCTGTTGAGCTGGGAGGAGAGCACATAAATGGTGGTCGACGCGGGCAGGCACATGAAGATCATGCCGGTCTTGAAGGCCGTTCCCTCCACGCCGAAGAGATGATAGAGGCCGAAGCCCAGCAGCGGAAACACCATCAGCTTCAGAACGGAGCCGAGCAGCGAGAGCGGCAGGTATTTGGCGATCCCCTTGAACGACAGGGTCCCGCCAATGGACAGCAGGGCCAGCGGCAGGGTCACCATCGACATCAGCTGCAGCGTGTTGTCGATGAATTCGGGAAAGCCGCCGACCAGACGGGAATAGACGGCGCCGAGCAGGCTGCCGATGATGAGCGGATTGCCGATCAGTGCCTTGAGGAAGATCCTGCTGCGCTTCTTCAAATCGCCCTCAAACCCTGAAAACCAGATCAGGGTCGCCACCGCAAAGACATTGACGAGCGGTATTGTGACGGCGATCATGATGCCGAAATATCCAATCCCCGCTTCGCCCAGCGAGTTGAGGATGACGGCGACGCCGATATAGGTGTTGAACCGATAGCAGCTCTGGGAAAAGGAGCCCGCCTGGAAATCGGTGACCGGCCCGAGCCTGATCACCACCGTGCTGATCATGAACATCAGCGCCAGAGCCAGCAGCGTCACCGCCACAAAGCTGATCTGATCTCCCTGTCCGTGAGGGGCGCCGCCCACCTTCCAGAAGAGCATGATCGGAAAGAAGATGAAATAGACCAGCCGGTCCGATTTCTTCAGGTATTCTTCACTGGTCAGACCCAGCGATTTGAGCAGACTTCCGAGCAGAAGCAGTCCGAAAATCGGGAACAGCGCATTGAGGACGATCATCGGGATATGCGGAACGCGGCGGGCAATCCAGCGTGGCGATAGGGGGTGGCGACAACACGCGGTTGCGGGTCATGCGTTGTTGTAGTGATCATAGTACCGAAGGACCCGCCTGATATAATTTATGGTTTCGGAGATACGGGGGACGCCCTGGGCCCGTTTGACCTGATTGGGACCAGCGTTGTAGGCCGCCAGGCTGAGAACCACGTCGCCGTTGAACATCTTCAGCAGCGACCGAAAATAGCGGACCCCTCCGGCGATGTTCTGCTCGGGGTTGAACGGATCCGAAACGTTCATCTCCCTGGCCGTATCGGGCATCAGCTGCATCAGCCCCTGGGCCCCCTTTTTTGACACCGCAAACCGGTCGAACCCCGATTCGGCGTGGATGATCGCCTTGATCAGGCCGGGGTCGACGTTGTAGCGCTTCCCGTAGTAGTGGATCTGCTTGTCATAGCGGGCATGCGAACGGGAACTCTGCACGTAGCCGGGCCATCTTCCCGCAAAGGAAACGGTTTTTCCCTTGCTCAGCGCAAGCGGGGCGCAGCGGCCCGATTCCGGCATATTGGAATAGTATTTCTTGCCGCGCTCGTCTGTGCACACATACATTGACGACCAGGCCCAGGACTGCATGAGCAATACCAGCATAAGCGCACCGATGATCGCCGCCGTGCCCGCCTGCACCGCTGATCTGCTGGCCGCCTCGCCTGTTCCGCTGATTAGCCTACGTTGCATTACCGTTCTCTTTCTGGTCGGCCTCAAAGGCATCGCGGCACTCCGGGCTGCAGAAATAATAGGTCCGGTCATCGATCTCGGCCTCAACGGCTTGTTGTTTCGGCACCAGCTTATGACACACCGGGTCCTCGATCAGCACGTCGGTGATTGCACCACCGGAGGTATTCGAATCCGTATCGTCGTCTTTTCGCGTTTTTCTGAAATTGGCCGAGATCAGCCGGTAGCCGATATAGAGAAGAACTGCCAGAATGATGATCCGAAGTGGTCCCACGTCCTGTCCCCTTTAGTGTCCTGTCTGAATATAAATCGGCCTTATTTCACTCTGGTGCTCTCTGCATTATAGCCGGTTGAACGGAAATGTCTAAATTTTCCTGATCGTTAGCCATCACGGGGCCAGTGCGACCGGGCAATCTCCTGGGCTTGCGCCGCTCCGGAGTCGATCCGTTCCAGCAACTGCCGACGCAGCGTTTCGACGGTCATCCCGGTTTGCGGATCGACCCATTCCGGAGCGATCTCAGCCAGCGGCGCCAGCACGAAGAGGCGTTCTCCGCGGAACGGATGGGGAACCGTCAAACGGGGTATATCGATTATTTTGGAACCGAAATAGAGCAGATCAAGATCGAGGGTGCGATCCTGGTA
>JAJDNR010000024.1 GCA_022340565.1 Desulfofustis sp.
GACCCACCCGACCATTCCGCCCCTGGCGGCCTCGCTGGCGGTGGCCGAAGAGCGCGGAGGGGTGGACGGCAGGACCTTCCTGACCGCGTTTCTGGCCGGGTTTGAAATCGAGTGCAAAATCGCCGAGGCGATCAACCCCGATCATTATAAAAAGGGTTTTCACACGAGCGGTACGATCGGCACCTTCGGAGCAGCCATGGCCGCGGCCAAGCTGCTGGAACTCGATGTAGACGCGATCCTTCACACCATCGGGATCACCGCCAGCATGTCTTCCGGAATCCGGGCGAATTTCGGGACGATGACCAAACCGCTGCATGTCGGACGAGCGGCAAGCAACGGGGTCACCGCGGCCCTGCTTGCAGAGAGCGGTTTCATGGCGGACCGGGAGGCGCTCGACGGACCCTGGGGATACTTCAGCGTTTTCGGCAGAGGGTTCGACCTCGACCATATCGCCGGCTGTATCGGCAAACCGCACACCATCGTCGATCCGGGCGTCAGCATCAAGCCGTACCCGTGCGGTGTGCTGACACATCCGTCAATGGACGCCATGCTGGCCATCGTCACCGAGCATGATCTGATCGCCAGTGATATCAAAGAGGTTGTTCTCTACGCCGGATCCAACATATTGAATCCGATCAGATACACGATTGCCCGTAATGAACTGGAAGGGAAATTCTGTATGCCCTTTCTGCTTGCCGCGATCATTCTCTCAAGAAATGCAGGGGTACAGGAATTCACTGATGCCTTTGTCAGCCAAGATAGCACTCAAAACCTGATGCGAAAGATCCGCACCGAGTTCGATCCGGAAATAGAGGCCCGGGGCTGGGACAAGATTCGCTCCAGGGTCGAAGCGGTGCTGGTCGATGGCCGAAAAATTGTCAGAGAAGCGGATGAGCGATACCGAGGCGGCCCGGACAATCCGCTCACCGACGAGCAACTGCAGGCCAAGTTCACCGACTGTACCGAACGCCTGCTCGATCAGGATGCCCGGCAGCATATATTCGGACTGATCAGCCGATTGGAGGACCTTGAAGATATCCGTGCATTGATTCAGGCGACACAGCCTGCGGTGTGAATAGCCGGCAGGGCTGACCGGCTCCCCGCAAGCCGGTAGCGATCACCCCCGCTGTCTACTCAACAAACTCAAAACAGCAGTCGAATGGAGGTATCACATGAGAAGGTTATTGAGATTCAAATGTCTGACGATGCTCGTTCTCGCCCCGGTGCTAATCGTTCTGGGCTCAACCTGTCTGGCGGCGGATGAGAAATTTCCCTCAGATACCATCAAGGTTATCATTCATACGACCTACGGCGGCGGCACTGATATCACCGCCCGGATGATGACCATGCGCACCCGCAGAGCGCTCGGCGTAGACATGCAGGTCATTTCCCAGAACGGCGGCTCCGGCGCCAAGGCGCATCAGTATCTGCAATCCCAGCCTGCCGACGGCTATACTCTGCTGGCGCTGACCCAGAGCCATCTCTACACGATCGCCCGGGGCAAGTCGGTGCTCAAGATAGACGATCTGGTCGGCATCGCCCGGGCCATGGACGACCCGACGTTTATAACCGTTGATGCCAAGAGCAAGTACCAGACGCTGGAAGACCTGATCGCCGCCTCCAAGGAAAAGCCTCTGAACTGGGGTGTTTCAGTGCTCGGCAGCACCGAGCATATCGGTCTGGCTCAATTGGCCAAAGCGGCAGGGTTCGAGTACAAGGCCGTGCCCTTCGAGAGCGGCGGCCAGATGGTGAACGCACTGATGTCCGGGGCAATCGATGCGACGCTCCCCAACGTCAGCGAAGCGCGGCAGCAGATCCTTGACGGGACCTTCCGGGCCCTGGCCGTGATGGCGCCGAAACGGCTGAGCGGTTTCCCGGATGTCCCGACCACCTACGAAAAGGGTTTTGAAGTGGACTGCTCGACGACCCGCGGCTATGCGGTGCTGAAAGGCACGCCCGATGATCGGATCAAGATTCTCTCCGACGGTCTGGTCGAAGGCATGCATGCCGAGGTCTTTGCCAATTATCTCGCCTCGGCCGGGCTGACGGTGGAGGAGAGCGTGGCCGGGCATGAGGTCTGGGACGCCCAGATCAAGAAGGAGTACGCCAAAGCGGTCCAGGCTGTGGAAGAACTCGGCTTCAAGTAAGCACGGGCAGGGATCCATAAAAACGCTCTTTCTACAAACAGGACAAAAGATTGAATAACGATATCCCGAAACACCCTGGTCCGAGCACGGAGAAGGGGGAATCTTCCTCCTTCTCCCTGATCGACGGGACCGACGCCATCCTTGCGCTCATCATTCTGGCTATCTGCGGCTTCCTCTATTTCCTGACCACCAGGTTCGAAAAAGCATCAGAGCAGATGTCGCAGAATATTCCACCGGAATGGTTTCCCCAACTGCTGCTGGTCTTCATCATGGTGTTGACCCTGGCCATACCTTTCGAGCACTTGTTCATGGGTAAAAAGGCACTCGCCAAGGACCGACAGGCCAAGGTGAAGCCGATATCGATCGCTTCAGCGGTCCTCCTGGCTGGTATCATCTTCCTGATGCCATGGCTGGGACTGTTTGTCACCATGATCTGCGTCTGCATCTTCGTTCCGCTGCTGTGGGGTGAGCGCCGGCCGATGGTTCTGATTCCCTATGCCATCTTGTTCCCGGCAGCGGTGACGCTGCTGTTCACCAAGGTCCTCGGCGTCTATTTTGAAACCGGCATGTGGTCAAAGTTCTTCTAGGGGGGATCGGCTATGGATGCGGTGATACAAGGATTCTCGCTGGTTCTGGACCCGTTCAATATCCTGCTCATCTTCCTTGCGGTGCTGATCGGTGTCTGTGTCGGGGCACTGCCAGGATTGAGTTCCCCGATGGCGATCGCCCTGCTGCTCCCGTTCAGCCTGTCGCTGGAGCCGATCTCGGCCATCGCGATGATGGCAGCGCTCTACTGTGCCGGCACCTTCGGCGGCTCGATCACCGCCATTCTAATCAACGCACCGGGGGCTCCGCCGGCCGTGGCTACGGCCTTTGACGGCTATCCCATGGCCAAGAACGGGGAGGCCGGCCGGGCCTTGGGCCTGGCCGCGGTCAGCAGCGTCGTGGGGGGTATCTTCAGCCTGGTGATCTTTTTGTTCATGGCCCCGATGCTGGCCAAGCTCGCCCTCAAGTTCAGGCCCCAGGAATATTTCGCCCTGGCGGTTTTCGCCCTTTCGATGCTGGCCTCGATCAGCGGCAGCTCCTCGATCCGCAACCTGATCTCCGGTGCCTTCGGGGTGCTGATCGGTACGGTGGGGGTGCACATCACCACCGGAGTCGAACGGTTCACCTTCAACCTCCCCGAACTCACCGAGGGAATCGGCTTCATTCCCGTCTTGATCGGACTATTTGCGGTCGGCGAGCTGCTGAATCAATCCCAGACGCTGAACAAGGTATTGGAACGAATCACCTCCGTGGTGGTTAAATTGCCCACCGCCAAGGAACTGTTCAGGATGAAAGGCACCATCCTGCGCTCCAGTTGCCTGGGAACCTTTATCGGCATTCTGCCGGCTGAAGGGGCGACCGTGGCGGCGCTGATGGGCTACAACGAGGCGAGGCGGTTTTCCAAGAACAAGGAGGCGTTCGGCACCGGCGTCCCGGAGGGGATCGTTGGCCCCGAGGCCGCCAACAACGCCGCCACCGGCGGTGCCATGGTGCCCACCCTGGCGCTCGGGATTCCGGGCAGCGCTACCACCGCCCTGATCCTGGCCGCCCTGATCATGCATGGCTTCCGGCCCGGCCCCTACCTGGTCCGGGAAACGCCGCACATCGTCTACGCGATCTTTGGGGCCATGATCATCGCCAACTTCATGTTCCTGATCATCGGCCTGACCGGCGCCAAGATCTTCTCCAGGATCACCTTGATCCCCCGCCAGTTATTGTGGCCGGGGGTGTTCGTGTTTTCGATGGTGGGCTCCTACTCGTTCGCCTCCTCGCTTTTCGACGTCTGGACTATGCTGGTGGCGGGTTTCGTCGGATTTCTGATGAAACGCCACGGGTTCGGACCGGCGCCGCTGGTCATGGGGCTGATCCTGGGCAAACTGGTCGAGGAAAATCTGTCCCGGGCGATGATTATCTACGACAACAACTGGCTGAAATTTTTCGAGAGCCCGATTGTCGATTTTTTCCTGATCCTGACCTTTCTCAGCTTGTTCTGGCCGCTGATCAGCAAGCTTTGGAAACGGGCCTGACCAGCAGTGGTCATGGCTTCTCGTCGGTGATGAACTAATAGACGAAGAGGAGACAGCGGATGGCGCTCTATCGGATCGGCGTTCTACCGGGCGACGATATCGGCCTCGAAGTCGTGCCGGTGGCAGTGTCTGTCGTGCAGGCGGCGGTGAGCAGGTATCCCGGGATCGACATCGACTGGGTTGAGCTGCCGATCGGCATGCCGTCCTATGAGCAGTCCGGCAATACGCTTCCCCAGGCGACGCTCGATACGCTCTATGATCTGGATGGCTGGATTCTGGGGCCGATCGGGCACATGGCGTACCCGAAAAATGATCCCAAGGCGGTGAACCCGCACCCGATCATTCGCCGCAACTACGACCTGGCCAGCAACATCAGGCCGACAAAATCCTACGATTCGATTCCTTCGCTCCACCAGAACGTCGACATCGTCATTGTCCGCGAGAACAACGAAGG
>JAJDNR010000066.1 GCA_022340565.1 Desulfofustis sp.
GGGAGCGCCAGCGCCTACGCGCTGGTCGGCATGGCCGCCCTGTTCGGTGCAACCGCCCGCGCCCCGTTGACGGCGATGCTCATCGTCTTCGAGATGACCAATGATTATCTGATGATCCTGCCGCTGATGGTGGCCGGCATATCCGCCACCTACATCGCCCAGTGGCTGCACCCCGAATCGATCTATACAATGAAGCTCGCCAAACGCGGCATCCGCTTCTTCGAAGGCCGCGATATGGACATCATGCAGGGGGTCACGGTCCAGGAAGTGATGCGCACGAGAGTGGTGACCATCGACAAAGACCGGCCGATTGCCGAGCTGATGGCCCTGTTCCAGGAAACCAACCTGCTTGGATTCCCGGTCGTTACCGAAGGAAAACGGCTGTGGGGAATCATCACCCTCCAGGACGTGCATCGGGCCCAATCAGAGGACAGCTTCGATCCTCGCAACATGAAGGTGGCGGACCTGGCGGTCGAGGGACCGATATCGGTATTCCCGGACGAACCGATCTGGGTGGCTATCCAGAAGATGTCGCCGCGCGATCTGGCCCGCCTGCCGGTCATCTCCCGGGACGGCTCCATGCGGCTGGTCGGCTCCATCAGCCGAAGCGACATCCTCCGCGCGTACGACGTCGGCATCGTCCGCAAACAGCGGGGCCAGATGGAGGAAAAGCAGACACTTCTGAGATCGTCGACTGAGACCGGATTCGTGGAACTGGTCGTCAGCGAAGAGGACAGCTACCGTGACTCACAAGTCAAGGACCTGCCGCTGCCGGAACATGTGACTCTGGTGTCCATCAAGCGGGGCACCAACATGATCATTCCACGCGGCAAGCATCAGATCGAAGCCGGGGACGTGCTGACGCTGTTCGGCCGGATCGAGGCGATCCAAAACCTGAAGGACGCCCTCCACTAAGAGGTGCTGTACCAGCCCGTCGCCAATCCGGGCCGGATCCTAACTCCCGTCTGCCTCAGAGGACTCCGAGAAATTCCAAGATTCCTTCCGCCGCCAGACGACCGTCGGCAACGGCGGTGACCACTAGGTCCGACCCCCTGACCGCATCGCCGCCGGCGAAAATCTTTGCTGAACCGCTGAGGGAGCCTGATCCGGAGTTCGTTACGATCCGGTTCGATCCATCAAATTGAATCCCGGCGTCCGCCATCCAGTCCGCCGGCTCGGGTCGGAAACCAAAGGCGGTGATCACCGCGTCGGCTTCCAGCACATGCTCTGATCCAGGAACTGGCTCCGGCCGTGAACGGCCGGAGGCATCAGGCTCGCCCATCCTGGTCTGTACCATCCGGACCCCGGTCACCCGGTTGTCGCCGTCCACCTCGATGGCCAGCGGCTGCAGATTCCACAGGAACTCGACCCCTTCGGCCCGGGCGTTGGCGACCTCCTTGGCCGAGCCCGGCATGTTGCGCTCGTCCCTGCGGTAGGCGCAGGTCGTCGTCTCCGCCCCCTGCCGAACCGCGGTTCGCAGGCAGTCCATGGCGGTGTCTCCTCCACCCAGCACCACAACCCGCTTACCGCCGAAGGACACGTAATCGTAGCGATCGTATGGATAGCCTCGTTCATGGCAGATGTTGGCGATCAGATAGGGCAGCGCATCGTGGAGTCCGACGCAGCCTTCATCGTCGAACCCGCCGCGGATCGACCGATAGGCCCCGGTGCCGATGAACACCGCATCGTAGAAATCGACGATTTCCGCAAAAGAGACGTCCTTGCCGACCTCCGTGCCGAGCCGGAACTCGATGCCCATATCCGTGAAGATCTCACGGCGGCGCACCATCACCTCTTTCTCCAGCTTGAAGTCAGGAATACCGAAGCACAGCAGTCCGCCGATTTCCGGATATCTGTCGAACACCACCGGGCTGACCCCGTTGCGGACCAGCACGTCGGCGCAACCGAGCCCCGCCGGACCGGCGCCGATTACCGCCACCCTTCTGCCGGTCGGCATCACCCGGGACAGATCCGGCCTCCAGCCCATCGCGAAGGCGGTGTCGACGACATACTTCTCGACGGCGCCGATGGTCACCGCGCCATACTCGTCGTGAAGCGTGCAGGCCCCTTCGCAGAGCCGGTCCTGGGGACAGACCCGGCCGCACACTTCGGGCAGACTGTTGGTCAGATGACAAAGCTCCGCCGCCTCGACAATCCTCCCCTCTCCAGCCAGCTTGAGCCAGTCCGGGATATAGTTGTGCACCGGACACTTCCATTCGCAATAGGGCAGCCCGCAGCCGAGACACCGGTTGGACTGCATGCCCGCCTGGTTCTCGTTGAACAGTCGATAGATTTCAACGAACGAGGTTGTGCGTTTTTTCAGCGAGCGCTTTTGCGGTTCGACTCGCTCGACTTCGAGAAACTGAAACACATTCTGGTCCATTTCTTCTCCCTTGACCTGGTACTGGATGCTCCCGCTATTGGGTGGTCAGCAGCAGTTCGTTGGCGGAGCGCCCGCGTTTACCGAGCAGATCCTCAACCCGCAGCCCCTTGGGTTTAACGAGCTTGAACAGGGAACAGTAACGGGGATAGTCTTCCAGCATCCGTTCTGCCCGCTCGCTGCCGGTTTCGTTGAGATGGGCGCTGACGATGCCGCGCAGGTGCTCTCTCATCAGCGGAAAATCCATCACCGGCAGGACATCGATCAGTTCATGATTGACCCGCACGGTAAACCGTCCGAACTCGTCGAACACATATGCAAACCCGCCGGTCATGCCGGCACCGAAATTGATCCCTGTTTCACCAAGGATGGTGACCACCCCGCCGGTCATGTATTCACAGCCGTTGTCGCCGATACCCTCGACTACCACCCGCGCTCCGGAATTACGGACCGCAAATCGTTCCCCTGCCCGCCCGGCCGCATACAGGCGGCCACCGGTAGCCCCGTAGAGGCAGGTGTTGCCGATGATCACCGACTCATGGGACTTGTAGGAGACCCCGGCCGGGGGCCGGATGACCAGCATGCCGCCGGCCATGCCCTTGCCGACGTAATCGTTGGCATCTCCGGTCAACACCAGTTTCAGGCCGCCGGCGTTGAAGACACCGAAACTCTGGCCGGCCGTTCCCTGCATCTCCACCGTGATTTCCGCATCTTCCATGCCGAGGTCGCCGTGCTGCCTGGCGATCAGGCCGGACAATCGGGCCCCGACGGAGCGGTCGGTGTTGCGGATCGACATGGTGCCGCGGCCGCCGCTTTTGTTGCTCACCGCATCAGCGTACCGGGCCACCAGCTTGTCGTTGAATTCGCCGGCGTCATGCGGATGATTGCGCTGTCTGCAATAGAGCCCCGAGCCGGCGGAAGCGACCGGGGCAACAAGCAGTTCCTCGAGGGCCAGCTGCCGCTGCTTGGCATTTTCCCCGCCGATGATCTCGAGCAGATCGACCCTGCCGATCAGGTCGGTAAGTTTTTCCACGCCGAGACGGGCCATCCACTCCCTGGTTTCCCGGGTCACGAATCTGAAATAGTTCATGGCCATCTCGGGCAACCCCTTGAAATGATCGCGCCTCAGCGTTTCATCCTGGGTCGCGACTCCCGTCGCACAGTTGTTGAGGTGGCAGATCCGCAGGTATTTGCAGCCCAGCGAAATCAGCGGCGCCGTACCGAAACCGAAGCTCTCGGCCCCGAGAATGGCCGCCTTGACGATGTCGAGGCCGCTCTTCAAGCCGCCGTCGACCTGCAGCCGTACCTTGTGGCGCAGCCCGTTCTCCACCAGGGAGGTATGGGTCTCGACGAGCCCCAGCTCCCACGGGCTGCCGGCATATTTCACGGAACTCAGCGGGCTCGCTCCGGTACCGCCGTCATAGCCGGAAATCGTGATCATGTCGGCATAGCCCTTGGCGACCCCGGTGGCAATCGTGCCGACACCCGGCTCCGACACCAGCTTCACCGAAATCAGCGCGTCGGGATTGACCTGTTTGAGATCGAAGATGAGCTGAGCGAGATCCTCGATGGAATAGATGTCGTGGTGGGGCGGCGGAGAAATCAGGGTCACACCCGGCATCGAATGGCGCAGTTTGGCGATCATCGACGTGACCTTATGCCCGGGCAGCTGGCCGCCCTCACCCGGTTTCGCACCCTGGGCGATCTTGATCTGGATCACCTCCGCATTCATCAGGTAATGCGGCGTCACCCCGAACCGGCCCGAGGCGACCTGCTTGATTTTCGACACCCGCTCGGTGTTGTAGCGCGACGCATCCTCACCTCCTTCGCCGCTGTTGGAAAACCCTCCCAGCCGGTTCATCGCCATTGCCAGCGCCTCGTGGGCCTCGCTGCTCAGCGCCCCGATCGACATCGCCGCCGAATCAAAGCGCTTGTAGAACAGTTCCTCCGGCTCGACCCGGTCGATTTCGATGGATGCATCGGGCTCCTTCAGTTTGAGCAGGTCACGAAGACTCGACACGGGACGGCTGTTCACCAGTTCGGCGTATCTGAGATAGTCTTCATAGCTGCCGCTCCTCACCGCCTTCTGAAGCGACACCACGACGTCCGGATTGAATGCGTGATACTCGCCGCCATGCATGTATTTGAACAGCCCGTCCCCCCTGAGCACCAGGTGAGGAATCCATGCCGCCTTCGCCCGCCGCGCACTGTCCGCCTGCAGATCGGCGAACCCGGCGCCTTCGATTCTGCTGGTAACACCTTTGAAACAGCGTTCGACCACCGGTTTCGACAGCCCCAGAGCCTCGAAGAGCTGGGCGCAGCGATATGAGGAGACCGTGGAAATCCCCATCTTGGACATGATCTTGAGCAGACCCTTGTTGATGCCGGTCCGGTAATTGACCATTACCGATCGGAGCGGCAGCTTGATGGCGCCGTCGTCCACCAGCTTGGCCAGCGTCTCGTACATGAGATAGGGGTACACCGCGGTGGCTCCGAAGCCGATCAGCACCGCGAAGTGGTGCGGGTCCCTGACTTCCGCCGTTTCGATGATGATATTGGCGTCGCAGCGCAGGTTGTTATCCGCCAGCGCCGTCTGTACCGCCCCCACCGCGGCGGCGGAGGGTATCGGCAGCGTGGCCGCATTGATATTACGGTCGGACAGAATGATCAGCACTGCTCCCTTGGCCACCTCTGCCACCGCCGTGTCGGCGATCCTGGCGAGGGCTTGCTCCAGCCCTTCAGCCGGGTCGTAGTTCAGGTCTATGAGGTGGTGGCGATAGTGTTCGTCGTCGAGATGTTTGAGTTGCTCGAGATCGCTGTATACCAGAATCGGAGACTGGAACAACACCCGGTTGGCGTGTCCGGCGGTTTCATCAAAGACGTTCTGTTCCCGGCCGATACAGGTGGCCAGTGACATCACATGCTGCTCCCGAAGCGGATCGATGGGCGGATTGGTGACCTGGGCGAATTTCTGCCGGAAGTAATCGAACAGCAGCCGCGGTTTGTGGGACAGCACGGCGATCGGCGTGTCGTCGCCCATGGACGCCACCGGCTCGCGGCCGGTCTCACCAAGCACGCGGATCACCTGGTCGATTTCGTCGATCGAGTAACCGAACAGCTTGTGGTAGGTGAGCAGCCGGTCATCCGACAGCGCCCGTTTGCCGGTCTTGTCCTCATCCAGTTGCTCGGTCGGGATCAAGCACTGACAGCTCCGCTGCAGCCACTGCCGATAGGGATGCCTGACCTTGAGCTCGTTGTCTATATCCCACGAACTCCAGAGCTTGCCGTTCATCGTATCGATCACCAGCAGTTCTCCCGGGCCTACCCTGCCCTTTTCCACCACCTCGTCGGGAGTATAGTCCCAGATGCCGATCTCCGAGGCGAGGGTGATCAGCCGGTCCCGGGTGATCACATAGCGGGCTGGCCTGAGGCCGTTGCGGTCCAGTCCGCAGGCGGCGAAACGGCCGTCGCTCATCACGATGCCGGCCGGCCCGTCCCACGGTTCCATATGCATCGAGTTGAAATCGTAGAAGGCTCGCAGGTCCTCATCCATCTGCGGGTGGTTCTGCCAGGCCGGCGGGATCAGCAGCCTGAAGGCCCTGAACAGGTCCATGCCGCCGGCCAGGAAGGTCTCCAGCATGTTGTCGAGAGACGCCGAATCGGACACCTCGGTGAGCACGAACGGCGCCGCATCCTGCATATCGGGCAGCAGCGGGGACTGCAGCTTGTAGGAGCGGTTGCGGGCCCACTGCCGGTTGCCGGTAATGGTGTTGATCTCGCCGTTGTGAGCCAGATAGCGAAATGGCTGGGCAAGCGGCCAGCGCGGCAGCGTGTTGGTCGAAAAACGCTGATGGAACAGGCAGATCGATGCCTGCATTCGGAAATCGCCCAAATCGAGGTAGAACTTCGGCAGATCACCGGGACGGCACAGCCCCTTGTAGATCATGACCAGGTTCGACAGGCAGGGAATGTAGAAGTCGGGATCGTCGCTAATGCGCTTTTCTATCTTTCTGCGGACCATGAACAGACGCCGCTCGAAATCCCGCGGCCCCCATCCGTATTGGCCGTTCACGAACACCTGCATGATCACCGGCAGCGACGCGGCGGCGATCTCGCCGAGCACCGACGGATCGATCGGCACCGTACGCCAGCCTGCAATCGATAGGGTCTCAGCGGCAAGCTCCTCGGCGAAAACCGCCTGAACCTTTTCCAGTTTATCCGGCCCGTGACCGACGAACACCATGCCGACGCCGTAGCGGCTGCTCAGATTCCACTGCTCTTCCTTGGCAATCGCCCGGAAGAACGAATCGGGCTTCTGCATCAGCAGACCGCAGCCGTCCCCGGTCTTGCCGTCGGCAAGAATGGCACCGCGGTGATCCATGCGGTCGAGCGCCCCGATGGCGGTGCGCACCAGGCGATGACTGGCTTGACCGTCAAGATGGGCAATCAGCCCGAAACCGCAATTGTCCTTATATGCATCCCTGTCGTAAACGGGCATGAGTGGTTCTCCTTTGCATTGGCGCACGAGGCGTGAAAGGCGGGGTCAGCACCGGTGAGGGCTCCAGCTCGCCATGTACGGGCATCTATCAGCACCCGAGGGAATGGATACCAGCATTTAACATACGGTATTTACCCGGGAAAATCCAGCGCGTCAGGAACTAATATTATTACTCAGCTCTGCCTGCAAAAGCGGGGCATGGAGACCGATATCTCCGCGGCAACCGGCCGCAAACGCGCCCGCAAAAATAAAAACCCCCTGGCCGCAGCGGCAGCCAGGGGGAAGTAATCCGTTCTGTCTGCCCGGTCAATGGCAGTTCTTCATCTTCACCACCGGCGGCGGCGCCACCAGAGGTCCGTTACTCGCCCGCTCCTTCCTGCCGAGCAGGTGCAGCCAGCCGTAAATCCCCACCAGCACCGCCAGCGACAGGAACAGATAGAACAGGTTGTGTCCCTCGGCAATCTGGTAGAAAAAAGTCGCCGCGGACCAGGCCAGCGACGTCGAGTAGACAGCCATGACCGCGGCGTAGTAGCCGCCCATTTCCTGGCGGGCGGCGCCGATTACCGCCAGGCACGGGAAATACATGAGCACGAAGAGCAGATACGCAAACGCCGAGAACACCGTGAAGTTGGCGGCAATATGCTGGTATACCGACGTATCTGCATCGATTTCCTCTGAAATCGCGTGCGGGTCCTCGGCGATGATGCCCAGGCCGAGCACGTCGAGCGAACTGATCACCCCGGCGAGCCCCCGCCCCACCGACGTAAACGCGTCGGTGATGGAGCCGCCGATGTCAAGCCCTGAGGACGTCTCGGTGACCGCTCCGGCTCCCCCGCCGTTGGCCGAGTAGAGTGCATTCACGGTACCGACGATGGCCTCTTTTGCAAAAAGACCGGTGAACAGCGCCACCGATGCCGGCCAGTTGTCTTCACTGATGCCCATGGGCTCGAACACCGGACCGACCGCCCTGCCGGTGTAGGCAAGGATGGATGAAGTCGAGTCCTCGTTGCCGAAGGTCACCGTGCCGTCTTCAATACCGATCGAATTCAACAAGGACAGTACGAAAACGGCGGCCACCACGATGACTCCCGCACGTCTGATGAAGGAGCGCAGACGCAGCCAGCTGTTCTTGAACACCGCACCGAGCCGAGGTGCATGATACAGCGGCAGGTCCATCACGAAATTCGAGGGCGTTCCCCGAAACAAGGTATTCTTCAGGAAATAGCCGGTGAGGATCGCCATGAACAGTCCGATCAGGTAGATCAGAAATACCGCCAGCCCCGAATAGGCCCCGAACAGGGCAGCACAGAACAGAGCATAGACCGGCAGCCGGGCGCCGCAGGACATGAACGGCGCCATGAAAATCGTCATGTAGCGGTCCCTGCGGTTGCTCAAGGTGCGGGCGGCCATCACTGCCGGCACCGTGCAGCCGAAACCGACAATCATCGGAATGAATGCGGAACCGGGCAATCCGATCTTACGCATGAAGCGATCGGCAACCACACCGACTCGGGCCATATACCCAAGGTCTTCAAGGATCGCCAGCGCCAGAAACATGAAGAACACCACCGGCACAAAGGTCGCGACGGTCTGGCAGCCGACCCCGATACCGTCGGCGATCATCACCGTCAGCCACTCGGGGCTGGAAATCGACCCGAGCAGGGCCCGCGGAATGTCAACGAAGACAAGCCCGCCGATAATATCGAAAAAATCGATAAAAACCGACCCGACCCCGATCGCGAACCAGAAGGTGATGAACATCGACACCAGAAAAATCGGAACCGACGCGATCCGGTTCATGACGATATTGTCGATCCGGTTCGTCAGGTTCGAACTCCGATCTTTCACCTCTGTGGCGACCCGGCCGTAAATCTCGTCGATACTTGCATATTTCTGAACCGTATCAACGACTTCCTGTTTGGAAACATGGGAGTCGTGGGCCGGCAGGGTTTCGATGAGCTGCTCGATCCGGTCAACCGCTTTCCGGACCGACTCCCGGTTGACGGCGATCACCGGGACAACCGGCACACCAAGATCAGTGCTGAGCTGAGCGACATCGATCTTGATGCCCTCTTTCTCTGCCACGTCGAGCATGTTGAGCAGCACGATGATCTGATTGGTCCGCTCGAGCAGGTCCATGGTGAGATAGAGATTGCGGGACAGGTTGGTCGCGTCGAGCACATTGATGATGAGGTCGTATTCGCCGCTTCTGATAACCCGTTCGGCGACCTTCTGATCTTCAGTGTCGGGGCTCAGGTTGTAGGTTCCGGGCAGATCGACCAGTTCCACCCTCGTTCCCCCGAGGGGAAACGAGCCTTCGATCTTCTCGACGGTGACCCCGGGCCAGTTCCCGACTTTCTGCCGGGCTCCGGTCAGGCTGTTGAACAGGGTGGTTTTACCGGAATTGGGAACACCGGCGATGGCAATCCGTTCTACTTTGTGCATATCAGGATTCCACCACCAGCACTTCCCTTGCCTCGGCTCGTCTCAGAGCGATGCGGCTGCCGCGAATCTGCACAACCATCGGATCGGTGAGCTGTACCGGCGCGAGTTCTACCGGCGTGCCAATGACAAATCCCATCTTGTAGAGCTTTTCCGCGTACTTCGAATTTTCCTTTTCGAATCCGCTGACCTTATAGCACCGGCCTTTCTGTATCTTATCCAAACTCAATATTGTGCTCATAGGGCAATCCTGAAGACACGCTGATATCCGATCTGCTCAGTGCCGAAACGGCAGCAAACAGCACTCATCCATGAAAAGCAATGCGATTATATAGCATCATATAATATGACGCAACATAAAAAATAAGGCGCGCCTAAACAAATAGCTATTATTTGTAATTATAGAATTTTAGCGAACTCTATGCGGTTCCCTGAGGATGTCGCGCGGTGGTCCGCTGAAATGTTTTGTTGACTTTTTTTAGTTTTGGCTTAAAACTTTAGCGTAATTTCCCAACAGGCAGGATAGTGCAGCAATGGTAACAATAGACGATTTGACGGCAAGCCAGGAAGATTACCTCGAGGCGATCTTTCACATCTCCGAGGAAAAGATGGCCGCCCGGGCCAAAGATATCGCCAGCTACCTCAATGTGAAGGCGGCATCGGTGACCGGTGCGCTGCGCATACTCGGCAAGCTCGAACTGATCAACTACGCTCCCTACGACCTGATCACCCTGACCGCACACGGCCGCGTTATTGCCCAGGAGGTCGTCTATCGCCACAAGGCGCTGGAGAAATTTATGATCGATGTGCTCGGGATCAACAAGAAAGACGCCGATGCTGCCGCGTGCAAGATGGAGCATCATGTGCCCAAGGCGATCATCGAGCGGCTGGTCAAATATGCCGAGTATGTGGATCACTGCCCCAAAGGCGGGGTCAGCTGGGAATCGGGCTTTGGCTACTACTGCAAGCACGGCTGCAGCGATCAGGACTGCGAGCGGTGCCTCAACGAGCCGCACCGGCAGACTGCAAAGGCCTAAAAAGATGAGGGAGAAGCCTGGTGCTCCCCCCTCGATAACCGGCTACCTGTCGCTCTGACTGATCCGGTTCAGCTGCTGCTCGATGGCAGTCAGCGATCTGCGGAGATCATCGATCTGGGACTTCAGATCGCCCTGTTCCCCTTCCGTTTCCGAGCCCAAAGCCCGCATGCCAACTCGCCGGCCGAAGCCTCCGCGCATCCCGCGGCGAAAGCCGAAGTTTCCACCAAAGCCTCTACCCATCGGTGTCCGACCGGACTGATTCGATCCGCAGGTGCCCCGGCCCCAGCCGCTCATCGGGCCGTCGCCCAGGGGTCCCGTCTTGTCATATCCCGGCATCACATACCTCCTTTTTGATTATTTCTGACCGCTTGATAGCGGTCCATGGGGGCAACCGGCTGCATACGGTTGCTGCCTCTTCCCTTCTGTGCTCTTCCGCAATCTTGTCCGGCACTTCGGGAAGGTCTGCCTCCGGATGTCCCTGCCATTTTGTCATGGCCGCGGCCGCCACTGGCTCCGCAGCGCTTTCTGCCGTTACCGTTTCGCATATGATTCACCTCCTTGGTTGTCTCTACCGGCCAGCTGGTTCAGGGCCGGCCGAACCCACCGCCGCCGCGTCTCCGGCGTCCCTGGCCGAGTCCCCGACCACGTCCGGGACCGCGGATCTCATAATCGCCGCCCTCGACCTTCAGCACCTTGCCGGTGACCATCGCTTCGGCAACGGCCGAACGTCCCCCGGCCAGAAGCCTGCCGAAAGTGTGACGCGACACGCCCATCATCGCCGCTCCGCCCTCCTGATCAAGATGTTCGAAATCACTGAGGCGGATCGCCTCGAATTGCTCGACGGTGAGAATTGTCTCACCGGTGATATTGATCCCCTGCGGGACAAATGCGGTCAACGTCGGGTATGCCGATACGAACCGTGGTTTTCTGGGCCTGACCATGTGCTCTCCTTTTTGATCATTTGAGCATATTATAGACACTCCACCCCCTGCGGTCAACCAAAATATGCTCATTTGAGCATATTTTTTATAAAGTTAATTCAATATATTATGTTTTTTAGTTTATTTTTTGAGTAGAAATATACAGGGACTGAAGGGCAGCACCCCCGGGTCCGCTCTGAATAAACAAGGCCGGAGTCAATCAATTTTCTTCTTGATATCGACAATTGGTGTCTGATCGAGCATATCGAGCCCTTTCACTGCGATGAGATTCCCGTCGATGCTGCACACTTCAAGCTCGGAAAGAGCGATGGGATTGGGCCGCACCGGACTTCTCGTCGAAAAGACTCCGCGCAGGCCCCTGCTCCGGTCGCCCCGCGGATAGACCTTCAGCACGTTCCGGGACGATCTGTGCAGCCAGAACAGCACGACAATTGTCTGGCCGGCCGCGATGCCGTCAAGAGCATCCCCATACTCAGAAAAGATCTCAAGTGTGCCGGTCCGGTCCGATTCGGTATAGTTCTTGGGTGCATCGGCGAGCTCAGAAATGTCCGAGTGGACAATGCCGATATAGCGTAAAACAGGTTCGGTCATGGGGCTCTCCTCGCTTGTCATCACTGTTTCGGGTGGGGTGCCGCTTCAGAAGCCTCGCTGAGTGAGAAGAAGCGGCTGGCTGGGCTGTTCGAGGTTGGCGCTGCTCAGTGCCCGCGATCCCTGTGATCCGGCAAACTCAGATCAGGCAATGATCGACAGCGTCACCAGCGACGCAACCGTCGAATAGACGATGGCCAGCCCGATGCTGTCGGGCCTGACCTTGTACTGCAGGGCCAGCACGAACGGCATCGCGCCGCACGGTCCTGCCGCCGTATATTGTACCGTTGACGTCCAGATCGGATTCATGTCTCCCGCCCCAGCCAGAAGACACATCACCAGCAGGGGATGGGCGATAATCTTGATCAGCGTTATAATCGACGCCGGCCCGTCGAGCGGGAAGAAGCGGCTCCCGGCGAGGGTCACACCAAGGGCGAACAGCGATGCGGGAGGGGCTGCCTTGCCGGCGAACGAGGTGAAGGTGGCGACACCCTCGTGCAGTTGGATGCCGAGGATATTAACGGCCAGACCAAGCATCATGGCCGCCAGAACCGGGTTGCGCAGGAAGGAAAGCAGCACCGCCGCGGCAGATCCTTTCCGGTTCGAAACGATCTCCATGCAGACAATCATGCCGCCGAACACAACGACGGTATCGAGAAATATCAATGCCGAAAGCGCGCCCAGAGCCTCTTTTCCATACAGCACGCTGACGATCGGCATGATGAAGAACACATGATTGACGAAGCCCGATGCCATTCCCAGCAGCGCGGACTCGGCGACGCTGCGCCGGAAAAGACGGCGAATCAACAAGCCGGAGACGATGAACAGAACGACCTCAGACAGCAGGTAGAACGAAACCAGACGATAATTCAGTTCTCTGACCGGCACCGCAAGAATCAACGAAAAAATCAGCGGCGGCAGGACTACATAAAATACAAATTTATTGACAGCCCGAGCAGCCTCGATATCGAAAAACCCTCGGCGCCCCATGACAAGGCCGATCAGCATTACCGCGAAGACCGGAAATACCGGATTTAAAAAGGTCTGTATTACGAGTTGCATGTCAGGGCAAAAATCCTGCAGATCGACCAATGATCACAGATATGACGCTTCGCTTCAGGTCCGCATCCCCGGAAAAACGGTTCATACATTACACCGTTGTCGACGATATGCATATGGATTTGAACCGGAATTTCATATTTGCACAGTCCTCTGATCTTTATTATTGATTGATACGACTTATGAACCAAGCACCGGAACTGAAACGATGAATGATCCTGAAGAACAGCTCAACACGCTGAAAAAACTGATGTGGCTGCATGATTCATACTGGCATGCAAGCGCAGTGCATGAAATCGGCCCGGAACGGGCTAACCGGCTGAACCTTGCCGCAAACGAGCGGTTTTTCCGCAAGTATACGCTGATGTTGCTGAAAACCGGCGCGATTAAGCGTCCCCGGTCGGTCGAAGAGCTCATGGCGGTCTTCAAGAAGATCTGGAAAGACTGTTTTTTCGACGATATGTACGTCAATGAACCGGTGTCTTTCGACGGTAACCGCGCCACCTGGACAGGAAGCCACTGCAATGCCTTCGATTCGCTGTCAAAGGCAGGGATGACCGGCGAATACGTGTGCGGCTGTCAGGCCATCAGAGATGGTGTCATGAAAGCGTTGCGGCTCAAGCCGATCCATTCGATCGAAAAAAGCCTGGTTCGGGGCGACGGCTGCTGCGTTATCTCCTTCACCTTCGACCCGAAATAAAACCAACCAGGTTCGCCGACAGGGCAATCAGCTGGTGTGGCCAGGACCTGTGACGAGGAGATCGCCATGGAAAAGACCCCGAATCCCGCCTATATCGAGGAAGTCAAATCGATCGTCAGGAACAGTCCGTACCCGAGCCACATGTCCATGGTTCTGACGGAACTCGCCATTGACCGGGCGACCGTCGAACTGACGCTGAATCACCACCATATGCAGCCCTTCGGCATCATTCACGGCGGCGTGCTGGCGACCCTGATCGATACCGCCACGTTCTGGGCGGTATTCATGCGCCTGCCGGAACCATCCGGCCTGGTGAATGTGGATTTGAAGCTGAACTATCTGAAGCGTGCAACGTCGGGTTTACTGCGCGCCGAGGGAAACGCCATCAAGAGCGGCCGCCTGATCAGCTATTCGGAGGCGCGCGTTTTCGATGAGGCGGGCTCCCTTCTGGTGCACGGAACCTCGACGCTGATGAGTCTGAAAAAGGGAGGACTGCCGGTCTCCGTGCCGAAATTCATATGACCGGCTCGGTTAGTCGTCTTCTGCCAGAGCCAGTTCCAGCTCGATCATTTCCCTGGCCCGTTCCACCGCCCTGGCGCTGTTTTCCCCGCCCATCGCGACATGCTGGCTGCGACCGCCGGGATCGGTGATGTCGAAGCTGTAATT
>JAJDNR010000082.1 GCA_022340565.1 Desulfofustis sp.
TCGTGTTCATCGGCGGTTCCCTGGCGCGATGCGGCGGGCACAACGTGATGGAGGCGGCGATGTGGAACAAGGTCGTGTTTTTCGGTCCCCATATCAGCGACTTCAAGGAGGCCGCGGAGCTTCTCGAACGATGCGGGGGCGGGTACCGCGTCGACTCGGTCGAAGACATGACAGCGAGGATGGAACTGCTTCTCGGCGACCGGCTGCGTCTTGATCAGCTGCAGCGCCGAGCCGGAGAGGCCGCAGCGCTGCAGCAGGGCGCTGCGGCCAGGCAGGCTGAATTGATCCTGAAGAGCGCAGCGATCGGCGACCAGGACGGGCCGCGCAGTTTTCGCAAAAAATGCTAAGCCCAGACCAGGCAATGGAGAGCACCGACGGGGACAGGTATAGCCTGTCCCCGTTGCGTGTCGAACGCGAATCAATGCAATAACCGGAAATAGAGCATGAAGATCGTATCGTGGAACATCAACGGCCTGCGCGCCGCATTCAACAAGGGGTTCACCGGCGCGGTCCGGGACATGGACCCCGATATCCTGTGCCTGCAGGAAACCAAACTGCAGGAAGATCAGCGCACCGCCGAGATGATCGATCTCGGCGCCTACCGCTCCTTCTGGGATTTCGCAGTCAGAAAGGGCTACAGCGGCGTCGCCGCCTACGTGAAGCAGCTGCCTGAGCAGCATCGGTGCGGCTTCGGCATCGATCGATTCGACTGCGAAGGGCGGGTCATCGAACTCGTCTACGAGCGCTTCACCCTCTTCAACGTCTACTTTCCCAACGGCCAGAAAGACGACGAGCGTCTCCAGTACAAGCTCGACTTTTACCGCGACTTCTTCGCCTATACAGACCGCTTGAAGAGTCAGGGGAGAAGCCTGATCATCACCGGCGATTTCAATACCGCCCACAACGAGATCGATTTGAAAAACCCCCAGTCGAACAAGGACCGCTCGGGGTTTCTGCGCATCGAGCGCGACGTTCTCGACGATATCCTGAGCCGCGGCTATGTGGACACCTTCAGATACTTCTACCCCGATACCGTCAAGTATTCGTGGTGGAGCTATCGCTTCAATGCGCGCCAGAACAACGCAGGCTGGCGGATCGATTATTTCTTTGTGAGCGAGGATCTGGTCGCTGACGGGGTGGTCACCGATGCGTTTATCCTAAACGACATTCACGGTTCGGATCACTGTCCGGTGGGAATAGAACTCGATGTCTGAGCGCTCTTTGCCCCGGCCGCGGCGATGCGCAGAACGATGTAGCCGATCACGCCGCCGATCACCGAGCCGCCGATGATGCCGATTTTCGCGTATTCCTTGAAGATCGGTTCAGAGAAGGACAGCGCCGAGATGAACAGCGACATGGTAAAGCCGATCCCTCCGAGAAATCCGACGCCCAGGATCATCAGCCAGGTTGCGCCGGAGATCAGCTCCACCCGCAGCAGCTTGGTGGTCAGCCAGGTGAAGAGCGTGATGCCGATCGGCTTGCCGAATCCCAGGCCGATGATCACGCCGACTGTCACCGGATGGGTCACCGCCGCACCGAGATCGAGCGCTCCCAGCACAACCCCCGCATTGGCCAGTGCGAACAGGGGGAGAATCAGATAGGCGACCCACGGCTCCATGGCGTGCTCCATCCGCTGCAGCGGCGTCTCCACCGCCGAGCAGGCGACGTTGATCGAGTGCACCGCGTCGAGGTGCCTGCGGTTGACCATGATCGTGTGCCCGCACTCATCGCCTTCGCAGTTGATTGTATCGAGGTGGTTGCGCACCATCTTCATAAACAGGTCGGTGTTGTAATGGCCTCTGGCGGGAATGAACATGGACACGATGACGCCGGTGATCGTGGCATGCAGGCCGGAATGGCCGACCATGTACCACATCGCCACGCCGAGTACCAGGTAGACGAGCGGATTGCGCACCCAGAAGCGGTTCATGATGAACAGCAGCGCGCCGATACCGAGCGCGCCGAGCAGGTAGATCAGGTGGATTTGCGGGGTATAGAACAGTGCGATGACAAGGATGGCGCCGAGGTCGTCGGCGATCGCAAAGGCGGTCAAAAAGATCCTGATGCCGAACGGGATGCGTCGACCGAGCGTGGACAGGATGGCCAGTGAGAAGGCGATATCGGTGGCGATCGGGATACCCCAGCCGGACATCGTCGCCGATCCGCCGTTGAATACCCAGTAGATCAGGGCCGGAAAGATCATGCCGCCGATCGCCGCGGCGACGGGCAGGGACGCCCTGCGCGGGTCGGACAGCGCGCCGACCAGCATCTCCCGCTTGATCTCGAGTCCGACGGTGAAGAAAAACAGGGTCATCAGTCCGTCGTTGACCCAGTGGCCGAGGGAATGCGACAGTGCTGCGGAGCCGATGGTCAGGGTGAATTTCTGGTGCCAGAAGTGGGCATAGCTCTCGGGGTTGATGTTCGACCAGATCAGCGCCGCCACGGAGGCTGCCAGCAGCAGGAACCCGCCGTTCGAGATGGTGGTGAAGAAGCTCTGGAAGGCCGAAGTCGCAATGATCCTGTTGACCAGCGATTCCGGGCTGATCTGATCCTCAGGCAGGTCATCCCCGTAGATTGGTACTCCGAGTTTCTCCATAAAACCTTCCCTCCGGACACTATGGTGGTGATGCTGCTACGGGTGCCCCGCCATGGGCGGCGGATAGTAGAGCTCCACCGTCAGGCTGATCTCCTTTCTGTCCCTCCCAGCCTTCCTCGAGATGGTTATCGTGACGGTATCTCCCGCCTTTCTGTCGAGCAGTGCGAGCTTCACATCCGTCATGCTATGGATAGTAAATTCGTCGATAAAGATCAATAGATCATCGACGCGAAGCCCCGCCGCCTCTGCATTCGACTCCGGACTGAGGCCGCTGATCCGGAGCCGGGGATCCTGCTCATCGCCCGTTTCCTCGAGGATGATGCCGATTTTCCCCTGCGGCGGGAATTCCGAGGCAGCGAAAAAGAACAGGTAATCGGCGATTGCCGAAAGCTCCTGGGGAGAATCCGGATTGGTGGCTGCGTTGAGCACCGAGGCCTGGTCGACTCGGATCCTCCGGGCCACCCGCGGCGGAATGCCGGAGTCTTTTCTGGTGTGCTGGCTGCCGGCCAGCACCACCATGGTGGTGTCCGGGTGTTCCCGCAGATAACCGGCGATCGACTCGGCCATGGCTTCGTCCCACAGCGCCTGCGACTGGATGAATCCGCTGAAACTGCCTGAGGCCTGGCCGCCCTGCAGGTGCATCCGGTGGGTGGCGCGCAGCCGTTCGATGTAGCCGGCCATGTCGAGCCGCATTTCCGACGGCAGGGATTGCCGCTGTTCGTCGCTGAGGCCGTCCAGGGAACCGTTCTTGAACACCGAGCTGACGATGTCCCGGTCGATGTTCAGTGCCACCAGCGGGATCCGCTGTCTTCTCGCAAAGTCGAAAATCGGCCTGAACAGCCGATAGTCGTATCCCCAGACCGAGAAATAGCCTGACTGCTGGACAAATTCGGCCTCGCTCAGATCCCGTTTATCGATCCAGCGGTCCAGCGCCGGCTGGCTGGTGCGGGGAAACATCTCCATGCCGATCGCCAGCTTTTTTCCCCGCTGGTGCAGGGCTTCGATGAGCATCAATTGCAGCAGATGGTCGGGCCGGGAAGTGTGCGTTTCCCCCACGTAGATGACCCGGTTGCCGCTCACCTGGTCGAGCAGCGACGGCAGCGGCGGAATTTCGCCGAGGGCTATGCCTGCCGGCCGGGGCTCCAGCTCGAAACGGATGCCGTCGGCTGCTGCGCTCATCCGTTTGTCGACGACGGCGCCGTTGCGGAAATGGAGGTAGGAATATTTACCGTAGTGCGGCAGCCGCGATACCGCGGCCGAGGTTTCCTGCAGCGAGGAGGAGCTGATCAGCCCGATGGCCTCATCCTGGTTGAAGGGATTGACCCGTATGTCCAGTACCAGGCCTTCTTCCGGATGGCCGGGAGAACCGAACATTTCCCGCAGCCGGGGACTGTCGCCGAGAAACAGCAGGGTATCCTGCTCGATCTCCCGGCGGGTCAGTTCTTCCTGGGTGCGCGTCTTCCACCCGAAGCGTTCGGCGAGTTTCAACAGCGGCCCGTAGCGTTCAGTCCCGGCGCTGTCCGAGGGGGTGATCATCAGCGTATCGGTACCGAGCAGGCTCGACCAGACCGGTCTCCTTTCTCCAGTCGACAAGGTGCGCAGGATGTCGTACCCGGGATCGAGGACGACCGCCAGCGGGGTGTTGTCGAGAGCAATATCGACGGTCTGCTGTTTCCGGGTGATCAGCTCGCGGTGTTCCTCGCTGCCGGCAATGGTTTCTGTGAAAATCGGCAGCATCACTTCGTACGGCTGTTCCTGGGCCTGGGAGACGGTCAGCAGCAGTCGCGGAGTACCGCTGCGATATGCAACGGTCGCCTGGTCAATGTTCAGCTCCGGAACCTGGTTGCTGTTCAGCCGTTCCGAGAAAAAACGCTGCAGATTGATGCCCGACTGGTTCTCGAAGATTTTCCTCAGATCCTGCCATGACGCCGAGGTTCCCCTGAATTGCCCATACAGCTCGCGCAGTCCTCGTTCAAATGCGTCTGTACCGATGCGCTGCTCCAACTCATGGAAGAGCATCGCCGATTTTTGGTAGCCGACCGCCCGTATTGCCCGGTCGGCCTCCTGTTCATGGGCCGCACCGCGAAACGAGGCGAGGGTTGCGGCCGTACCGTCGACATAGTTGAGGTAGGTGATGATTGCCTCCTTGCGGGCTGCCGCCCCTTCCCCTGCCTCTTCGCGATAAGCCATGTCGGCCAGATAGGTGGTTAGCCCTTCGCACCAGTTGCCGGAGTTATCGGCGATATCGACGGAGTTGCCGAACCAGGAGTGAAGGATCTCGTGTCCCAGCGATGTCTGCTTGATGAACGGCAGCCTGATGACCTGCCGACCCAGCAGCGTGAAGGTCGGAAATCCATAGCCGGTGGGCATAATGTTCTCGGCGATCACGTAATGATTGTATGGAAATTCACCGATCAGCGCCTCATAGCGGTGGAGGTAGTCGGCCGCCGCATCGAGATATCCCTGGGCAAGATCGCGCTCGGTTTTGAAGAAGAGCGTGTAGACCTTGAGGCCGTCGCGCACCCTGCGTTCATTGACCACAAACGGGGCGGCGATGAAGGTCAGTGCATGAAGGGGCTGGGAAAAGGAGAAATGTGCCGAACCGGATCGAACCGGCCTGCCGTCGAACCGGTCTGACTGGGCGAGGGCGGTAAAGCCGTCAGGAACAGCGGCGGTCAGCGAAAATTTGGCTTTTCTGTCGGGAATCGGGTGCCAGCCGGAGGTCAGCACGATGGCCTCACTGGATAACAGATTAGCGAAGCTGTCATCGATGATTTTTTCGTATGAGAGCAGCAGCGTCTGCGGTTCGTCCGCCGGAGCGAGCACCAGACTCGCAGCCGAAGAATCAATGATGCGATTCTCCCGCTGCGGGGTCGACAGTACGGCGCCGGTCACGGTGAGCCCCGGCAGGTACAGGCTCAGCGCTTCGTTTCTGCCGACCTGGACCTTTGTGGTTCCGCGGATCAGCCGGGCGTTCAGATCGAACGATACGGCCAGGTCGATGACGGGTGACGACTCCCGGGTCGGCTCATCCGCCAATGCCGGGCCTGCGGACAGCAGCACAAGTATGATTGCAGAGACTCTGAAGATCATGGTAAACCATCTGTTCATGGGGTTGAATCGATAGGTCGAGCCGCATGGACCCGACCGGTCATGTAATGAATTGATTAAATACTATATGCCCTGATTGGAAGAATGCTAAAGAAAAGTATCCAGTCCGGCCGATCCCCCTGCGATGGCCGTCCCCCTTCAGCATCGGCACGATTGATGTCCAGCGAGGAAGGTCGGTGAAAATCAAACTGATCGGCATAAACGCCCGCTACTCCCATTCCTGCCTGGCGCTGTTTTACCTGCGAAACGAACTGGAACTCAACCTTTCCGGCGTGGATGCGGAAATTTGCCAGTATACGATCAACGATCCGTACTATATCCTGCTGCAGCGAATCGCCGCCGGCCGGCCCGATTACCTGTTTTTCTCAGCGCTGATCTGGAACAGCGACCTCATCGAGCGGCTTATCGAAGATCTCCTGACGCTGTCCGAACGGGTCCGCATCCTGGTCGGCGGGCCCCAGGCCCCGGTGGTATGCGCCCCCTTTGGGGCCGATCCCAGGGTGAGCTGCTATGTCGGTGAAATCGAGGCTGCCCCCGAAGGATTTTACCGCGACCTGGAGGGTTTCAGTCTGCAGCCCCTCTATCGCGGATCGTTTCTGCAGATGCGCGAACAGCACCTTGCCTACCCGTATCGGCACGAAGATTTTTCCCGTCACCTGGCCAACCGGGCGGTCTACTACGAATCGTCCCGGGGCTGCCCGTTTTTCTGCACCTACTGCCTCTCATCCGCGGAAACGGGTCTCTATCACAAGGATCTCGATGCGGTGTTCTCCGATCTCGACGAATTGCTCGGTCATCGACCGAAAACGGTCCGCTTCGTCGACCGGACCTTCAACGATGTGCCGAAACGGGCGCTTGCCATCTGGGAGTATATCAGGGAAAAGGATGCCGGCACGCTGTTTCATTTCGAGATCGCGCCGGATCGGTTCAGCGAAGAGATGTTCGATTTTCTCGAGTCGGTCAGACCCGGTCTGTTCCAGTTCGAAATCGGCATCCAGACCACCAACCCGGAAACCCTCGAGGCGATCAGAAGGCCGATGGATCCGGCCCAGGCCGGGCCGGTAATCAGGCGACTGCGCAGGATGGAGACAATCCACCTGCACGCCGATCTGATCCTCGGGCTGCCTTATGAAACCGCCGACTCCTTTCGACGTTCCATCAACGATATCTTCACGATGCAGCCGCACTACGTCCAGATGGGACTGCTCAAGCTGCTGCCGGCAACCCGGATGACCGCGCAGGCCGCGGAATTCGGCTTCAGGGCTCAATCCCGCCCGCCCTATGCCCTGCTGAGCAACCGCTGGATGGATGCAGCGGTGCTGGCGAAGTTTTTCTGGCTCGGCGAATGCCTCGAACAGTTCGTGAACAATCGCTATTTCCCGTCATTGTGGCACTATCTGGTGGGGGAAGGAGCGGACATGGCAGGCTTCTTCTCGCACCTCGCCGTGCGGTTCAGCGACCAGGGCTATTTTTTCAAAGCGGCGACCCAGGAGACCCTGTGCAGGCTGCTGATCGAACAGACAACAGGCAGGCAGGACTTTGCGATCATCAGGGAACTGCTCTGTTTCGACTGGCTGCGCTGCGGGCATCGCTATCTTCCCGATTTCTTGAGTTATCGTGCGGAATCCCTCGAGGAATTGCGAAGAGATGCCTACCACCGCCTTCCGCGCGAGATCGACGGGTTGTATACCATTCAGGAGCGCAGGAATTTCATCAAATCCAGCGTGTTTCAGATCTTTTCGCAAAACTGCCTGCACTCTGCCGGGTTCTGGGCGGCAAGGGAGTGCGCGCTGGCCTGTTTCTGCAGCGCGCGCGAGGACTCTGTTCTGCGGCTCGCCAAAACGGCGATCCTGCAAATCACCGATTGACCTTCGCGAAGGCTTGTATATAGTAGGTTTCTGCATCTGACCGGAATTCTTATCGACGGTTCCCATTTAAAGAGCGAGGAGTACGCCGTGAGCGTCTACCGACTGCAGAAAAGAAATACCATCGCCCAGGAGGGACTCGACCTGCTCGGCCCCCAGTTTTCCATCAGCGAGGATGAGCCGGACCCCCAGGGCATTCTCGTCAGAAGCGCGCGGGTCAACACCGACAATTTTGCCTCCCTGCTGGCGGTGTCACGAGCCGGCACGGGCGTCAACAATATCAGCGTGGACAAGGCCACCGAACGGGGCATCTGCGTGTTCAACACCCCGGGAGCCAACGCCAACGCGGTTGTCGACCTGGTGTTCCCGATGATCGGCGTGTGGCAGCGCAACATCTATCGTGGCATCCGGTTCTGCGAGTCGCTCTGCGAACTTGGCGGCGAGGATGTCGACGGGGAGGTGGAACGGCGCAAGTCGGCCTTCCGGGGCATCGAGATTGCCGGCAGGACGCTGGCCGTCATCGGGCTCGGACAGATCGGCGTGCGGCTGGCCAACGGCGGCATTCACCGGTTCATGAGGGTCAAGGGATTCGATCCCAAACCGTCGCTGGTCAATATTCACCAGCTGCTGCCCGACGTCGAGATCGTGCAGACGCTGGACGACGCGATCGGCAACGCCGACATCGTCAGCCTGCATGTGCCGCTGATCGAGAAGACCAGGAATCTGGTGAACCGTGAATTCATCGCCAGGATGAAGAAGGGGGCGCTGCTGGTGAATTACGCGCGTGGCCCCATCGTCAACCAGCAGGCCGTGCTGGAAGCCCTGAAAAATGGACGCTTGAGCGGCTATATAGCCGATTTCCCCAGCAAGACGCTGATCGGCAACGACAAGATTCTGCTTACCCCACACCTGGGCGCCTCCACTTCCGAATCGGAGGAAAACTGCGCGATGATGGCGGTTCGCGAGCTTTCCAACTACCTGCTCTGGGGTAACATTTCCAACAGCGTCAATTTCCCCAATGTGGAAATGATTCCATCCGATCTGGTGCGTACCCGGCTGATCGTGATCAACCGTGATGTCCCCGGCATGATCGCCTTCATCACCAACGTGCTGGGAGGCAACCAGATCAATATCGATTCGTATAAGAACGAATCCAACGGCACGATCGGGTACAACATCATCGATATGGAATCCGAGGTTCCGGCGGATATCGTCGAGAAGCTGAAGGAAAACGACAACGTGATCAGGACCCGGGTCATCTCGCTGGGTCGCTGATCCGCTGCACAACTCTGAAACATCAGCATATGTCCGAGCCGATTCCGGTCCTTCTCGATACGTGCAAGACCTACGACACGCCGGTGCTCAAGCAATTCTGCGACGATGCGGCCGCAGCCCTCGGGTTCGGCGCCGGGCTGGGCGGCGCCCGGGTGCTGCTCAAGCCAAACCTGATCAGCAGCATGGCATCGAGGCTGGCCTGCAGCGACGGCCGCTTCATCAGGGCGGTTGCCGAGTGGTTCATCGACCAGGGGGCGCGGGTGCGTATCGGCGATTCGCCGTCCTTCGGCAGCGCCTCCCAGGTGATGGCCAAACATGGTATAAGCGATCATCTCCGCGGGCTCGATATCGAGGTGATCGAGTTCAGGGATGTCCGGGAACTGGAGATGTCCCACGAGGTCCGGATCGGGGTCTCGGGCGAGGCGCTGGACTGCGACCTGCTCGTCAACCTGCCGCGGGTCAAGGCCCACGGCCAGATGTATGTGACCCTGGCGGTGAAGAATATGTACGGCGTCGTGTGCGGTATGCGCAAGGCCGTGCGCCATATGATGAACGGGCTGTCGCACGTCAAGTTTGGCGATCTGATGATCGATCTATGCCTGGCCGTCCCGCACAGCGTAAGCCTTATCGATGGGATCGAGGTGATGCATCGGAGCGGGCCGATCAAGGGCGTAGCGCTGCAGGTTGGCTGCGTCGCCGCGGCCAAAGACCCGGTGGCGCTCGACACCGCTCTGCTGGCGGCACTGGAACTCGATCTCTCAAAATGCCCGGTGTGGCGGGCGGCAAAGGCACGAACGCTGGCGGGCGCCGAAATCGACCGGCTGGAGTTTGTCCGGCTGGCTCCCGAGCGTTTCTCCGGAACCGGTTTTGAGGCCCCGGAGTTCCTGAGTCCGGTGCCGTTCAATCCGCTGCGCTTCATGTATAACTCATATAGGCGCGTGGCTGCATCCAGACAGACTCTGAACACAACCACTACCCCCAGGAGGTGAGCGAATGTTCGTGATAGCAGGAAAGACGGCTCTGGTGACCGGAGGCTCTCGGGGCATCGGCAAAGCCATTGCGATCAGGCTGGCGGAACACGGCATGGACATCGTCGTCAATTACGTGCGCCACAAGCATGATGCGATGGCGGTGGCCGAAGAGATCGAGAAGCGGGGACGGCGCTGCCTGCTCGTGAAGGCCAATGTCGGCCAGGAAGATGATGTTCAGGAGATGTTCAGCCAGATCGGAACGGCGTTCGGCAGTCTTGACGTGCTGGTCAGCAACGCCGCATCCGGGGTGATCAAACCGGTCCTCGAACTCACCGAGCGCCACTGGAACTGGGCGATGAATATCAACGCCCGAGCCCTGCTCACCCTGGTCAAGTACGGCATGCCATTGATGAAGGAGGGCGGCAGGGTCATCGGCGTATCGAGCCTCGGGTCGGTCCGGGCCATCCAGAACTACACGACGGTGGGCGCCTCCAAGGCGGCGCTCGAATCGCTGGTGCGGCACCTGGCGGTGGAACTCGGGCCCTGTGGAATCCGCATCAATACGGTCAGCGCCGGCGCGGTCGACACCGACGCGCTGAAGCATTTCCCGAACCGCGAGGAGATCCTCGACAACGCCCTGAAGCGCACCCCGCTGGGCAGACTGATAACCCCTGACGATGTCGCCGACGTGACGCTGTTTCTCTGCTCGAACCTGTCAGACATGATCCAGGGGCAGGTGATCACCGTCGACGGCGGCTACGCGATAATGGGGTAGGTCATATCGAACCAGTTCAGGGAAGGAAGCGAGGATGGATTGGGTGCGGCTTGTGCTCTCCGGCCTTGTCGAATTAGAATTAAGGGGACACAATTAAGGGGACACAATACTTAATTGCGGTTCAAATTAAGTATTGTGTCCCCTTAATTCGCGGAGCTCAGCCTGCGGCCGCCTGGGCGGTCGACAGGCGGTTTCACTGATACGGCGGGCCTCCGCGATGCAGTGTGAAACACGACGCCACCGCGTCTCCCCGGACCAGCCTTACTTGGCCTTCAGCGCCGCAATCCCCCGTCTGCCGATCAGCACGGCGATGGAGGCCGACAGCCCGATCACCATAGCGCCCCAGGCAAAGATCATCAGCGCGTCGGACAGCGGCAGGCCGCCGTGCCGGAACCATGACCGGACCAGCCGGTGAGCGGGCGCAAACCCGGTGACCAGAACCGCCAGCATGTAGACGATCGCGCAGAAGAAGTAGAGGATCGCTCCCGGTCCCATCGAGGCGTCTTTGTGCTCCGCGTGATAGTCCGCAAAAATCGCTCCGAACCCCAGGGCCATGGCCACCACCGTCCAGCAGATGCTGATCGCGCAGAACAGCGATATCCACCACATCGGGCCGTCGACCTGCAGAAACCGGTTGGATACGGTGACCAGCACGATGCTCAGCAGGGTGAACGGGATCAGGTAGAAGAGGTATTTGGAGAAGAAGAAGCGCGCCTCGCTGATGGGGGCTGTCTTGATCAGGTAGAACGCCCCTCCTTCTCCGCCGATACTCGGGTACACGAAACGCGCCGCCAGCGCTGCCGAGAGAAATCCGCTGAGGCCGATGTTGCCGAAAGAGATCAGGTTCGCCACATAGGCCGTCCCGAAGGTCCGTTCCAGCGGCAGCACCTTGAAGTTGTAGAGGTAGACCACCACCAGCGCGCCGATCATGAAAAACTGGGACCACTCCTTCGAATCGCGCAGAAAACCGATCCGCTCTTTGCGAAAGATCCACAGCAGCCGGGATCGAGTCCGTCCCGGCTCCCTGAAACGATGGGTGCCGCCGAACGACTCCTGGGACTTGGAAAAGCCCGGGATGAACAATCGCTCCATCAATAGCTCCCCGAACATCACCAGGATCGCCGGGGTGAGCATGATCAGTCCGACCAGCAGCATGTCAACCCGGCGGTCCAGCAGGTAGGAGGAGAGCAGATCGGACGTCCAGCTGGCCGGCAGCCAGAACCCGGCCGGGTTCGAGATGGCCGACATGTATTCGATGAACTGCCCGTATTTCTCGGGGTTGACGAGATCTTCCGGCCGCATCAGCCGGAAGATGAGATAGAGGAAGATGCCGAAGCAGACGGTCAGGTAGACGATGATGTCCTTGGTGCGTCGCGCCGGAAACAGGTAAACCAGCACGATCACGAACAGCACCGCCAAACCGCAGGCGGTCAGCGCCGTTGCCGGAATCACGCAGACCAGCAGCGGGATATACAGCGGTCCCGCATCGAAGACTACGCCGAAGGCGATGAACACCGGCAGCGAGAAGATCAGCATCATCCAGGACGTGGAGAAAAAGGTCGTGAAGAGTCGCATCCGGAAGAGTTCCGGCAGCCGGATCGGGGCCGCCACGACGATCTCGTTGTCACGCGACAGGTATAGCTGGGAGACGGAGGCGATCATCGACGAGAAGATCAGCATCGCGAAAATGGTGATCCAGGCCATCTGGAAAATTTTCATGCTGAGGATGATGCCGAGTTCGCTCTGGCTCTGGAAATAGCTGACACTGCGATGCGTCAGCAGGAACAGCGCCAGGCAGATGGCCAGGCCGAGCCCGCACAGCAGGGTGATTTTCAGGCGCGGGCCGGTCCTGAAAAACCGGTTGGTCCCCGATCTCAAGAACGGTAAAAAGAGACGCGTATTCATGTCAGCCGTTGCGCAGCGCGGCAACCACGTCCTGCAGTTCGAACGACCCGGTCAGCTGCAGAAACAGGTCTTCGAGATTCTCGACCCCGTCCGCCGCCAGATCCTTGAGGCTGTCGAGGGTGCCGCCGGCGATGAGAGCACCGTCGCGGATGATGGAGATGCGGTGGCAGAGTTCCTCGGCAATTTCCATGGAATGGGTCGACAGGAAGATGGCGGTGCCGGCGCGGGCCTTGGATTTGAACAGTTCCTTGACGATCCTGGCGCTCTTCGGATCGAGACCCACCATCGGCTCGTCGACGACGATCAGCGGCTGGTCGAGCATGAAGATCGAACTCATGATCAGTTTCTGGCGCATGCCGTGCGAATAGCTCTCGATCAGGTTGTTGCGCCACTCCCAGAGATCGAACAGGTGCAGGTACTGCTCCGCATCCTGGTAATGAGATTTCCGGCCGGGCGCGGAGTAGAGACTGGCGATGAAGCTGAGGTATTCGCTGCCGGTCAGTTTTTCGTACAGGTAGGGACGATCCGGGATATAGCCGGTCAGTTCCTTGCAGCGCAGCGGCTCGGCAGCCATGTCGCAGCCGCAGATGCGGACCCGGCCCGAGGTGGGCAGCAGCAGGCCGGCAATCATCTTGATGGTGGTCGTTTTGCCGGCCCCGTTGGGTCCGAGGAAACCGAAGATTTCCCCCTTGGCCACCGTGATATCGATGCGGTCGACGGCGGTCAGCCGGTCGAAGCGTTTGGTCAGCTGGTCAACGGCAAGTATCGGTTCGGTCATGCGATCTATCGGTGTTTATGATTAGCCTGCATAATTCAGGGGGATTCTGTTATTCATCATCGGTTTTCCAGGAACTGCCCGGCTCAGTCGTGCAGCGGTTCTATCTGCAGGTTATTGATCAGCGCCCCGATTTTCATCTGTTCCTGGAGCTCTCCCTCGATGAATTTGAGGTGGGTCAGATCGGCGGGGAACTGATTGGTGGTGGTGTCGAGGCTGATCCAGCGGTTGCCGACGCAGACTTCGTTCCAGGCATGGTAGTAAAAGGCCTGCTTGTGGTAGACCACGCCGACGGCGATTTTGGTCGGGATCCCGGCGGCCCGGGCCAGCGCCGCAAACAGCGAGGCATGCTCGTTGCAGTCCCCGACCCCGGTGTGCAGGGTGGTCAGCGCGTCGGGAATGCCGATGACCGGCCGCTTTTCGAGCCGCTCGAAGACCCATTGGGCAAGCGCTTTCACCCGGGCCGCGCCCGGCGGGATGGCCGCGGTGATGTCCTGACTGGTTTTGATGATTTCCGGGGAACTTGCCTGGATGTATGGCGACGACAGAAGCGCCGTTGCCATGTCCTGGCAGGACGCGGTGGAATCGTCCGCAGCCGGGAGTTCCTCACGTTCGACACTGAGGATATCGGAGCTGAACCGCTGGCGGCCGCTGTTAAGATCGAATTCCACACCATCGGGCAGGGTGAGCCGATATCTTGCAACGGGTTTATCGGAGACGTCGATCATTTTCCCGACAATTTTTACCGCCACGGAGGCGAGCAAATCGGAGGGCGGCCGGTCGCCTTCGGTGAAGGATTTCGCCTTGAATTCAGGTTCCCTGATAAACACGAAACCGGCCGGCGACTCTTCCTTGACCACGTTGCCCTCATCGTCGAGCCAGGAGTTCAGCCGGGCGCCGCCGAAGTTCTCGGAGAACCGGTGCAGGTTGTAGACCCGGTCGTTGATCAGGATCTTCTCCCGACCCCGGTACTCGATCACCGATTCCTTGCCGCTCAGGGAAAACGGGTCGAACCACGGGATCTTCACCTTCTCCCCCGGTGCTATATCGCCGCCCAGCAGGTAGGAGCGCCTCGATGTGGAGAGGCGCGGCGGCCCGGCCAGCGAGACGCTGTCTCTGATCACGTTGTTGCCGGTGTCGAGGGTAAAGGACACCACGTTGCCGGCCACCGTGCCCACCGCGTTCATGCGGTAGAACGGGGACGAGAAACTGAAGGTGAATTCGCTGAGGTTGTTTTCGCTGCCCAGGCGTGCCCGAAGATCCAGCTCCACCGGGTGCGTCTGGCCGGCGATGGCGAGATGCATGACGGCCTTCTGGGTGATGTCCAGGGTCTGGTTGTCTCCGGGGATGAAATGGTTCTCCACATAACCGATCTTCTCGTCCTTGAAATAAATGGACTGGTATTCGACCCGTTTGTCGCGCTCCAGGGCCAGCGCCTCACGGGTGTCCAGTTCGCGCACGAAAAAATCGCGCTGCAGCAGCAGTCCCACCAGTACCAGCCACACCACAACCAAACCTGATTTGACGGCGATGGTGAGGCGGCGGGAGGGCGGCCGGGGCTCTGAGTCGGAATCTTTCAGCAAGGAATTGATCGTTGATCGGCGGAGTTGCGGGTTCACGGTTTACGGTTGCGCGTGCGTACACATTGAGTATGATAGCACGCGTTGCTGGCTTTTGTAAGAGAGGGGAGATTTTTTCCGATCGATTGTCGACCGCTCGACCATGTTCCAGACCCTTAAACCGCTCATCCTCGCGTCTGCGTCGCCGAGACGGAGTGACCTGCTGGCCGGGCTCTCGATCCGGTTCACGGTGGAGGTCCCCGAGATCGACGAATCCCGGCATTTTAATGAGTCGCCGGAAACCTACGTGGAGCGGATGGCGCGCAGCAAAGCCGCCGACATCGGTGCCCGTCATGACGATGCCTGGGTGATCGCCGCCGATACGATCGTTATTCTCGGCGACACCGTGCTCACCAAACCGGCCTCCAGGGAGCATGCGGTCGACATGCTGATGCAGCTGTCCGGCCGGGATCATCGGGTGCAGACCGCATACTGTCTATTCTGCAGCCGCGAAGGGATTTGCATCGTGGAGCGCACCGAGACGCGGGTGCGCTTTCAGGGGTTCGCACGCAGCTGGGCAGAGGCCTACGCAGAGACCGGCGAGCCGCTTGACAAGGCCGGCGGTTACGGGATTCAGGAGCGGGGCGGGGTGCTGGTGGAAGGGATTGACGGATCCTACTCCAACGTCGTCGGACTGCCGCTGGCCGAAGTGGTCCGGCTGCTGGTGCGGCACGGCGTGGTGGCCGCAGGCTCGTGACCCGCGGGTGCCTGCCGGCCTGGCTTCTGAAAGGTGCCGCAGTGGCAGCGGTGATAAAAACTCAGTGACAAGCTCCGCCGTTTCCATCTATAATTTTTCCCAGACAGCTATCTCGAACCGACAGTGGGGCAGGCGATGAGCGGATATGAACAGGCGGTACACGACTTCTATCGAACACACCTGAAAAACGGGCGACAGGATAAAACCGTGCTGTCGGCGGACTGCCCGTTTTGCAGGGAAAAGGGCTTCGACGGTACCTCCAGGCTGGCGGTGACGATCAATCCCGACGGGTTCTTCCACGGTTATTTCCGCTGCCTGAACCGCTGCGTGTCAGGAGGATTTCCGCTGTGGTTCGCGCGGCTGGCAAGAATCGACAGGGCCGGGGTGCCGGGGTTCGACCCGGATCGCGAATAC
>JAJDNR010000118.1 GCA_022340565.1 Desulfofustis sp.
GTGTCCAGACGCACCAAGCAGGAGGAGCGGCGCAAGGTGCCGGCCGACATGCAGCAGCAGATCATCCTGCGGGTGGTGGCGAAATGGATGCTGCCGCTGATCATGGTGTTCGCGTTCTATGTGCAGTTCCACGGTGATTACGGACCCGGAGGCGGCTTCCAGGCCGGGGTTATCTTCGCCGCCGGGGTGATCCTCTACACGATGCTCTACGGCTTGAGCACCTCCCAGAAGATCTTCAGACAGCAGCATCTGGAATTGCTCTCGGCACTGGGGGTGCTGATCTACGGCGGGGTGGGGATCGCCTGCATGCTGCTGGGCGGCACCTTTCTCGATTATAACGTGCTCAGGCACGATCCGGTGCACGGCCAGCACCTCGGTATCCTGCTCGTCGAACTCGGCGTCGGCATCACCGTGGCGACGGTGATGATCACGATGTTCTTCAAATTCACCTGGCGGACCGTCAAGCACAAGTACTTCATCAAATGAATATCATCGGGCTCTACAACTATTGGATCGTGGTGGTGTTGATGATGATCGGTTTCTACGTGGTCATCGCGCACGAAAATCTGATCAAGAAACTGGTCGGCCTGTCCATCTTCCAGACCTCGGTGTTCTTTTTCTATATCAGCACCGGAAAGATCAGCGGCGCCACCGCGCCGATTCTCGATCCGGAGTACCATCTCTATTCCAACCCGCTGCCGCACGTGCTGATCCTGACCGCGATCGTCGTCGGTATCGCCACCACCGCCCTCGGTCTTGCGCTGGTTGTCCGCATCCAGGAATCCTACGGCTCGATCGAAGAGCATGAGATCCAGAGCCAGGATACCCAGGACCAGATGGAAAGCCAGCTGGAGGCCTACGGGTTCAGGAAAAAACATATCCTCAGCATCCAAAACCTGGACGAGTGACCGAGCATCTTCCCATTCTGCAGGTGATCATCCCCCTGCTGGGCGCGCCCCTCTGCCTGATCATCCGTCAGGAGCGGCTGGTGGGGGTGTTCGCGCTGCTGGTCAGCACCCTCACCTTTCTGATCAGCTGCGGCCAGCTCCAGCAGGTCGTGCAGAACGGCGTGCAGGTCTATGAACTCGGCGGCTGGGCGGCGCCATGGGGCATCGAATACCGGATCGACTATCTGAACAGCTATCTGCTGCTGATCGTATCGGCGATGGGGGCGATCGTGCTGGTCGCCGCCCAGACCAGTATCGCAAGGGAGCTGGCGCGCAACCGCAGGATGCTGTTCTACACCGCCTATCTGCTCTGTCTGACCGGTCTGATCGGCATTCTCTCCACCGGTGATGCGTTCAATATCTTCGTGTTTCTCGAGATCTCCTCACTGTCGTCGTATACGCTGATTGCCCTCGGCAGCGACCGCCGGGCCCTGACCGCTTCCTACCAGTATCTGATCATGGGCACCATCGGCGCGACCTTTATCATCATCGGCGTCGGCTTGATGTATATGACCACCGGCACGCTGAACATGTACGATCTCGCCGCCCGGCTGCCGGAGGTGCACCACTCGCGGACGGTGCTCAGCGCCATCGGGTTTTTCATCGTCGGCGTCTGCCTGAAGCTGGCCCTGTTCCCGCTCCATCTCTGGCTGCCCAACGCGTATGCCTTCGCACCGTCGGCGGCAACCGCGTTTCTCGCCGCGACCTCGACCAAGGTCGCCGTCTATGTCCTCATCCGCTTCGTCTTTTCGGTGGTGGGTGCGGAGTTTATGGTCACCGTGCTGCCGCTTCAGGAAATCTTCATCGTACTCGGCGTGACCGGGGTGTTCGCGACCTCGATTTCAGCGATCTACCAGCTTAATATCAAGCGGCTGTTCGCCTACTCCAGCGTCGCCCAGATCGGCTATATGATCATCGGCATGGCCATCGGCACACCGCTCGGCCTGTCCGCAACCCTGCTGCACCTGTTCAACCACGCGCTGATGAAGGCGGCGCTGTTTTTGGCCATCGGCGGGGTCGTGTACCGCATCGGCAGTGCCCAGCTCAGCCACTTCGCCGGGCTCGGCAGGCAGATGCCGTGGACCATGGCGGCCATCGTCGCCGGCGGCTTGAGCCTGATCGGGGTGCCGCTGACCGTCGGTTTCGTGTCCAAGTGGTACCTGGTGCTGGCCCTGCTTGACAAGGGCTGGTGGCCGCTCACCGTGCTGGTGTTGATCAGCTCGCTGCTGGCGGTGATCTACGTGTGGCGGATCGTCGAATGGGTATATTTCTCGCAGCCGCGGATCATTATCGATGAGGTCAAGGATGCGCCGCTCAGCCAGCTGGTACCGATCTGGATCCTGGTGATCGCCAATGTCTACTTCGGCATCGACACCTCGCTGACCGTCGGCATCAGCCAGAAAGCCGCCGCCTTGCTGTTCTCGGTCGGGGGGACCTTCTGATGCTGTCGCCTCACCTGCTGATGCTCATGACCATGGCGGTGCCGCTGCTGGCGGTTTTCGGCATCGTTGCCGCAGGCCGGCATCCCGATCTTCGCGAAACCGTTACTCTCACCGCCAGCCTAATCCTTATCGGTCTGGTCGTCAAACTCCATGGGATCACCTCCGCCGGCACCGAAGTGGCCTGGTCCGGCATCGAGATGCTTCCCGGCCTTGCGGTTTCGTTCAGGATTGAGCCGCTGGGCATGCTCTTTTCACTGATAGCCGGGTTTCTGTGGCTGGTCACGTCGATATACTCGATCGGCTATATGCGCGGCCACCACGAATCAAACCAGACCCGCTTTTACGCCTGTTTCGCGATCGCGATCTCATCGGTGATGGGCATTTCCTATGCGGGCAACCTGTTCACCCTCTTTATCTTTTACGAGGTGCTGACCCTCTCGACCTATCCGCTGGTCACCCATGCCGGCACCGACAAGGCCAAGCTCGGCGGCCGCGTGTACCTGGGCATCCTGCTGTCCACCTCCATTCTCTTTCTGCTGCTCGGCATCATCGGCACCTGGTATGTGGCCGGCACGCTGGACTTCATGCCCGGCGGCGTTTTCGACCGGTCGCAGGTGTTCGCTGCAGCGGTGCTGCTGCCGCTGTTCATATTCGGCATCGGCAAGGCGGCGATCATGCCGTTCCACCGTTGGCTGCCGGCGGCGATGGTCGCTCCGACCCCGGTCAGCGCGCTGCTCCATGCGGTAGCGGTGGTCAAGGCGGGGGTGTTCTCGGTGCTCAAAGTCTCCGCCTACACCTTCGGGTTCGAGCTCCTGGAGGTGCTGCCGACCACCGATTTCCTGCTGTATCTGGCCGGGGCTTCGGTGATCATCGCATCCTTGGTGGCGATGCGGCAGGACAACCTCAAGGCCCGGCTCGCCTATTCGACGGTCAGCCAGCTCAGCTACATCACCGTGGGGGCGCTGCTCGCCAACGACGCGGGCGCACTCGGAGGGGCGATGCATATCGGCATGCACGCCTTCGGCAAGATCACGCTGTTCTTCTGCGCCGGCGCGATCATGGTGGCCTCGCACAAGACGGAGGTCTCGGAGATGCACGGGCTGGGGCGCCGGATGCCGGTCACCATGACGGCGTTTTTCATCGGCGCGCTGTCCATCATCGGCCTGCCGCCCTGCGGCGGGACCTGGTCCAAATGGTACCTGATGATTGGCACCATAGACGCCGGTAAATGGATGCTGATGCTGGTGCTGATGGCCAGTTCGCTGCTCAACATCGCCTACCTGCTGCCGATACCGCTCAAGGGTTTCCTGTATGAATTGCCTGATAAGCATGAAGCGGCCGGAGGTCTGCAGGAGGCGCCGCTGCCGATTCTGATCGCACTGTGCGCGACCGCGCTCGGCTGCATCGTGCTGTTCATCTATCCCCAGCCGCTGTACGAGCTGGCAACCTCATTCGTGGAGGCGACCGCACACAATGGCAGATGAGAAACGCTACCTGTTCGACAACCCCCGCAACGTCAAGGCGGTGCTGTACCTGCTCTACGCGAGCTGCGGCCTGCTGCTGCTGGTCGATTTTATCATCCACCGCCATATCACCTCGCATTGGGAGAAACTGCTCGGCTTCTACTGCATCTATGGATTTATCGGCTGCAGCGCCATCATCATCGGCTCGAAATGGCTGCGGGCGCTGGTCGAACGCGAAGAAGACTACTACACCCGCGATGAACTGAGCAGGCCGGAGGAGCGTCATGTGGAGCAGTAGCCTGCCGGCCTTCGTACCGTTCTTCGCGGCTGCTGCACTGGCGCTGGTCACCCGCGGCCGTCTGCGCTCGCTGCTGATGCTTGCCATCGTGACCCTGAGCGGCCTCCACCTGTGGCTGCTGGACAGCGAGGTGCTGGTTACCATGAGCTTTCTCGATTACGAGCTGCTGCCGTACCGGGTCGACAAGCTGAGCATCGTGTTCGGCTACGTGTTCCATATCGCCGCCTTCATCTCGATCCTGTTCGCGCTGCATGTCAAGGATACCATGCAGCATGCGGCCGGCCTGCTATACGCGGGCAGCGCAGTCGGGGCGCTGTTCGCCGGCGACCTGCTGACCCTGTTCGTGTTCTGGGAACTGCTGGCGGTAACATCGGCCTTTCTGGTCTGGGCGCAGCGCTCCGAGCGGGCCTACCAGTCCGGGATGCGCTATCTGATCATCCAGGTGCTGTCCGGGGTGATCCTGCTGGCCGGCCTGCTGATCCATCTCAAAACGACCGGCTCGCTGAAGTTCGACTTCATCGGCATCGACCATCTGGGCGGCATCGTAATGCTGCTGGCCTTCGGCATCAAGGCTGCCTTTCCGGTGCTTCACAGCTGGCTGACCGACGCCTACCCGGAGGCGACCCCGACCGGTACCGTGTTTCTCAGCGCCTTTACCACCAAAACAGCGATCTACGTGCTGGCCAGGGGCTACCCGGGCACCGAACTGCTTATCTATGTCGGTGCGCTGATGGCCTGCTTCCCGATCTTCTACGCGGTCATCCAGAACGATCTCAGGCGGGTGCTGTCCTACAGCCTGATCAACCAGCTCGGCTTCATGGTCTGCGGCATCGGCATCGGCACCGCGCTGGCGGTCAACGGCGCCGTGTCCCACGCCTTCGTGCACATCATCTACAAGGCGCTGCTGTTTATGTCGATGGGGGCGGTCCTGTTCATGACCGGAAAGATCAAGGCGACCGAGGTCGGCGGTCTCTACCGGACGATGCCGAAGACGGCCATCCTCTGCATGATCGGGGCCGCGTCGATTTCGGCCTTTCCGTTGTTCAGCGGCTTTGTCGCCAAGTCGATGATCATGGCGGCGGCGATCGAGGAGGGCCACAAGGTGATCTGGCTGGTGCTGCTGCTCGCCTCGGCCGGCGTGCTGAAGCACGCCGGCATCCAAATTCCCTACTTCGCGTTTTTTGCCCATGATTCGGGTCTCAGACCGTCGGAGCCGCCGCGCAACATGCTGCTGGCGATGACCATCGCCGCGGTGCTGTGCCTGGCCATCGGCATCTATCCGCAGATGCTCTACCGGCTCCTGCCGTTCGCCACCGATTTCAATCCCTACGACCTCAGCCACGTGGTCACCCAGACCCAGCTGCTGTTCTTCGCGATGCTGGCCTTTGTGTATCTGAACCTGCAGGGGATCTACCCGGCCGAGAGACTCGCCATCAACCTCGACGCCGAGTGGTTCTACCGCCGGTTCCTGCGCCGCGTTGTCGAGAAACTCGGCCGCTGGATCCGGAGCTCAGATCAGGGTATACGGAGCACGGCCGAACAACGGATCAGCCGGCTCACCGCCTACCTGGCCCAGCGCCACTACCCAACCGGCAAGGGAGCGGTGATCAGGCCCACCGGCAGCATGGTCATGTACATCGCCATTCTGCTCGCCGCCTACCTGTGGCTGCTGCTGAGTTTTCCGCACTGACCGCGGCTGTGGTGAAATCTCAGGAGGTCAGGGCGCGGCCCGTATCATATCGACCACGTCGTGGTCAGGATGGTGGAGGATCTGCGGCGGTTCGGGGTAGGGGAGCTGGAGGTCGGGGCCGAACGGGGTCGTGTCGAGGTTGCGGTTGTATGCCTCGACCATGAGCCGCTCGAGGTTGACGGTGTCTTCGATGTTGTAGGCGAGCAGGGTTTCCAGGGCCGGTCCGCTGCCGCTGCGCTGGTATTCCCGCCACAGCCGGACCGCGAAGCTGCCGTCGATCCCGTCGAGGGTGCCGCGGTTGATGCCGAGGTGTTTCTCGCACTGCTTCAACCCCCCTCTGATCCCCATGCGCGACAGCACGTAGCGCAGATCGATATGGGCCTGGTCGAGCTCGATCCTGAAGAAGTGCTCGATCACCGGGATATCGAACGACAGCCCGTTGTAGGAGACGAACAGCTCGATCGTCCCGACGTCGTCGACGAAATCGTCGAGATTGGTGCCGTTGACATAGGTCCTCACCCGCTCGCCGTCATACAGCGCGATGGTGGTAATCTCGCACTCGGTACCGAGCCCGGTGGTCTCGATATCGATATAGCCGACCCGATCCCTGAAGTGCGGGAACAGGCGCCAGCGGTCGTCGTGTTTGAGCCGATTAGTGAAAAACCGCGGATCGCCGGGCAGTGCCGCGATCGACTGCTCGAGCGCCGACACGACGACATGCTCGCTGACCCTCGGCACGGCGCCGGGGCGGGCCAACAGGTCCGACCAGCTCCTGATGCCCCGCTGCCAGAGCTTTCGTTCGCCGCTGCGGCCTATTCCCTGGATGTGACAGAAGGTCTGTTCGAGCATGGGAGGATTCGTAACAACGGGGGGTGCGGTTCAGTCAAAGGAGGTCACCTTGCGGCGCTGGATTTTGCGTCTGCTCTGCTGCTGCTTGACTTCCAGCCGCCGTTCGCGGGCGGCGCGGGACGGCCGGGTCGGCACCCGTTTGCGGGGTTTGACCAGGGCCTTTGAGATCAGCAGCTGCAATCGCTGCAGCGCGTCTTCCCGGTTTTTTTCGAGGCTTTTGTGGCGCTGCGCCTTGATCACGACGATGCCGTCGGCACTGACCCGCGCGTCATGCATGCTCAGCAGCCGATTCTTGACCCGGTCGGGCAGCGACGAGGCGCTGACATCGAAGCGCAGATGCACCGCCGAAGCGACCTTGTTGACGTGCTGGCCGCCCGGGCCGGATGCGTGGATCTGGCGGATCTGGACCTCCTGTTCCTCAAGGTGAATGGTGTCGGTTATAAAAATCATCGTATACCATCAGGTCATGCCGCAGGGAGCCGGGTCCCGCGGCTATGGCTTGGAGTCCTCCAGATAGTTCTGGTCGATACGCAGCACTTTCAGGGTGTTGGTCGTGCCCGCCTTGTGCAGCGGCAGACCGGCGGTGATAACCACCCGCTCTCCGATCTCGATCAGTTTTTCGTCGAGCGCCGTGGTGGTGATGTTCCTGATTTGCTGGTCGAGGCTGTCCGAACGGGTGCAGGAGCGGGGAATGACGCCTCTGACCAGCTGCAGTTTGCGCAGCGTCGCGGGACTGGAACTGAACGCCAGGATCGGGGTCTTGGGGCGGTAGCGGGCCACCCGCAGTGCGGTCGAACCCGAGGTGGTGGCGGTGATGATCGCGGCCGCCGAAAGGTCGGCCGCGGTCGCGCAGGACGCGTAGGAGATCGCCTCGGTGATGACCGGTCTGCGGTAGCGCAGGCCGTCCGCCAGAATCGCCTCGTAATCCAGGGCCCCCTCGCTGATGCGGGCGTTGCGGGCCAAAAAACGCACCGCTTCGAGCGGATAGCTGCCGACCGCGGTCTCCCCGGAGAGCATCACCGCATCGGTGCCGTCGAAAATCGCGTTGGTCACGTCGCTGGCCTCGGCTCTGGTCGGCGTCGGTGAGGAGATCATCGACTCCAGCATCTGGGTCGCGGTGATTACCGGCTTGCCGGCGATATTGGCGGCGCGGATGATCCGCTTCTGGATCACCGGCACCTCCTCTGCGGGCATTTCCACGCCGAGGTCGCCCCGCGCAACCATCAGGCCGTCCGCGGCCGCCAGAATCTCCTGGAGATTTTCGACTCCCTGGCGGTTCTCGATTTTGGCGATGATCCACTGATCCCCGCCGGCCTCGCGGATGACCTTCCTGACCTCCTCGACGTCCTCCGCTTTCCTGACGAACGATGCGGCGATGAAGTCGACCTCCTGGTGCACGCCGAAGATAATGTCGTTGCGGTCGGCTTCGGTGATCGACGGCAGATTCACCTCGATGTCGGGCAGGCTCACCCGCTTGCGTGAATGGAGTACGCCACCGATCAGCACCCTGGCGGTCACCTGATTATCGGCGACTTCGACCACCTGGAGGCGCATTTTGCCGTCGTCGAGCAGGATGAAGTCACCCACCGACACGTCGTGGGCGAATTGTTCGTAATTGACCGGCGTCGCGTTGGGAAGTTCAGGGTTGTTGGAGAATATGACCGTCGTATCGTATTGCAGCATGATCCCGGACCCGAGGTCGCCGACCCTGATTTCCGGACCGCGGGTGTCGAGCAGGATGCCGGTCTTCCGCCCGGTCTTCTCCCGGGCCCGCTTCACCGTTTCGATCGCCTCGCTGTGACTGCGCCGGTCCCCGTGGGAGAGGTTGATGCGGGCCACATCCATGCCCGCCTCGATGAGGTCGGCGACACTGTTCACCGTCCTGCAGCTCGGTCCGAGGGTGGCGACGATCTTGGTCTTGTTTCGTGTATACATGGTGGGTAATTGAATTGAGTGAATCTTCACATTCTATTGCGGCCCGCTGAACCAGCATACCGCCGTATTAATAGCAAACGGTTAGGATGATATCATAAGCCGGTTGCAGTCACAACGGGTTCCCGGCGTCTGTCTTGGATCTGTTGACGGCGGTATGCGGTACGAACGTGTTTTCGGGGCAGGTGCCGGGGATTCGCTTTCATGGGGCATGCGCTGCCGGGACCATCGACCAGACGATCCCACCATGGATGCTTCCGCGGTTGCCGCTCTCCTGGGCCATTTTCAGGGAACCGGATATAAACACCAGGTTCAGATTTTTTTCAAGCGACGGCTGAAAAAATCGAATCCAGGACCGGCAAACTATCCTTTGATCACCGCCAGCGGCTGCAGGATATCGACGATGTCGATCAGATCCCGCTGGTTTTCGATCACCGTTTCGATATCTTTGTAAGCCCCCGGGGCCTCGTCCAGGTCATGCTTCCCTCTCAGGCTGTGCAGGATGTTCTTGCCTTCCAGGCGGCGCCGCTCCTCGCCCAGGTCGAGCTGCCGCTGGGCCTGCTTGCGGCCGAGCTTTCTGCCGGCACCGTGGGAACATGAATGGAAGCTGTCGGGGTTCGATTTGCCGCTCACAATGAAACTGACGTTGCCCTGGGACCCGGGAATGATGCCAGTGTCCAGGGTGGTCGCCCGGGTCGCCCCTTTGCGGTGCACATATACCGTTTTGCCGAAATGATGTTCTCGGGCCGCATAGTTGTGGGCGATGTTGATCGGTTCTGCAAAACGGATACCGGCGGTATGGTCGAGCAGGGCCTGTTCCACCCGTTTGCGCATCTGATCCCGGTTTGCTTCGGCAAATTTCACGCAGTAGTCCATTTCCCGGAAGTAGCTCTGACCGGCTTCGCTGTCCATCGGCAGGTAGGCGAGCTGCCATGACGGGGGAAGCGGGCTTTTCCATTTCTTGTTCAGGCTGATGGCCAGTTTGTTGTAGTGGTTGGCGACCCGAAAGCCGATATTGCGGCTGCCGGAGTGGATCATGAACCAGATCGCGCCGTCGGCACCCCGCTGAATCTCGATGAAATGATTGCCGCCGCCCAGCGTTCCGACCTGCTGCCGGGCGTTTTCATATTCCGACCTGACCATCGGCAGACTGTCGATTTCAACTGCCGGCATCGCGTCGTGAGGCTGCCTGCTCCGGTGATGTTTGAAACCCAGCGGAACGGTCCGGCGAACGGTCTGCATGACCGACTTCAGGGTATCTTCATCGATGTGGTCCGCCGATGTCTTGACCGCACACATGCCGCAGCCGATGTCCACGCCGACCGCGTTGGGCACGATCATGCTGTCGGCGGCGAGGATCCCGCCGATCGGCATGCCGAACCCGAAATGGGCGTCGGGCATGATCGCGATATGGTGAAACGCGAACGGCAGGTTGGCGAGGTTTTTTGCCTGCTGCATCGCACCGTCTTCCATGTCCTCGAGCCAGAGCTTGATCGGTATCTTTTCAGTGTGTACGGTCTTGCGCATGACGAGTGACGAATTGGGATGAAATGAGCGGAGCCGCGGGCGGCTCCGGTCCCGGGTCCTTACCGATATGTTAAGCAATGGCGGCGCCGGGGTAAATCCCACAACCTCAAAAAGGGGGCCGGCAATGAAATTCGATGATCCGGCCGTCCCGGGGGTGGTTGAACGACAAAGAAGCTGCATGGAGCAGCATCCGCTCACCGTCCCTGCCGGACCCGTACAGCGCATCCCCGACGATGGGCGCACCGAGCCCCAGGGGATGGGCGCTGTGCACCCGCAGCTGGTGGGTTCGCCCGGTCAACGGAATGAACTCGATCCGGGTTCCCAGCGCATGGTCTGAGATCCGTTTCCACAGGGTTACTGACTCCCTGCCGTTGATCGGGTCGTAGATCTGGTAAGGCCGGTGGTCCGGATCAAGGCGGAACGGTAGCCGGATGATGCCTGATTTCCCGGCGATTCTGCCGGACACCACCGCCTCGTATAGTTTGACCACCTGGCGGGTCTGGAAATGTCTGCCAAGGGTTGTGCGGGCGTGTTCATCGAGGGCAAGGACCATCAGACCAGACGTTTGCATGTCGAGCCGGTGCACCGCCGGCTGCCGGATCATTGCCGGAAACAGAGTCCGGACCCGGGCCACGACGCAGTCCTGCTTGTCCGGCCCGCGCCCGGGAACGGCCAGCAGGCCTGCCGGCTTGTTGACGACCACTATCGAATCGTCCCGATGGATGATTTCAAGATCCATGCGCTGCCGTCATGTTCCGCACAGCAGGAAGCCGAGCAGCGGCTCGCACTTGTCGGTGCAGGGCGGGTAGAATCGTTTGTGGTGTTTCGACTGAGATCGGTTGCAGCGGCCGAAATAGAATTCGACCAGGGAAACCGGTCTGAGCCCGATCACCGCAGCGTGGTTGAGCAGCTTCGGCGCGCAGCAGTCGCCGATCCCGGTCGGCTTGCCGCGGTCGGTCCCGAGAACCTCGTCGAGGGTTGCGGTGTCGCCGCGGGCGTTGTTGAGCACGTAGAGACCGTGGATGGCGTTCATCAGCCGGCGGCAGCGCCCGGTTCGTTCCGCTTTCAATCTGGCGATGGCCGTCGCCTCGTTTTCCTGTTCGATGCGCCGGGTCAAGGCTTTGATGTGCGCCTCTTGGGGGCCGTTGAACCGCTGAAAACGCTCGACATCGAATAGCGGCGGTGCCCATCCGGGCACCTGCCACAGGCCGTTGTACTGGCCCGAAAAGGCGTACAGAAAATGCGTCTGCCGGTGGCGGTCGAGGGCTTCCAGTACTCCGAACATCTTGCCGCGGGAGTCGCCGAACAATGGGTCGGTGGAAAGCGCAGGGAGATCGAGATGCTCTGGCCACAGCGCGATCGATCCACTCCGCTCCAACCGTTCCATCAGCTGGCACGCCTCACGTTCGGCTCCGGCCGGCGGCAGCCGGTGAGTCGCGCGGCAGCGTCGGCAGAAGCCGGATGCGCCGGATGTCGGCGCGGGCGGGGCAAGGATATCGTTCATGCCAAATAGTGGTGGTTTCTTCAACAGCGGTCAGGTAGGATACCACGTTGACGTCAAACCTCACATCATTTGGTTGCAAACGATGACTGATTTTCCTTTTGCACACCTGGACCCGCAGGCCATCCTGGGTGCGGTCGAGCAGGCCACCGGGCAGCGTCTGCTCAACGTGTGTCGGCCCCATGCCAGCTATATCAACCGGGTCTACGAACTGCAGCGTGAAGACGGCGAGTTCCTGGTCGCCAAGTTCTACCGGCCGGGCAGGTGGTCGCGGGCGGGCCTGGAGGACGAACTCCATTTCGTTGCCGAATGCGCAGCCGCGGAGCTGCCGGTCATCTGCCCGCTGCAGCTTGAGGACGGCGGTTACCTGGGTACCAGCGGAGCTATCCATTTTGCCGTCTATCCCCGGTTGGGGGGACGGCTTGTTGACGAGTACAGCGATGAGCAGTGGCTCGAGCTCGGCCGCCTGCTGGGCCGGCTGCACACGGTCGGGAAAGGCGCCGACGCCCCCCACCGTAATCGGCTGCATCCGCGCCACACAACCCGCGCCCAGATCGACTACCTGGTCGCCCGCGACCTGATTCCAGCCTCTCTGAGCGGCGACTTCAAGGCGGTTTCGGCACAACTGCTGTCCCTTATCGAGCCGCTGTTTAATTCGGCCGAAATGATCCGGCTGCACGGTGACTGCCACAGCTCCAACCTGATCCACCGCCCCGGCGAGTCCTTTTTCATCATCGATTTCGACGACATGGTCGTCGGTCCGCCGGTCCAGGACCTGTGGATGCTGCTCCCCGGTTATCTGGAGGATTCCCGAGTCGAACTGGCGCTGCTGATCGAAGGATACGAGACCTTCCGTCCCTTTGACCGCTCCATGCTGGCGCTGATCGAACCGCTCAGGGCGATGCGCTTCATCCACTATATCAGCTGGTGCGCGCATCAGTTCGTCGAGGATGGGTTCACCAGGGTGATCGAGGACTTCGGGTCGCATGCTTACTGGCGAAAGGAGATCATCGATCTGGAGGACCAGGTGGCGGTGATCAGGGAGTCGCTCGGTAATCGATCATGACCACAGCCGCGAAAGCCGCTGGAAGAATCCGAGGTTGTATTTGCGGCCGATCTTTACCATCTCCCCGAAATTGATCTCGAATCGATCTTGAAGCTCCCGCAGCAGTGACTGATCGGGCTCCAGAAAAGGCGACAGAATATTCCCGCGACCGGCGAGCAGAATCACGTTGCCGCGATCGGGAACCGGCAGTTCCAGGACCGAATCGAAGTGGCTGCCGATCTCTTCGGCGATCTGCTCCATCCTGAGATTGTCGCCGCTCCACAAATTGGCGCTGATGATTCCGGATACCGACAGGTGATGCAGGCAGAGTTCGAAAAAATCCCGGTTGTAGATGGTGTCGGCCATACCGAAGGCGTCGAATGCGTCGATCAGGATCAGGTCGTAGTCGTATTCATCGGTTCTGCCGGCCAGAAAATCGAATCCGCTGCAGCAGTGGATGCCGATATGTTCGCCGGCGGGGAGGTGAAAGTAATCCCGGGCCAGGTCGATCACCGTGGGGATTTCGTCGATACCGTCGATGCGGGTGTCGGGAAGATGATGGTGGAGGAACCGGATCATCGAACCGGCTCCGACCCCCACCACCAGGATGCGCCGCGGCGAGTCGTCGATGAGCAGCGGCGCCATCATGAACCGGGTGTAGGAAAGGGCGAGCCGGTGGGGTGCCGACAGACGCATCGCGGACTGGAGGGAATGCCCCCCGAAATAGAGCGAGCGGGTGTCGCCCGAATCGATGATTTCGATCAGCTGATTCTGCCAGTGGGTTCTGAATACGGTCTGTCTGGACATGGGTTTCTTTGATCTGGAATTGATGATATATACCTGATGGCCGGTGTCGCTGTCAAAATCAGCCGGTACGGAGGATACGATTTCCCTCCGCCTCGAGATGTTGACCGGCGCTGTGGGTTTCTGGCATACTCAGCGCAGGGGAACGTGTTCACGGATCTCGGAGGCAGCTATGCTGAAGAAAATCATATCAGGGGGTCAGACCGGAGCCGACCAGGGCGCATTGGATGCGGCCAGAGACTGCGGTTTTCCCTATGGCGGCGCCCTTCCTGCCGGCCGTAAAACCGAGCGTGGCATGCTGCCGCAGGTCTATGTAATGGAGGTCCTGGAGTCGGACCGTTATGAGGACCGCACCAGGAGAAATGTCGTTGACGGGGATGGTACGCTGATCCTCTCCCATGGCCCGCTCAGCGGCGGGTCGGGATTGACCATGAATATCGCCCGGCAAGTGGGCAAGCCCTGCTTGCATATTGACTTTGATACCTGCACCGCTGATCAGGCCGTGATCGAAGTATCTGCGTGGATCGATGCCGCCCGGATCTCCATTCTCAATGTAGCCGGACCGCGGGCAAGTTCCGATGCCGAGATCTACGCGTGCGCCCGCACGCTCATCGCTGATCTGATCAGGAGCACCAGCCGGTGAACGCTAGCAATCAAGGGCTTCCCGTCATCGATGAGGCGGTCTGTATTGCCTGCGGTGAATGCGTGCGGGTGTGCCCCGATCGTATTCTGCGGATCGATGAGGCCGGCCGGATTCTAATACATGGGATGACCTGCATGCAGTGTGGGCACTGTTATGCGGTGTGTCCGGTCCAGGCGGTCGCTGCGCCGTTTCTCGATCATGACTTCTCGCTGACCTCCTCTTTTTATCAGGCGGATGCTCGGGGGCTGCCGGTGCAGCCGGCAGCGCTGATGGAACTGCTGGTGATGCGCCGATCCTGCCGGTGCTTCACCGCTGAGCCGGTCGCCGAGAGCCTGCTCGACGATCTGGTTCGGGCGGGTGTTGCCGCCCCGTCGGGAACCAACTGCCAGCCCTGGCGGTTTCTGGTGCTGGCAACGCGAATGGACGTGGCAATTCTGGGAACGGCCACCGCCGGGTTTTACCGTAAACTCAACCGGAAAGCGGCGCAGCCGTGGCTGCGGGTCGTGTTGCGCATGATCGGGTCGGGTGCCCTGCAGCACTATTACGACAGCTATTTCGAGACCGTACGGCAGGGACTGAAAGCGTGGGATGACCATGGAGAAGACCGGCTTTTTCACGGCGCCACCGCCGCGATCGTGGTGGCCGCCGATACCAGGGCCGGCTGTCCCGGTGAAGATGCGCTGCTGGCAAGCCAGAATATCGTGCTGATGGCCGAGTCTATGGGGCTTGGCAGCTGTTTGATCGGCTTCGTCGTCGAGGCGGCGAAACGCGACCGATCGATCACCGATCTGCTGGGGCTTGAAAAGCATTATAAAATCTATAGTGTTATCGCATTGGGCCACACGGATGTGGCGTATAAACGGCCGGCGGGAAGAAAACCGGCGGACAAGCGGATTATCCGCCTGGCCGGATCAGATACATCATCAGGCTGATCGATCGGAACCATGGACAGAGGCCATGCCAAGGTGTTGAAACTCTCGATCTTCTCGTTCGGCTTCAAGCACGGTGTGCCGGTGGATGCCTCGGTTCTGCTGGATGTGCGCTTTCTGCCAAATCCGTACTGGGAGGAGCGGCTTCGCCCCTTATCCGGGCGGGATCCGGAGATTGTTTCGTTTGTGGTCGACAGCGAAGCGGGTGCCCGGTTTCTCAGCCTACTGGAACCGCTGCTGAGTTTTATCGGCGACCAGCTCAAGGCCGGGGCAAAACGGGAGTTGCGCATCGGCATCGGCTGCACCGGCGGCCGGCACCGGTCGGTGGCCGTGGTCGAGGCGCTTGCCGGGATGTTCGTCGGCAGGGTCGATGTAGATGTGGATATCTTTCATCGGGATATCGGCAAGCGATAAAGGATCGGCCGTTCGCCGATCCCGTCCCGTTCAGGTCAGGATCGGGGCTCCCCTTCCTTTCTCAGCAGTGCATGGGCTTTGGTTAACATCTGCCGCAGCCGATCAGGCGTAAACGTTTCGGGCAAGGAAATCTCCGACAGATCGAGAGCTTCCGCCCGGGCCCCGTCATTGCCGGGAACCCAGGTCGAGCCGCGGTTGAGCATCGCATAGCGTTCCTTCGCGTAGCGTTTCATATCCCAGGCCCGGTAGAGGTTGACGAGCCAGACAACCATTCTGGCGTTGATGTTTCCCGGAAACGCATCCCATCCCGGCAGCGCATCCCAGAGGTGATCCGGACGGTCGAACCCGGTTGCCTTGCGCATCTCCTGCTTGAGCCGCCGGTCTGCTGTAAAAAATGCCTTCCGGTCGGAGTGGGCGAGCCAGTCCAGTACCTTGAGGTGTTCATCGAAATGGTGGGGCAGGGACGCCCCGACGCTGATCGTGCAGACGCCCGGCTGGTCGAGGCAGTACAGGTCGTTGAACAGCATCGGTGAAAAGGGCTCGCATAATCGCTGCAGTTTCCGGGGCGGTGTGTGCAGCTGTCCGCCCTTGTCGTTGGGACTGATGATAAATACGCCGATGTCGTTGTCCGCCGCGTATTCGACGGCCCTCCGGTTGGCGTCGAGGATATAGTACCAGTGGAGGTTGGCGTAGTCGAAACCGCCGTATTCGGTAAACGACAGCGCTTCGAGAATCACTTCGGCGGGTCCGTGCGCGGAAAAACCGATGTGGTCGACCAGCCCCTGATCCTGCAGTTTTCGGGCTGCTTCCAGACATCCGTGTTTCCGACAGCAGTGCCACAGCGAGCGGTGATCGTTGATGCCGTGCAGGCCGAGCAGATCAAGCCGGTCGACCCGCAGCCGCTGCAAGGATGTTTTGACCTTGGCGACGAATTCCTCGGGGTCCCGACCGGGCACTACCTTGGTCTGAAGGATGTAGGCGGAGCGATCGAGCTGCGGCAGGATCAGGCCGAGCTGCTGCTCCGAGGAGCCGTAGCCGTGAGCGGTTTCGATGTGGTTGATGCCGTGTCCGAGGGCGGCGTCGACGATCGCCTGCAGGTTGCTCTGGGAGCTGTCACTGATTTCCGCTGGGCTGACATCCTGCCAGCTCTGCATCGAGCGCATGCAGCCGAAGCTGAGAACCGGCATGCGAAGGCCGGTCCTGCCGAAGCGTCTGTAGATCATTGTCTTTTGACCAGAAAGGATGAAAAAAAGCTGATGGTTTGGCGCCATCCTGCTTATACTGTTTCATTAATAAAACAGGAACCGCAAAAGTCATGGTCGGCATGACAAATGATGAGGATGATTACATGGAAATCATTACCGTTGCCTGTCTGTATGACAATTACGCCTATCTTATCGTCAACGAACGCAGCGCCGAAGCGGCGGTGGTCGATGTACCCGAGGCCTGGCCGGTGATGCGCGAGTTGTCAGAACGGGGTTTGAAGCTGACCACGGTGCTCTGCACCCATCACCACAGCGACCATATCGGCGGACTCGATGA
>JAJDNR010000136.1 GCA_022340565.1 Desulfofustis sp.
CGCTGGCTGCTACCCAGCTGCCCATCACCCGGACGACGACCCTCCCCCAGGGACGCTTGACCGACACGACCAGGGCACTGGAAAGCGTCACCACAACGAATAGCGCAGCCATGATACCCAGCAGGCCCGGAACTCCCGGCCCCGATTTAAGGACCTGGCCGTTGAAGAAGCCGTGGATGAATCCGAGCAATGCCGTCACCGGTGTGACCACCTGCAGCGGCAGCGTAAGGTCGGAAGCCACGAGGATACCGAGCAGCAGAAAGGAGAACGCCGAAAACGGGTACCAAACACCGGCGTCGACCAGCGTGCCGGACAGCCCGCCGAGAAGCCAGCATGCCGGCAGCACGAAAATCGCATGCCTGCTGATCCGGGCTCCCCGGAGCCCGCAATAAAGCGCCAGCGCCAGAGCCGGCACGAGGTCCTCGGGGGTCAGCACCAGATGGCCGATACCGTCATAGACCGGTCCCAGCCCGGTGGTGACAAGGTGGGCCGGAGCCGAGGACGGAGCCAGCAACAGCCAGGCCGCCAGCCCCACGGCCGCCGTGCCTGTTTTTCTGGTCAGCAGGGATCTCATGCGATCGCCTGATAGAGGAACACGCATCCCATCATCATGATGAACGCACCGGCGCCGCGAAGAACCAGCTTTCCGGCTTTGTAGGGGTGGATAAGGCCGATCAGAATGCCGATCCCGTGCAGGCAGCCGGTGCCGATAACGAACCCCATCGAGTAGAGCAGTCCGCTCTGCCCGGCCGGAAGCTCTGTGCCGTGGGCATACCCATGGAATATCGCGAAAAATCAGACCAGCGGAGTCGCGACGGCGAGGTGTACCCGCACGTCGATAAGCACCATCATCCCGAGGATGATCGCCGATATGGCAATACCCGTCTCCACCCCGGGCAGGGGGATGGCCAGCAGCCCCATCATGCCACCCGCCGCCATCATCATCGGAAAGGCAATCGGCAGAACCCACAGCGCGGGGCTGCCGAGCTGCGCCCCCCACAGGCCGACGGCGATCATCGCCAGGATATGATCGAGGCCCGACCACGGATGCTCCAGCCCGGTCAGGAAACCGGTGGCCTGCCCCTGCTCGACATGAGCCAGGGCCATCACCGGCATAAGCAGGCAGCAGACGGTCACAACCAGCGGCAGCGTGAAAGCCCGCAGCCGATATGTTTGCATCATTTCACAATCCTCCCAGCAAGAGTGCAGTTCGCTGAATCGTCCAGTAGGCGCCGAGGCTGCCGACCGTGTACCCGGGCAGCCACCAGACCCAGCGCGGCCAGCGCACCCGCAGCACCGCGAAGGCCCAGACCAGTCCGAGGGCGACCGCCACGAACAGGAGCTGGCCGAGTTCCACGCCGATGTTGAACCAGAGCAGCGCCCATGGCAGCTCGGCCCTCGGCATGCCGGTCGTCGACAGGCCGCTGGCAAAGCCGAATCCGTGGAGCAGACCGAAACCGAAAGCGATTCCTTTGCCGGCTTGTACATGGCCTGCACCGCTCCTGCGATACCGATGATCAGCGCGGCTGCAAGTATCAAGATGGATGATAGTCGAAATCATAATAACGGTACTTTACTGTTAGGAGGATGTCTCATGCTTGTGCTTAATCAGCGTGAGCATATGGACCGATCACTATTCAGATCTCGCCCTGGTATAGCCAAACAGATACGCTTCAGCACATCGGTATTGCAACAATAGATGCACGGCCTTCAGTGAGGGCCGCGCATTTATCCTGTTGCAAGCGCACGAGTCGTGTTATTAATATACCTGCCGGCTCACTGAAGAGCGGCAGACACCTGTGGCTGATTGGGGGGAACATGAAAACACTTGAGTATGCAAATGGCGATCGGATGCCGATCATCGGTCTGGGAACCTGGAAGTCCGCGTCCGATGTCATATACGAGGTGGTGCTGGAGGCGCTGAAACTCGGTTACCGCCATATTGACTGCGCCGCAATCTATGGCAATGAGCCGGGAGTGGGACGGGCGCTGACGGAGGCTTTCAAGACAGGCATCGTCAAAAGAGACGAGATCTGGGTAACTTCGAAGCTCTGGAACAATGCTCATGCCCCGGAGGATGTTCAGCCCGCCCTTGAAAAAACGCTCTCGGACCTCGATCTCGAATACCTCGATCTCTACCTTGTGCACTGGCCGATAGTCTATAAAAAGCAGGTACAATATCACACCTCAGCAGACGATTTCATTGCCTTAGAGGAGCTTCCGGTCGCCCGGACCTGGGACATGATGGAGCGGGCGGTCGGCACCGGCCTGTGCAGACACATCGGCGTTTCCAACTTCAGCATCAAGAAGCTCGGTGCCCTGCTCGAGACCGCAACGATCAAACCAGAGATGAATCAGATCGAACTGCATCCGTATCTGCAGCAGCCGGCGATGCTGGAGTTCTGCAGAAACAAATCGATTCACCTGACCGGTTACGCGCCGCTTGGTTCGTCCGACAGACCGGCCCGACTGAAGGTGGACAACGAGCCGATCCTGCTGAGCGACCCGGTCATTGAAAAAATCGCAGCCCGGAATGGAATCACGCCGGCCCAGGTGCTGCTTGGCTGGGCCGTCCACCGGGGAACCAGCGTGATACCCAAATCGGTGAGCAAGCTGCGGCTCAAAGAAAATCTGGATGCGGCACAGGTGTCACTGTCAAAGCAGGATCTGCAGGATATCGCCGCGCTTGACAGACATCGCCGTTACATAAGCGGAACCTTCTGGGCGGTAGAAGGCGGTCCGTATACCCTGGCAAATATCTGGGATGAATAATCCTGTCGGAAAAAAGGCGGAGTCCGCGACTCCGCCTCACCGCTCTAAGCTCTATCCCCGCCGGGTGTGAACATCAAACCAGACCGCCCAGGTGCAGGCGCAGGGGGTCGTGCACGGGCGGCGGCCGGACATCCATTGACGCCCGTCACCTGCCGCAACCGGTGTTCAGCCGCGCAGCTGTCAGACTCGAGAACCATCCGTCCGATACGGCGTGTTCGAAACCTTCCAGGTAACGTTACTTCATGATCTCACCGGCCGCTAACGTGTTTTCCTGCTCCCCCCGCAGGAGCTATTTCCATAGTCAATTTACTGATATCAAAAACAAATTAATAAACCTGAAAAACTGGCATTAATCTTGTTTAAATAGTAGCAGGCTGCGTGGAAGAGAACCGGCCGTATGTGAATACAACCCGGACGGGCGCTCTGTATAGAAACCGATCAATGCCTGATATTAGTTTAACGTTTTGACATGCTGCGGCATTCAGGAACCCGATTGATTTCAGACAAAGGTCACATCAGACAGAGGAACGAGAGATGAAATCTTTGATTGTTTACTCCAGTAAATCCGGAAACACGAAGAGGTTGGCTAAAGCTGTGCGAGACTTTTTACCCGGAGAAAAGGTCATGAAAGCGGTTGAGGAAAATCCAGGCACGGACGGGTTCGATTTTATCTGTGTGGGTTTCTGGTTCATGGGCGGGAAAGCAGATGACCATTCGGCGCGATTTCTCAAAAGCCTTGACGGCCAGCAGCCACTCTTTCTCTTTGCTACTCATGGTGCAGCGGCAGAGTCCGACCACGTGATCAGCGGCATGGAATCTGCCAAGAAACTCGTTCCCCATGCAATTATCGAGACCTTCAGCTGTCAGGGAGAAGTCAATGCCGAGTTTCTCGCCAAAGCCAGGACCATGAACCCCGTTCCGGTCTGGGTAGGTGATGCCGCAAACGCAGCCGGTCATCCGGACGCGGCTGATATCAAAAGACTTCACCGTATTCTGGAAAAGGCAGTGGGGAAAATACCGGCGGCGGCATAACCGGGATTCAGTGCTGCCGCGTTTCAGTCGCCATTACTGACAAGCATCTTTCGGAGTTGACCATGGAAGATACCTCCTTTGCCGATATCTCAATCGTTTCCTGCGGCACCATGAGCCTTGAAATCAGGCATCTCCAGAACCAGGGATTTCTGGACACCGCTCACACCTATTACACAACACCTGGACTGCATCAAAACCCTGCCGAACTGGAGCGACAGGTGGTCCGGCGAATCAAGGAGGCTCGCGAGAACACCGGGAAGGTCATCGTTATCTACGGCGGCAAGTTCTGCTATGTCAATACCGAGGAGCCTCTGCGCCGAATACAAAACGTCATCGGTGAAATCGATCCCCGCATCGTTCGCATCAATGCGACCCATTGCATGGACATGCTGGCGAGTGAAGAACAGAGAAATACAATCGCATCAGAAATTGCCGGAGGAGAGCCGGTGTGGTGGATGACTCCCGGCTGGATAAAATTCCGTCATGAGGTGTTCAAGGGATGGGATAAAGCACTGGCCAACGAGAACTTCCCTCGGCACGGCGGGGGAGCCGTGGTCCTTGACGGCATTGGTTATATGGATGATTTCATGGCAGAACGACCGGAAGAATTTCTCGAGTATTCAGACTGGATGGGTATTCCTCTGATCCCCTATACGGTCACCCTCGATCGTTTTAAAAAACTGCTGTACGATCAAGCAGCGATACTGGCGGGATTGGATCGCGCCTAGCCCTGTGAATGTGGATCGAGACGGCGCTGCCAGTGCGCCCTGCTCAGCTTGTCCGTCTATCAGCCCGGCTCGGGCGTTGTAATGGGATATCCCATTTTTTCATGTACTTCCAGACAGAGGTATGGCTCACGCCCAATCTTCTCGCCGCCTCCGCCTTACTCCAGTCGCAGTCATCAAGAAGAGCGAGCAGCGCGTCTCTGGTCAGTGATCGACGCATGGACGATCGACCCCGCTGCCGCCCCGCTGGGCCCGGTTGCGAGACCTGATCTTGTTTCTGGGCAATCTCAGAGGGAAGATCGCCCACCTCGATCCTGCTGCTGTTGCAGAGCACAAATGCATGCTCGATGGCATTTTCCAGTTCCCGTACATTTCCTGGCCAGTCGTAGTTCATGAATGTCTGCATAACCTGGCGGGACACATCGAGAATTGCTTTGCCGGTTTTCTTTTTCATGACATTGACCAGATGACTGACCAGCAGCGGGATATCTTCTTTGCGTTTTCTCAAGGGGGGCATCTCGACCGGAAATACCTTGAGCCGGTAGTAAAGATCCTCGCGAAATTTTCCCTGCTGAACCAGGGAGTAAAGGTCCTGATGGGTGGCAGTAACAATACGGATGTCGATCCGATGTTTCTGAGAATCACCCACCCGCTCGATCTCACGTTCCTGAAGCACGCGCAGCAGCTTTACCTGGATGAGCGGACTCAGCTCACCGATTTCATCAAGAAAGATGGTACCGCCGCTGGCCTCCTCGAACCTGCCGACCCTGTCTCTGATCGCCCCGGTAAACGCGCCTCTGACATGCCCGAACAGCTCGCTCTCGAGTATCGTTTCGGAAAGGGCGCTGCAGTTTACCGTCACCAGCATGCGGTCCCTGCGTTCGCTGTTGAAATGAATAGCCCTGGCAACGAGTTCTTTTCCGGTACCGCTCTCGCCTTGAATCAGTACCGTGGCATCACTGGAAGCTGCCGATTTAACCGCCGAGAAGACGTCAAGCATAACCTTGCTTTTGCCGATTATATTGTCCAGCCGGTGCACTTCTCCGAGCAGCAGCATGGCTTCCTCTGCCTTTTTCCGTGCCAGCTCCAGCTCGGTCAAATCGGTGAATGTTTCCACCACGCCGAGGATATGTTCGTTCTCGTCCTTCACCACGCTGGCCTTCTTGATGACAGGGACGTCGTGTCCATCCTTATGGCGCAGCTGGCACTCTTTGGCTTCGGAAATGCCCTGTTCCAGAATACGACACTTGGTCAAATCAGCGGGACAGCTCTTGCCGAAACATCGGCTGCAGCGGAGGAGACCGCAGGTCTTGCCCAGTGCCTCTTCGGCGGTGTATCCGCTGATTCGCTCCATCGACTGATTCCATGACGAGATAATCCCTTTCGTGTCCATCGTAAAAACACCATCTCCCATGGAGTCAATGATCCGGCTGATGAACCGGTGGTTCCAGAGTTCGTGAGTCTTGTTCGGCATCGTCTTGCTTTCCGGGGTAACAGGTTGGAATCCACAGTAACGTTACCAATCGTTACTTCCTTTTTATAGTAACATTCACCTGTTCAGTCAATAAACTAAATTTCCATCAATAATAAAGCATTAGGGAATACATCTCGTCTGGCATGCTTTTTGGATTAAGAGTCTCCATGAAGAGGCTGGTCACATGAAAATTCTTGACATCAGGTCAGTGGACAGATTGGAGCGCGCCATCAATCAGGGGAGCTGCATCGTCTCCTGCGGAGCGTCATGGTTCCTCACCTGCCGGAATCAATATTCGATTCTGACACGGATCGCGGAAAACTGCATCGGCTGGGACGCGATCGTTCATGTGGATATTGAAAAATGCCCGGATGCCGAATCGATACTGGCCATCCAGAGCATACCGACGATCGTCTTCTATGGCAATGGCGAGGAAACCGCTCGTTTCGTGGGGTTGAAGTCCCTCGAGGACCTTCAGGAAGTCCTGGAAACCATATGCCCGTCTCAATTAACCGATCAACCCGCTGCAACAACCACCATACGTGGCTGTAATCAAAGCATTTTATAGGAGCATCAGCACCATGGGATATTGTGTCAATCATGCAGATCGCCGGACTCAGGTTCTCTGCCAGAAACACCAGGTCTACCTCTGCGAGGAGTGCATGGAATGCAGGGATCCCCAGCTTTACTGCAAATTTCGCCCTTCCTGCATGATCTGGTTTGTGGCGAAAGAGAAGAAAAAGGCCGTTTGACGGACAGCTTCGAGCCTGTCCGCGATAAGTCAAACCTCATTAAGTACATTACTTAAGGAGATTTTAATGAACAGGAGCAAGAACCTTTATATGGTCGAGAGTGAAAAGGCGGTAGACCAGTTCGTCGAGGATTTTTCAGCGGTGGCCGAAAAAAATTCATTCGTCATCAACAATGCCGACAGCATGATGATGAAATTGACGTTTCGCGAGCATGGCGGTGAGGTCCCTGATGATTTCGATCTGCACATGATACAGGTATGCAAGCCTACCAAGGCCGATAAAAGCCTCACCTTCAACCCGGAACGCTGTATCCTGATGCCCAAATTCGTGCATGTGTTCTCGGAAAACGGCAAGACCCAGGTTCGTTTTTTGCGCTACGGCCCTGAACACATCAATGAAATGGTACCCAACGATGAGCGGTTTCCCGAGTCTCTGTCCCAAACCTTCGACACGATATGTGCGATGATCGAAGAAGCCAGATAAACGCCGACGAGCTACCCCATATCAAACCGGGGCATGACCCCGCCCACAGGAGAACGACATGCTGAACATTTTAAAATTCCTGCAAAAAAATCTCGTATATGTGATCCCCATATCGATGCTCTGCGGCCTTCTCGGCGGAGGATATGTATTCGATGCCAGGCCGTTAAAACAATTGATCATTCCGGTGACCTTTATCATGGTCTACCCGATGATGGTGACCTTGAATTTCAGGTCGGTGCTCAAAGGGCACGATCTGAAGCTGCAGCTGACCACGCAGCTGATCAACTTTATCATCGTACCGTTGATCGTCTTCACGATCGGTAAGATATTTCTGGCAGGTGAAGCGGAGAAATATGGACTCTGGGCTGTCGGTCTGTTTCTGATAGGCGTCCTTCCCGCTTCGGGGATGACCGTATCCTGGACTGGTTTTGCCAAGGGAAACAAGGAGGCGGCGACCAAAATGCTTGTCTTCGGCCTGGTCATCGGCGCCCTGGCGGCCCCGGTTTACACCAAGGTTTTCATGGGAGCCACGGTAGATGTCGACATGCTCCACATGTTCCAGCAGATCTGCATTTTCGTATTCGCGCCGCTGATCGCCGGGATCCTGACCCAGACCTACCTGGTGAAAAAACATGGGAAAAAGGCCTGGCAGGAGGTGTATAAACCGAAGTTCCCGCCCTTCTCCGCCCTCGGGGTAACGCTGATCGCGTTTCTCGCCATGTCCTTGAAAGCTAAGAATATACTTGCAAACCCGGGCGACATTCTGACCATTTTTGTTCCTCTGATCATTTTCTACCTGATTACCTATAGCTTTTTGACCATTGCCGGAAAACTGCTTTTCCGGCGGCAAGATGCCATTGCCATGGTATTCGGCGTGGTAATGCGCGATCTTTCCATTGCCCTGGCAATCGCGATGACAGCCTTCAAGGAGCAGGGGCTGACGATTGCGTTGCTCATTTCGCTTGCCTACGTCATTCAGATCCAGTCAGCGGCATGGTATGTAAAACTGGTTCCGTATTTGTTTGGATCTGCCAAAGCGGTTGATATTCAGCCCCTGGAGCAGAAAAGTATCGCAGGATAAAGGCAGGCAGATGCCGGGGAACAGCCCCCTGGTAGCCGATGAAGGTTACCAGGGGGCTGTCTATACAGAGCGACGGAGCTTCGCAGTACCCCTTCCATCAAGACGCGAGCAAGAGCCGGATATGAATCAAAACCGGGCATCGTAATCGAACGACGGGTCCCTGCTCAAATCCATGACCCGGTGCGGGTCGGAGCCGCCGTCTTTGCCTGTTGAAGTCCCGCCGTCATAGACCCGCCTGATGCCCCACTGTCCGTTCCACACCCTGCCGTCGTGATTGTGCCCGAAGAGGAGCGCGTCGATCGGATGGGCGCTCAGGATTTCCCCCAACTCCTGGGAATCTCTCAATTCATGCAGGGGTTTTGGATGAAAGGGATGGTGATGGAGGTAGACGACCCGGTATTCGGCCGTTGCCACCTCGGAGGACGCCAGCATCGTGGAAAGGCGCCGCAGCTGCTTCTTCCCGAGTTCTCCCTGAGCCCACAGAAAATCGTTCCAGTTCAATTCGTCAGCCATCGAGTCCAGACCCATGAAGGCGATTTCGTCGATCATATCCAGCTTCGGGTAGGTGGTGCGCACGGTGCCGAAAAAATGCTTCTTGAAACGCTTGATATACGCTGGATTTCCCAGGTTTCCGGTCCCATAGTCATGATTGCCGGGAACCGCCAGCACCGTGAACCCCGCCTTTCCGAGCCGGTTCAGATGGATGCTCGCCTCCGCGTAGCTGCCGGCCCGCATTGCATTCTCGACGAGATCGCCGGTGATTACCACGATGTAATTGTCCGCCGGAGTCTTATGAAATATCATCCGGGTCACCAGCTCGCCCAGTCTCGACGTGAGATCGCCATAGCCGGCATGGAGGTCGGAAAGATGAATGATCTTCTTCAAGATCCCTCCTCGGGTTAAACACAAGAGCGGATTCGACAGTTGATTCGTGCAGATCTGCGTGCCAGCTGGCGCTGTATGCAAGTCATCATAATCCTGACCGTCCGGCTGTGCAAGACCCGCATCGTCCAGGCCCATGTAACGCCGTAGAGCCGGCCCATAGATACGAATCGCCTGCCGACCCGGAAAATTCTTTTCTCCGCTGCGGGCAAATGCTTATTGTTGTCGGTATGGCTGCCCGAAACACACTTCATATCGGCACCTGCTCCTGGAAATATGATTCGTGGCGGGGGCTGGTGTATCCCGAGACCGGCGACCTCAATTATTTAAGGGAATATGCCAGAACCTACCGGACGGTCGAGATCGATCAGTGGTTCTGGTCGCTGTTCGACGGGGATACCGCGGTTCTGCCCAAACCAGGCGCGGTCAGCGAATATGCCGAGTCCGTCCCCGAGGACTTCATCTTCTGCGTCAAAGTGCCCAACAGCATCACCCTGACCCATCATTACAGCAAAGACAAATCCGGACCGCTGAGGCCCAACCCGTGTTTTCTCTCCATCCCGCTGATGGAGAGATTTCTAGCCACGCTCGAGCCGATCAGGCCGCAGCTGGGACCGCTGATCTTCCAGTTCGAGTACCTGAACAAAAAGAAGATGAACAGCCTCGGTGAGTTTATCAGCCGATTCGGCGCCTTCGCCAGGGAACTGCCGCCGGGATACGACTATTTCGCCGAAACCAGGAACCCGAATTACCTGAAACGGCCCTATTTCGATTTCCTTGGCGCGCATGGACTCTTCCACGTCTTTCTGCACGGCTATTACATGGACCCGATCTTCGACATATACGAGCGATTCGGATCGCTTGTCCGGGACAGGACCGTTATCCGCCTGCACGGGCCGGGCAGACAGGAGATCGAGAAACAGACCGGGAACAGCTGGGACCGGATCGTCGCGCCCAGGGACAGCGATCTGGATCGCCTGGCGGCCATGCTTACCGACCTCGCGGACCGGCAGATCGAAACCTTTCTCTATGTCAACAACCACTTCGAGGGCTCGGCGCCCCGGACGATAACGAGAATCGAACAGAGACTCAGGAATTCAGCATGAGCAACACGAACAGGTAACGGGGAGCAGCGCATGTATCAGGAGGTATTGGATTTCTGGTTCACGGAGACGCAACCGTCCCAGTGGTGGCGCAAGGACGATCAGTTCGACCGGCTGATAGCACGCCGGTTCTCTGACATCCACGACCGGGCCGGGCGATGTGAACTGTTCGGATGGAGAACCGCTCCCCGAGGGAGGCTCGCCGAAATCATCGTTCTCGATCAGTTTTCACGCAACATCTACCGGGGAACGCCCACGGCATTTGCCCAGGACCGGATGGCCCTGATCCTGTCCCAGGAGGCGATAGCACTGAAGGTCGACAAGCAGCTCGAACCGGTGGAACGGGGCTTTATCTATCTGCCGCTGATGCACAGTGAATCGCTGGTAATCCACGAAATCGCAGAAACGCTGTACCAAGCACTCGGCAATCCGTCGAGCCTTGAGTATGAGCTCAAGCACAAGCGAATCATCGAACGATTCGGCCGCTACCCGCACCGCAACGAGATCCTGGGACGGGTATCAAGCGAGCAGGAGATCGCCTTTCTCAAACAACCGGGATCGAGCTTCTGACCATCTTCTACAGATCCCGGAGATAAATTGGGAACTGCCCCGTCAGACGAGGCAGTTCGACTGCTGAAACGGTTCAAGCGGCTGGGGTGATGCCCTTATGCCGGCTGACGCTGCCCGGCCATCAGCATTTCGGCCCTTTCGGCGGCAGCGCCTCTCACTTGTGCGTCCTGGTCTTTTTCGGACATCTGCTTGAGCAGCTTGGCATCGTTTGAATTTTTTACGAAATTCAAACGCACCTGGGGATCAGAGTGAATGTACCTAGGAACAAACAGGTCTTTAAATTTCATGGTCCTACCTCCCGGAGTTGAATTGAAAGATCGGCATAGCCGGTGACACGGCCAACCCGGGGTCAGCCTGCGGAGCGGCCGTGACTCGGGCCATGCGCACCTCCCTTTCGTTTCTGTCCGTATTCTGTTGCGATATCTCTATGATCAGCGCCGTACCCGCATCCATAGCAGAGTGCCCTCCTTCCGCAGGGACGCGGCGGCGCAGGCTGAGCGGATCATTCGGGAACGGGGCTGGAATCTTATCGGGACGGATTGAAAACGTGCGGACGCCAGCGGTGGTACTCCAGAACTCAGGAGCAGGCGGGGTGGAAACAATTCGGTTGAAACCGGTTCTACCTTTCATCGCTGTCTCCTATCCTTGATTGGCGGCAGCGCCTGCCTCCTCAGACGATATGAAGAGTGCGAGAAATTAGGTATTTACTAGTAAATTATAGCAACCCACAACGGTTCTGTAAACGTAACATTGTGGCAGCAGGAAGCCGTCAGGTGCGCTCTGTCATCGCCTCGATCAGTGCCTGCTTGAGGATCGAACAGTCGCACAGGCTCAGGCGGTGGAAGCGTGATTTGACACGCTCGATCGATTCGTGCAGACCCTGAGCGGGAAGTTCGCCGTCCAGTTCGAGAGCCCTGCGGATCACTTTGGGGAACTTGGCGGGGTGGGCGGTAAGCAGGCTGACCACCCTGGTGTCTTTCGGCAGCTGCCTGACCAGTTTCGCCGCAGCCGCGACGGCCACCGCCCCGTGGGGATCAAGCAGATACCCGCCCTGTGTCTTGAAGATATGGGCGATCGTTGCCAGGGTTTCTTCGTCGGAGACGGCCGCCGACATGAATCCCTGAGATATCTTCTCCATCATCTGAGCGCTGAACTCGACGCCCTCCTTCTCCCGGTACTGCGACATCCACTGCTGCACCGCGGTGCTGTCGCGGCCCGATACGAAATAGAGAAAACGCCAGTAGTTGTAAGGCAGGGCGATATCGATGGCGTTGGAAGGGGTCTGTTTGAGCCCCTCCCTGGAGAATCTACCGGTCGTCAGGACCCGGTGAACGGCAGCGTTGCGGTTGTTGGCGCAGATGAATACCGCCACGGGAAGCCCCATTTCCCTGGCCAGAAAGCCCGCGAACAGGTTCCCGAAGGCCCCGGTGGGTACCGAAAAAGCCACCGGATCCCCGACCGTTTCGGCGACCCTGAAATAACCGTGGAAATAGTGGACGGACTGGAACAGCACCCGGCCCCAGTTGATCGAGTTGACGCTGGAAAGGCGCAGTCGTTCGACCAGGTCGCGATCTTCGAACATCTCGGCGATGACCATGTCGAGGCTGTCGCCGCCGTCAGGGCAATGCTCGACCGCCACCGCATGCACGTTGGCCGCTTCAAGGGTGCTGATCTGGCGCTCCTGTTCCTCGGAGATGAATTCCCTCGGATACAGCACCCAGCAGTCGATAGTTTGCCTGCCGATGGAGGCGTGCGCGGCCGCCGGTCCGGTGTCGCCGGTGGTAGCGATGAGGAGCGAAGCCGAGCGGCCGACTCTGCGCAGGAAGTAATCCATCGCCTTGATCAGAAACCCCATCGCCACGTCCTTGAAGGAAAGGGTCGGACCGTGAAAGAGCTCCATCACATAGTGGCTGCTGTCGCCCAGCGGTTTCACCGGAATGATGTCCGGGTGGCTGAAAGGTGCGGTGCTTGCGTGGATCAGATCCTTGAGATCCTCCGAAGGTATGATGGAAGGATCGATGAACATCGACAGGATCTCGAAAGCAAGGTCGTTGAAGGACAGAGACCGCCAGCTTGCGAGCTGTTCCCGGGGTATACGAGGGATCCATTGCGGGACGAACATGCCGCCGTCGTCCGCGAACCCCTTCAGGACTGCCTCCGCAAAATCGACCGGCTCCCCTCCTCCCCTGGTGCTTACATAATTCAGCATGATGTGTATGCGATAATGCTCATGGCGCAAGGGGGAATCAGCAACCTGCAGCCTGCAGAGCCCGATGCACTGCCTTGGCGATTTGAATGTCCTGCACCGCCACGCCGGTCAGATCGGCCACGGTCAACTGATCATCGTCGCTGCGTCCCAGCGAAGGATCGGCGATGACCGCTCCCAGCTCGACCACCTTATGCTTATCCAACAGTCCGGCTTTCAGGGCTCTGAAGATTTCCCCCCGGCTCTGGCACTGCTCGATGGAGTCGGCCACCACCAGCTCGGCCCGCCCGAGAATCTCGCTGTCCAACTCCTGCTTCTCCGGCGTATCGGATCCCAGCGCCGTTATATGGGTGCCGGGCATCAGCTGATCGATCGTAAGCAGCGGCGTGCTGCTCGGCGTCGCGGTGACGATCAGATTGCATTGAGCGGTTACGCGGCCCGCATCAGTGGTCGTTTCCACGTCGAATCCTTTTGTTCCCATCTCCTCTTTGTAGGATGCGAAGCCACTGGTCCGCCGTCCCCATGCGACCACCTGTCTGCAGTCGGTCACCGGCTTCAGAAACTCCACCTGCAGGCGCGCCTGAATGCCGGTGCCGAACACGCCAATCCCGGTTATCCGTTTCGGGGCGAAGTATTTGGCGACGATCTGCCCTGCCACGGCGGTTCTTACATTGGTCAGATACCCCTCGTCGAGCAGCACGCTTTCGAGCTTCCCGGATTTCTGGGAGAACAGCAGCATCAGCCCGGAGCTGGAAGGCAGGTTTAGTTTATGATTTTCGTAAAATCCCGATGCTATTTTGACGACAAAATAATCGTCGCCCTTGATGTAACCGTATTTGATGTGGGTATCGCCGGGCGGTTCGTCGAAAATCAGTTCGCCGACAGGCGGAACCACCACCTGCCCCCGTGAGTAGGAGACGAATCCCTCTGCCATGTCGTGGGCGAGATCCAATCGGGGAACAATTTCCTTTATCTGCTCGAGGCGGTATATCGATGTCACGCCGACTCCTTACATCCGATTTCTAAATCTGCATGTTATGAGCCCTGCCCTCCGCGAACCACCTCAACACGTACTCCCTCCCCGCTGCGTTGATCAGATGTCAGACTGCCGCAGACGGCCCGCGGGACTTTCGAACGTATCACTGGCCCGCACGACGGCATCAATCAGTTCGGGGAGATCCTCAATCCTGATGCGAGGAAGCTCTCGAAACGGGATGCGAGGAAGCTCTCGAAACGGGGTTGATCAGTGAAACCCGCCGATGGCTGTATGGCACTTCCTGTCGTTCGTACAACTCTTTCCAGTTCGAGGGGGGGCGTATATAGACGGCGACGGAACTGAACTGGCGCTTGATCACGGAACCATCTGACAGTTCTATCTTGACACGACCGGCCTTCGTCACCTCTAAAACAATGCCGTAGGATCGGGTTTGTATGCTCGAGTCACTCTCAGGATGGTCGGCTATGACCAGATCGCCTTTCTGCATGCCGGTCTCATGTCCTCCCCCTCACAATAGAAAATACTAAGCATGATTGAAGCAGAAGCGAAAGACAATTGCAGAGAAGCGGCATTTCTGAGCGGATCGGGCCCAGGCAGCGGAGGCAGGTCAGAGAAGGAAGCTGCCAGGATTACGACTGATAAGACCACTTTGGAGAATGATGTATCAATAACCTATCAATCCCCTATTGATTTGCTCATTTTAGCAAATCATGGTTAATATAAAGTTCCGGCAAACCTTCCCGTCCGGGAAGCACTCTGAGCTGTAGTTCCCCGCTGTATCTCAGTGAATCATCAATGACTGTTCATGTGGTATGAAAAAAACAAGCAATTATAAAGACGTATGGAAAGTCACCAGTCAGTCGGAGAAAGAAAGAATTTTTCGTATGTTCCTCAAGGAATACGGAGAAAATTACACCTCTGATGACTTTGTAAAATTCCTGAAGCGAAGATACAAGGTATCAAATGAGACTCCTAAATTTTTTAACTGGCGGCAGAGTTTTTAACGCCGCCAGCTGTTAGGGAATCTAAATGCCGAAATCAAACGCCGCCATGCGGTTTCGTTGAGATGATTTCTTGCCTCTCTCTTTTCGATGGCTATTTCTGCGTGGCACGGGACTCTGAACCTGAAGGTTGCCTGTTTCAAGGACGATGTCCTCGACCTCAGAGGCGGAGTTCTCCTTGCAGACGAATCTCTCTCGCAAGGTACGCCGCAGATTCTCAGTCATTTTATCATCTTCAATTGTGGAGAAGGTAAGCGCCGTTCCTGTCTGATTTGCTCTGCCCGTTCTTCCTGTTCTATGGGTGTAGGCTTCAGTTGTTCCCGGCATGTCGTAGTTGATAACATGAGAGATGCCGGATACGTCTATTCCGCGTGCGGCAATATCAGTTGCTACCAGGACATCGTATAAACCGCTTTTAAAACCATCCAGTGCCTGCTGACGACGCTGCTGTGAAAGGTTGCCTTGAATTGAAGTAGCTTTGAATCCCTGCCTCTCAAGCGTTCGGGCAAGGCTTCTGGCTTTGTGCTTGGTCCTGGTAAATACAATTGCCGTCCTGACATCTTCTTCTTTCAGAATAGACCTGAGAAGCACATTTTTTCGCTGTTTGTCCACCCGGTAAAATACATGCGAAATGCTTGTTAGGGGCGCAGAGTAGTTTGTGCTGACCTCAGCCGGGTCAACAAGTATTTTATCAACGAGGCAGCGAACCTCTCGAGGCATGGTCGCCGAGAAAACGAGGTTTTGCCGGTGTGCCGGAAGCATTTTCAAAATCCGTTTAATATCAGGCAGAAACCCGCGATCGAGCATCTGGTCAGCCTCATCAAGGACCAGCGTGTCTACTGTGGATAAGTCTATCATCCCATCATGTGCCAGGTCCAAAAGCCGACCCGGGCAGGCAACCACGATCTCGACCCCCTGCCTGAGCTTTGCGATCTGAGCTTCTTTGCTGACTCCTCCATACAGCACACAGGGGTGGAGATTGAGGCGTTTGGAGAATGTACCGATAAATGCGTAGGTCTGCTCAGCCAACTCCCTGGTAGGAGCGATGATAAGGGCCTTTACCGACCTCTCTGAAAGGTTCGTGCTCATTCGCTGCAGGATCGGCAGAACGAAGGCGGCTGTTTTACCTGTGCCGGTCTGCGCAAGTCCCAACAGATCACGGCCTTCGAGTATCGGCTGTATTGCTTTGTTCTGAATTGTTGTTGGTGTTACATATCCGTGACTTTTTATGGCCTCAGAGATGTGCCGGTGAAAAGTGAACTTGGAAAAACTCATTAAATCTCCTGTTGCGTGCAATTATGCACAGTTTCTCATGCAGGTGAGCATGAAGGTAAAGTTACGACCAGCAAGAATCCTTGAAAGCAACTGATTGAAGTTGAAACGACAAGGCAGGTGGAAAGGGATGTAGTGCGTGATCTGCTTGATGAGGCAAAGCCTCGCTGCGACGATAATAAGCTCTTTTGTTAAAATAGCAAGCGGAATTACCTCTGTTGCTCTACCGCTTTCAGCCAAGATTCTATCGTCTTCTGTTTCCCTTCTTCTGGGGTTTTGCTTCATTGCAGACAAGCGGCCGGCTTTTGTAGATTCTCTTGTTCAGAGATTCCATTGCCTGCTGCCCGCTTGATCGAGAATCCATCTCAACAAAAGCAAACCCTTTTGATTTTCCCGTGTAACGATCTTTGATCAGATCGGCATTCACGATTTCACCGAACTCCGTAAACAGATCAGACAATTCCGGTTCAGAGATATCATACGGTAAATTACCTATGTAGAGCTTCATCTTGCCTCTCCTTGGTTATGATCAGCAAGAATCTCCGAGAGCTACTGAAATGAGATAATAATACAAGACAGGCGATGAGTGACGCTGTGCGTGATCAGAAATACGGGATAATTCCGCGTTTGGCAGGACTGTAAACCTATTTTTCAAAATAGCAAAGGAAAAAATTTGATTTTGAAGATCGATATGTCGATTATGTCACCCTGGGCTTGCCCATGCAGTATCGATCACTAGAAATTTTTGGGGTTCGAGCTGCCCATCCAATGGAAATTCTTGACTATGAAAGGATTTTAATCATATATCGATGATTTTTCTGCACCGGCTCGAAGAGCGTTGTCCGCTGATAGTGGAGATGATTAAACTGAACATTGAGTCCTGCGATATCTCCTTCTTTCTTATCAGCAAATAATCTGATGCAGCGCTCAGTTTCTCGAGCCACCTCCCCCGGCCATATCTTATACTGGCATACTCGGGACCAAACACGATATGATATTGGCAGTGCTGTATACTTTGCGATAGTGTTCGCATCCGGCTCACTGCCTGCACCTTTTCCCGGGTTGCAGGGACAGCGCAGGTCAAGGTGGAGCAATATGTCGTTCATATGGCAAAGCCTATAAGCTCCGACCTTGGCCGGAAACCAAGGATATCCATATTCGATTGAATGCTGCAGACCTGATCTGTACTGAAAATCAGTCGCTGCATGATGAGAGGACCCAAATGGCCAGATCTATAATCGCGCAAGTCATTGCCAGCTTGATTCTAGCAGCCGCCTCCTGCAGCCTGGCGGCATTCACTCCCGTCTTTGCGACGTCAGACGAGTGTGCA
>JAJDNR010000122.1 GCA_022340565.1 Desulfofustis sp.
GCGCCCATGAACATTTCTCCGGCGCTGGTGGAGGTTACATCCAGTACCGAAGGCATGCTGAATTCACCGGTTGCCGCCTTGTAGGCCGCTTTCCGCATGGTACTCGCCTGGTCGGTGGCGCCGGTCAACTGGTCGGCGAGAATGATCAGCACGATGGAGGGCGGGATGATCTGCCCGAGGGTGCCCGAAGCGCAGATCGTTCCGGTCGCGAGCGATTTGTTGTAGTTGTTGCGCAGCATCGCCGGCAGCGAAATCAGCCCCATGGCGATGACCGTGGCCCCGACGATACCGGTGGTGGCCGCCAGCAGCGCCCCCACCAAAACCACCGAGATGCCCAGTCCTCCGGGGACCGGCCCGAACAGCTGGGCCATCGTGATCAGCAGGTCCTCGGCGATCTTCGAGCGCTGCAGCATGATGCCCATGAAGATGAACAGCGGGACCGCAATGAGGGTATCCCGTTCAACGTCCCAGTAGAGGCTCCGGAAATTGGTCACGCCGGCGCTGAGCCACTGGAAGGGTCCGCCCTCGATAAAGTAGGCACTGCTGTCTCCGGCAAACAGCAGGCCGCACAGCGCTGCCGTGCCGATGCACAGAATGGCGGCGCCCGGCAGTGAAAAGGCGACCGGATAGCCCGAGGAAAGGGCGATCATCATCATCAGGATGAGGACTGCGAGAAAGACAAACTCCATGCCGTGGTTCCTGTTTCGGTTATGTATGTCCGGCTAACCGATCACCACCCGGTTTTTCTCGAAGGTCGGCGACATGGTCGAGCAGGTAACTGCAGAACTGCACAATCATCGATACGGCGTAGACGGCCAGAAACCCGACCATCAGGTATTTCACGTACAACCCATAAATCGATTGCGAGACCTCCAGGCTGAAGAGCGGGCTGTTGATGCTGCTGGTCTTATCCCACATTCCGGTGACCAGGATGATCCATCCCAGCGGCAGCCCCAGCAGCAGGGTTCCGACACTGTTGACCCAGGCCTTGGCCGGTTTTGGGAAGCGCGAATACAACACATCGACGCGGACGTGGCCGTCCTGAACCAGGGTATAGGCGCTGGCGAAGAGAAACAGCGCCGCATACCAGAAGCGGACGAGATCACCCATGAACGGCTGCTCGTAGGAAAAGATGAAGCGGGAAACGACGATCTGAAATTCCGCCAGCACGACCAGCAGCGTCAGCCAGATAAATCCCAGGGACCGGCTGAACAGAGCGATAACGCAGGACAGAAGGATCAATGGAAGGTGCACATAGGCGCCTCGATAGTGGGAACGCCCGAGGGCCTCGGCAACCTCCTCCCCGACCAGCGGCGCCAGCAGATCCTCGACCCTGAGAAAAGAGATCACGATATCGGCGATTCCCACGATCAGCACGATCCAGAAGGAGGCTCGAATAATATAGGCGGCAAGCCCGCTGAGAAGCGCTGAGTCAGATCGCAGAGAGCGTCCGGGCGTCAGCAGCACATAGAAAACGGCGCCGGCGACCGCACCCAGGTAACTGAACAGCTGCAGCCACCCCTTGATGAGCTGGGGTGGCGACAGCGGCTCGCGCAGGGCTTCCAGGCCGAACCAGCCCTGGTGTGCAAAAAAAAACGGCAGCCCGGGCCATTGCTGCCCACAATTAAGATAGTTGTTGATCAGAAAGACGAGCATCACTGCGACGATCGACAGCGCCAGTGCCCGCACGGAGGCAACAAGGGCGGTGCCCCGTTCGGCCTCTTCAGGCAGGGACGGGCCCGGTTCGTGATTGGTATCGATGGCGGTTGACGAACTCATTGGCGCTGCATCTCTGGGTGCCTGATACTGATGATCTCGGCTGATGGTGCGGGACCATACACAGCCCGCGGGCCGGGTTCAAGGCTACCGGCAACGGGGGACACGGCACCCCGCAGGGCGCCGTGTCCCAGCTTCGGGCTGTATACCGCCGGTTACAGGCCAAGCACCCGGTTACGCTTGTTCAGGTAGGCCTGGTCGGAGATCTTCATCCACGAGCCAACTTCTTGCCGTGCCTTGGCGAAACTGTCATGGATACGGGCCGCCAGCTCATTTTGTTTTCTCGTCTCCTCGAATACTTCCGCAGCCGCCTCGCCAAAGGCGTCGTAAATATCGTCGTTGAATTCACGCAGCATGACCCCCTGCTCGGTGACCAGTTTGTTGAGGGCTTCACCGTTTCTGGCATTGAATTCAGCCATCATCACATCGTTTTCCATCGAGGCGGCGGCCTCGATGATCAGCTGGTCGGACTTGGACAGGCCGTCCCACCATTTCTTGTTGATGCCTATGCACAGCATCGATCCCGGCTCGTGCATCCCCGGGTAATAGTAGTATTTGGCTGCCTCGTAGAACTTCATGAAGCCGTCGTTCCAGGGGCCGACCCACTCGGTCGCGTCAATCGATCCGGCGATCAGGTTTTCGTAGATCTGGCCGCCCGGAAGGGAAACGGGTGAAGCGCCGAGTTTGGCCATGACGTCGCCGCCGATGCCGGGAATGCGTATTTTAAGCCCCTTCAGGTCGTCAGCCGAGTTGATTTCCTTGCGGAACCAGCCGCCCATCTGCGAGCCGGTATTGCCGCACATGAGCCCTTTGACGCCGAATTCGGCGCCCAGTTCATCCCACAATTCCTGGCCGCCGCCAAAGCGGATCCAGGCGTTCATTTCGTTGACGGTCAAGCCGAACGGCACGCTGCAGAAATATGGAAAACCGGCGTGCTTGCCTTTCCAGTAATATTCAGCGCCATGGTACATCTGGGCATTTCCGGAGGCGACCTCGTCGAAGGAGTCAAAGGCTTTTACACGCTCGCCGGCGGCAAAATAATTCACCTTCATCCGGCCGTTGGTCATATCGGTCAGACGCTGGGCAAAACGCTGGGCTCCCGTACCGAGTCCGGGAAAGTCACGAGGCCAGGTCGTTACCAGCGTGATTTCTATGGTCTGTTGTGCATGCACGGCAGGAGCCCCGGCAATCATGGCTCCAGCGGCAAGGGCGCCGGCACCGGCCGTCTTTAGAAACTCTCGTCTTTCCATCGTGTAACCTCCCTCTTCATGGTTGATAGATCATCAGGGGTACCGCGTCCTGTCCGCACCTGGACAGGAGCGCACTGCGTCCAGCCTGATTACCGCAGGTCAGCGCATCGCTCCCCTTCGCCCCGTTGACGGTCAAGGGGGCGGCTTTATACAAAGCGTTGAACCAGCAGCTTCCAGGGACGTGCGTATGACGGTCTTATCCTTCCGGAATGTTTCCAGATGAAGTGAAATTAATCTACCGTTAAGTTTATATTTTGCAACTACTTTTGCGGGCAGAGGACCAGCGATTCCGCTTGCTTGCGAAGGTGCTTCCGGCAGAAGGTTGCAGGGCCCGGACCTGCGGGTTGAAGCCGATACGCTTGTTGCGCCGGTACGGATCGAGGGGAATACGGGATATCGGGAGCGGTGTCGCCGTGCCGCCGGGGCTATGTTTTCAGGTTGTTCCACAGGTTGACGATAAAATCCTGGGCGTTGGTGAGGATTGCCTGAGCCTGCGCCGAGCCCCGGTTGGCGAGCTTGTCGGCGCTGAACTCGGACATGTCGACGATAAAGAAAAAGACCGGCCTGACCCTGCCGTCCACCTCGATCCGGTAGCTCGGGGTCATGTTGCCGAAGGCGATGGAGTGGAGCTGGGTGGCCATGGCGATTACCGTGGTTGCCCGGCGGGCGTGTTCGCGCATGGCGTTCTGCGCCTCGTAGGCGTCGCCGACGACCCCGGGCAGGGGACCGTCGTCGCGGATGGAACCGGCCAGTACGTAGGGTACCCGGTTCTTTTCACAGGCATAGATGATGCCGTCTTTGATGTTCGCCTGCTCAACGTATGCACCGATCGATCCGGCGCGCCTGACCTCGTTGATCACGTCGAGATGGTGGTAGTGGCCGAGCGGTACGAGCTGTTGACTGTAGATGTCCTGGCCGAGGCCGGTCCCGAACCGGGACGCCTCGAGATCGTGGGTTGCGAGTGCGTTTCCGGCCATCAGCGCGTGACAGTATCCCGACTCGATCAAGCCCTGCATCGCTTCCCGGCTGTCTTTGTCGAACGACACCGCAGGGCCGAGCACCCACACGATCCGGCCGTGGTTGCGGTCGTGTCTGAGCACCGTGTAGAGATCGTCGTAGGACCTCGAAAAGGGAGTCTCGCGAGTGCCGCGCGAGCGGAACAGAAACTTGTCGGTACTCTCTTCGGGCCGCGTGAAGCCGTCTGCATGAACGAAAATCCCCTGCTCGCCGTTTTCGGTTCGGCCCACCACGACCCGGTCTCCTTTTCTGAGATTTCGCGGTTCGACCACCCGCAGCCCGCCGTGCTCGGCAACCAGCACCGCATCCATCCGGCTCTCCGGGGCTAGCACCCAGCCCCGCGATTCGAGTTTGATGTACTCGGGGAAATTGGATGTCGCGTGGAATTGTTCAGGCGCGATGCCGTCGGCGGGCGCGGGGATCAACCGGGCGGCCGGGCTTTCGGATAAAGGAGCTGAGGCGAAATCAGGCGGCTGATAAATGGTGAGCGGGTTCATTGAGACCTCCGGGATTCACTATACATAGCGACATAAGTTCAGGGCACCCATTCAGGCAGGGCGCGAGCGAGAAGCCGGCGGAGCAGCCTGGCAGCGCTGTGAGCAGGCACCGCAGCCAGCAACGCTGCACGATGGGATGGAATGGACTCCGCGCTATGTAAAATAGCTTTTGTTGATAATAGATAATCTCGAATACGTTCACAATTGCAACACTTCTTTTGTGTTCTGCCGGATAACGTGATACAGTCCGAGCGACGATGGGGGAGGGCCGATAGGGCACGCAAGGGCTGGACGACCCCGAGCTGACTTACCAGCGCGCGTAACGATAAATTATCATGTTCGATATCCTGCTGCTCGTGCTGCCGGTGTTCCTGGTGGTCGGGCTTGGCTACTCGCTGCGGGGGACCGGGCTCGTCGACACCGGTTTTCTCGCCCAGATGAACCGGCTGGTCTATTTCGTGGCGGTGCCGATCATGTTTTTCTACAAGATCGCCCAGTCCGATTTTTCGGCCAGCTTCAACGCCAGGATTCTGGCCGGAATCCTGATCTGCATCGGCACGATTGCCGCTCTCAGCTATCTGTACGGAGGAGTGCGGCACTATGACAAAGCCCGGCGGGGGGCGTTCTGTCAGGCGGCGTTCAGAGGCAACCTGGTCTACATAGCCTTGCCGATCGTCTACAGCGCCTATGGTGAAGCGGGGTTTGCGGTCGCCGGGATCATCATCGGCTTCATGACGGCGGTGGTCAACTTCCTGTCCATTTTCGTGCTGATGCTCCCTCACCGGCATGTCGGACCCGATCTCAAGGCGTCTTTCTGGGTCCATCAGATTGTCTTCAATCCGTTGATCAGCTCCTCGTTTCTGGGAATCATCTGGAGCTATTTCCGACTGCCGATCCCGATGGTTCTGGCGAATGCCTTCGACATTATCTCGGGCATGACGCTGCCCCTTGCACTCATTGTCATCGGAGCCTCGTTTTCCTTTCAGAAATTGCAGGGCGAAATGACCATCACGATGATCGCGACAACTGTCAAAATCGTTCTGATGCCGCTGACTGCGGGTATTATCCTCTACATGCTGGGCGTGCGCGGCATGGAGTTCGGGGTCGGCATCCTGCTGACCGGGGCGCCGGTTGCTTCCACCGCCTATATCATGGCCCAGCAGCTCAAAGGCGATGCCGACCTGACCAGCACCATTATCATGTTCTCGACGCTGATCTCGGTGTTGAGCTACACGCTGTATCTTTACTTTCTGAAGGTTATCGGGATCTAGCCCGAATATTTCACGAGTTGAGACGGCCTGCGAGTCAAGGAGACGTGGGGAAGGCTATAGCGGTATATGCCTTCCCCACAAGCGACGCGGGATCACAGGCCGTATCGACTCGCCCGCAGGGTGGAATTTTTGCCTTTCAGCCTTGATTCCATAAGGCACAAACGGTCTCAGTGACAGGGCTTGAGCTCTCCCTGGGAAGTTGATTTTGCTGTTTATTTTTTGCCTGTACGTTCGTTTTCCATGAAATATTTGGGCTAGAGCCGGCGCTTCCAGCAAGGCTGCGCATCGGTTTGGTGTTTCTGGAGCTCTGGCGAAGCAGG
>JAJDNR010000179.1 GCA_022340565.1 Desulfofustis sp.
GCCAGCAAGGCGCTCGACCCTCGAGGATGCACCTGATCGAAGCCCAGGACATCGCCCAAAACAGGGTCCAAGCCGAGCCTGCTGCTATTTCGCAAGCTTTTTAACCGCCGCAGAGGCCGAAATGATACAGCTGCTTCGATATGCCTCGTGCTGCTTTTCAATGGACGGCAGATCGTAGAGGAAATTGACCATCATCCCGTAGGACTGCTGCATCCCCTTGTCGGACAGATTCGCAGCCCAGTTGATCTGTTTGATCAGAGCGCCGTTGGTCAGGTGAAAATGCGCGACCCGGTCCTCTGCCTGCATGCCCCGCCTGGCTGTCAACAGATACCGGGCGCAAAGCCTCAGCAGCGACTGCTGCAGCTTGAGTTCGCGGTCGCTCAGACGCTTCGCCTGCTGGTCCGGATCGAACAGTCTGCTGCGGTCGTTCAGTTTGTCCAGCTGGGCAAGAACCTCGGCTGCCAGTTTATGATCTTTTTTCGCATCGGCAGCTTCCGGCTCGTCCCGGTCGGCCGTTTCCCGCAGCCAGGACGCAAACCCCGGTATCGGTGACAGCGTCGCAAAACTTTTCAGACCGGGGAGGTCCGCGACCAGATCGGCCACCACCCGTTTGATCAGGAAATTTCCGAAGCTGACCCCTGCCAGTCCGGCCTGGCAGTTGGAGATCGAATAGAAAATTGCCGTATCGGCCTTGTCCGGGTCGGTCAACGGCGCCTTCTCGTCAAGAAGATCGTGGACATTGGCGGCCATTCCACTGACCAGCGCTACTTCCACGAAGATCAGGGGTTCGTCGGGCATGCTTGGGTGGAAAAAGGCATAGCAGCGGCGATCGTTCTCGAGCCGGTTCTTCAGGTCCTTCCACGACCTGATCTCGTGAACGGCCTCGTACTGGATGAATTTTTCGAGCAGCGACGCGGAACTTTTCCAGGTTATCCGCTGCAGATCGAGAAATCCGATGTCGAACCAGGAGGCGAGGAGCCGGTGCAGATCCTTGTCAAGATCGCTCAGGGCCTGGTTGCCATCGGTCCAGCGCATCAGTTCTTCGCGGAGGTCGACAAGAAACTTGACACCTCCCTGGAGGCCGTTGAACTGTTTGAGAATCCTGGCCCGGGGGGGCTCCAGAAGATTGTGCAGCTCAAAGGTCAGGCGACGCTCTTCAAGGTGATCCTCGGCTTCCCTGCGTTTTTGAATCGCTGCCTCGACGGCATCGTTGTCCACATCGTACTCTTCGGCCAGCAGCGTCAGAAATCGCCTCCTCCCGTTGGCGTTGAGCACCAGGTAGGCTTCGCCCAGCTCGGCGGCCCGGGCCCGGGCCGAAACCTCCCCTCCCTTGCCCTCCAGACACGCGTCGATTTTTTTTCTTACTTTGCCGAAGTCGCTTTGCGGCAGATTGACGCCGATCACGTCTTTCAACATCACCGGATCGCCCAGCGGCCAGTATTCGCGGATCAGTTTCCTGGTTCGATGCCACAGCGGTTCCTGAGCGTCAGCCATATCACTCCCTTGAAAAGATGATCAGACAGCAAGCAAACCGTAGTACTATCAGGATACACTCTGATAACAGCCACATGCAAGCAGGAAGCGGTGGTGCAGGTAGCGGGCTGCTCATCAAGAGGTGGTTCTGCAGAACCAATCCAGGAAAGGCTGTGGAGCCATATTTCAGCCTGCGGCTCTCCGGCCTTACCGAATTCGAATTAAGGGGACACAATACTTAATTAGCAGTTTTTTATACCGGAGAATAAGCAGAAGCGAACGCAAGGTGGCAGCAGTGACGCCGTCTTTCAGACTGCATCGCGAAGGCCAGCCGGGGCGGTGAACATGGTTTGCTACGGGCCGGAGGCATAGGCAGCGAAGCTGCCGTATCCCGCAGCAATATTCACCGTCTCGGCGAACAGGCCGGAGAGCCGCAGGCTGAAAGTCGGCGTCACTGCGTTCCCCGGATTGATTTTAGAGAGCCTTCGCTTGATGGCATCTACCATAAGAAAAGGAGCAAGCCGGACATCGCCGGCTGCTCCTCTCTGGGTCAGTAATGAACCAGGATCTGAAGCTGCAGATGGGTTACAGCGGTTTCATCGCTCCCATATAGCCGCGCAATTCGGCGCCGATCGCCTCGACGTCGGTGTAGCGGATCGCTTCGTTGACATCGATCAAGTCGAGATTGTCGACCCCGTTGTCTTCGAGATCGAGCCCTGCGCCGATCACGTCGGTGTCGATCGATTTCATGAAGTCTGCGAGCAGCGGAACCGCCTTGTGGGAGAAGAGGTAGCAGCCGTACTCGGCGGTGTCTGAAATGACCACGTTCATCTCGTAGAGCTTCTTGCGCGCGATCAGATTGGCGATCAGCGGCACTTCGTGCAGCGACTCATAATAGGCCGACTCCTCCTTGATCCCGGAAGCGACCATGGTATCGAAGGCCAGTTCGACACCTGCCTTGACAAAGGCCACCATCAGAATGCCATTGTCGAAATACTCCTGTTCGGGGATCTCGCGATCCGTCGATTCCGACAGCTCGAACCCCGTCTCGCCGGTGGCCTTGCGCCAGGCAAGCAGGTTCGCATCGCCGTTGGCCCAGTCCTCCATCATCGTCTTCGAGAAGAATCCGGACATGATGTCGTCCATATGCTTCTCGAACAGCGGAACCATGATATTCTTCAGCTCCTCAGAGAGGATATGGGCCTTGATCTTGGCCGGGTTGGAGAGCCGGTCCATCATGTTGGTGATGCCGCCGTGCTTGAGGGCTTCGGTGGTGACCTCCCAGCCGTATTGAACGAGCTTCGAGGCATAGCCTGAATCGATTCCCTTCTCGATCATCTTGTCATAGCAGAGCAGGGATGCAGTCTGCAGCAGGCCGCACAGGATCGTCTGCTCGCCCATCAGGTCGGACTTCACCTCGGCGACGAACGATGACTGCAGCACCCCTGCCCGATCGCCACCGGTGCCGCATGCATACGCCTTGGCGATCTCCAGGCCGATGCCATTCGGATCGTTCTCGCGGTGCACGGCGATCAGGGTCGGAATGCCGAACCCGCGCACGTACTCCTGGCGCAGTTCGGTGCCCGGCCCCTTCGGTGCGACCATGATGACGGTGATGTCTTCCCTGATCTTGATTCCTTCCTCGACGATGTTGAAGCCATGGGAATAGGACAGGCAGGCGCCCTCCTTCATCAGCGGCATGATCGTCGAAATGACACCGGTATGCTGTTTGTCGGGGGTGAGGTTGACGACGAGGTCGGCGGTCGGCAGCAGCTCCTCATAGGTACCGACAAGGAAACCGTTCTGGGTGGCGTTCTTCCATGACTGGCGCTTTTCGGCAATGGCCGATTCGCGCAGTGTATAGGATACGTCGAGACCTGAATCACGCAGGTTCAGCCCCTGGTTGAGCCCTTGGGCACCACAGCCGACGATAACGATTTTCTTGCCTTTGAGTTCCTCGACGCCGTTGAACTCATCACGCTCCATGAAACGGCACTGTCCAAGTTCCTCGATCTGCAGCCTCAGCGGCAGCGAGTTGAAGTAGTTTTCTGCCATGACCTATCTCCTCCGGTTTATGTTCTTTTTGAAATATGATACGGGTGTCGAGGTGACAACCTAGGACGATTAATGCATTGCGTCAAGTGATTTATTCGTGATATCATGTTGCAGTTTCTGCAATACTGGCCGTTAGCAGTTCCCCTTGGTATCATTTTTATGGATATTCGACCACTCATCCTGTTTCTGCACCTGGCCGACACCCTTCATTTCGGCCGCACCAGCAGAGCCTGCAATATCACCCGCTCTGGCCTCACCAGGACCATTCAGCGGCTCGAACAGGATTTGGGCGATCAGCTGTTTCAAAGAAACAACCGCTCGGTTCAGCTCACCGAAACCGGCAGACGCTTCAGGGAGTTTGCTTCTGACGTCGTGCATCGGTACCGCAGCCTGAAAACCAGTATCGCGTCTGACAGCCGGCTTCACGGAGAACTGTCGATCTATTGCTCGGTCACCGCCATCCTTTCCATTCTGCCGTCTATTTTGAACACCTTCCGCCGCGACTATCCCGACATCCACCTCAAACTATCCACCGGCGATGCTGCCATGGCACTGGCAAGGCTGGAAAACGGCGAAGCCGACATTACCATCGCTGCACTGCCCGAACAGCTGCCCTCCCATATCAGGTTCCTGAAGCTGCTCCGAACACCGCTGATCTTTATCGGCCCGGGCGACCGGAATATGGGCGGTCCGATCGAGGGATGGTTGAAACTGGGAGTCATCATGCCGGAGCGGGGGCTCAGCAGGATACGCTGCGAACGCTGGTTTGCGGAAAAGAACATCCGCCCTGAAATCTATTCGTATGTAGCCGGCAATGAGGCAATGATCGCAATGGTCGCAATGGGCAGCGGCGTCGGCGTGGTACCGAAACTGGTGCTGGAAAATTCGCCGCTGCGCAGCCAGGTTGCGATCATCGATGCCACACCCCAGCTCGATCCGTTCGATGTCGGGATCTGCACCGCCAGGAGCAGCCGCGGCAATCCGATCATCAGCGCGTTCTGGCAGAGGGCCGAGCAGCACGCTCAACAAATCGGAGACATTCATGACTACCATCCTGATCACCAATGACGACGGCATTCACAGCCCGGGGCTGTCGGCACTCAAGCAGGCGCTGGCGCCTCTGGGCCGGGTTGTCGTGGTGGCACCGGACCGGGACAACTCGGCCATCTCCCATGCGCTGACCATGAACCGACCGCTGAAGCTGACTCAGCTCGAAACCGACCTCTACAGCCTGGACGGAACCCCCACGGACTGCGTGTCGATCGGACTGAGCAAAGTGCTCGACCGCAAGCCGGAACTGCTCGTTTCGGGGATCAACAGCGGCCCCAATATCGGTGACGACATCACCTATTCGGGCACCGTATCGGCGGCCATCGAAGGAACCATGTACGCGGTATCGTCGATGGCCGTGTCGATGGCGGGAGAGGCCCCGTTCAATTACGCAAAGGCCGATACCATTGTCAGGGCACTGGCCGAAAAAGTGATCAGATACGG
>JAJDNR010000193.1 GCA_022340565.1 Desulfofustis sp.
GTTGCCAGCCGGTCGATTACCGCGCCGGTTTCGGCCTGGGGCTCGGCACAGGCATGTCGATAGATGTCGACCGCCTGGCTGAGCAGCGGTTCAGCCGCCTGGAACAGCCCCTGGGCCAGGTACACCTCGGCGAGATGAGCCAGAACCCCTGCAAATTCGGGATGTTCAGGACCGACACTGGGCTCGAGAATGGTCAGGGCCCGGCGAAGCCGGGCCTCGGCGCCTCCCAGATTGCCCTTACGCCGGTCGATGATCCCGAGGCCCTTGAGGATGATCGCCAGTTCCGGGTCGTTCTGGCCGCCATGCGCTTCGATAAGCTCCTGGGCCTTGACAAAATGAGGTTGGGCCGACTCGACCAGGCCCGTTTCCATATAAAGCGTCGCGCAGGTGTTGTAGACGGAAGCCAGGGTTCCAGGATCGTCTGCCGCCGCCGTCTCGTAAATGGCCACCAGCCGTTCGATCTGACGGGCCGCGTGGTCAGGGCGCCGGGTCAGAAAATAAAGCTCGGCAAGGCCCAGCAGCGTCTCTCCGACCTGGAGGGAATAAGCGCCGTGAACCGTTTCACTAACTGCAGCCGACTCCAGAATCAGTTGTTCTGCCCGGTCGTATTCCCCGGACATGAAGCACAGTTCTCCCAGGTTGTTCAGCGTCACCGCCACACTGTCATGGCTGTCGCCGTGTTCCGAGCGGGCCGCGTCCAGCGCTTGCTGCAGGAAGGCCAGGGCCTCTGCAGCCTTGCCGTCCTCCATCAGCCGTATACCCTGATCGTTGAGTTCGCTCCACTGGTCCGCCATAGTTCCCTCCCGTGCCGGATTTAACCGCTATCCGGTCTCCAGACAACGCCCAAATTGGCAAAAACAATACGATGGCAGAGAGCATAGCCGCAACCCGCCAAAATGACAACCATGTCGCCGCAGAAGAGGCTCGCCCTGAGCCCCGGCTCCCGATGATCAGGATCCGACACCGGCATGCCCTGCTCCGGATCACCGGGGCGGGGCATGCAGAGGATAGGAAACAGTTCCTTTAAATGGAGAGTATCGTGGTACCGCTATTGCCCATCAGGCCGTAGGTCTGGGCCATCGCCACCTTGGCGCCCTCGACCTGGCGCTCGCCGCAGCGGCCCCGCAGCTGATTCGCGCACTCGATGACCTGCCAGATGGCCTGCGCGGACAGCGCTTCGCCGTGCGATGAGAAGCCGCCGCTGGGGTTGACCGGCAGCGTGCCGCCAATCCTGGTCTGGCCGTCACGCAGCATCTTGTCGGCCTCTCCCTCGCCGCAGAACCCGCAGGTTTCCAAGTACACGAGATAGTGCCAGGAGCTGTTGTCGGGCAGTTCGAGCAGATCGATGTCTTCCGGGCCGATTCCCGCCTTCTCGTAAGCCTGCCGCGACGCCGAATAGCTCTCGCTGAGCATCGGGGCTTCGGCCACCGCCGGGCAGGACAGGGCCGAAATGCGGATGGTCGGGTCGCCGTAGATCGCGCTGCCCATAGTGGTGGCGTTGATCTTCACCGGTTTGTCGGCCTTGGCGATCAGCTCGGGGTCGGCGGTGATGATGAGCGCCGCGGCGCCGGTGCTGACCGGGCAGATCTCGTAGAGCCTGAGGGGCTCGCACACGTAAACGGATTTGAGCACCTCTTCGAGGCTGTAGGCCTTCTTGAAGCGGGCGTCGGGGTTTTTCGAACCGTACTCGCTCATCAGCACCTTGACCAGCGCCAGGTCCTCCTCGGTGGTGCCGTATTTGGCCATCCGCTTGGTACACTCGAGCGCCCAGTAGATCGGATTGGGCATGCCGCCCATCTTCCACCTGATCACGTCGCGGTCCTGCACCGCGTTGTCCGACTTAGCGGTCAGAAAGCCCTTCGGCGACACGTCGGCGCCGAAGGCCAGGGCGGTGTCGGTCTCGCCGGCAGCGACACTGTTATATGCCATCCTGATCGCGGCCGAACCGGTGGCGCAGGCATTGTACACGTTGACCACCGGCACCCCGGTCTCGCCGAAAATCGATTCCAGGTACTGGCCGGACAGGTGGCCGGCGTTTCCGCCGTAGATGAAGATCCCGGCCATGATCGACTGGATTCTGGTCCACTCGATTGCAGCGTCCTTCAACGCGCCGTCCACGGCCGTGGCCGCAAAGTCTGCAAAAACCTGTTCGGAAAAACCCGTCCAGGGGTGAATCCCGGTTCCGATGATATATACGTCTCTCATGGTCTCTGTCCCTCTCGATTATTTAACGGCCCGAAACGCCCAGGTCACCACCTGCTGCTTTTCCTCGTTGACATACATGGTCAGCGTGGTCGTCTCCATCTCCATTCCCAGTTCCAGCGATTTCAAGTCGGTATCGGTGATGATGCCCGCCACCTGGATCTTCTCCGCTTCGAATTCGACCAGGCCGATGCCGTACGGGGTGATCTTCTGCTCGGTCTTGAACGGCGGGGGACATGGGTAATGCTGGACCGTATAGCTTGCCAGTTTCCCTCGGGAGGGAAGCAGCACGTCCTCCACCCCCTCCCGGGAACATCCGGGCCGGTGCTGGTAGTGTTCCTTCGGAAAAAAATAGGTTCCGCAGGAATTGCATTTTGCGCTCATCAACCGGACTTCGCCGGTGGACCAGTCCACCAGGTTCGGTATGCGCGCCACGGAATTGGCCATATTCTCCATTGTCTTGTCCTCTTTCACTGATATCGGATTAACGGTTACCCTGCCTGGTTCATCGGCCGACAAAATTCGGCTTTCGTTTCTCCAGAAACGCGCTTACCCCCTCCTTTTTGTCCTCGAGGGAGAGCGCCAGCGCATACATTTCGTATTCGTAATCCAGCCCGTCCTGCAGGCTGGTCTGCATGCCCTTGTTGATCGCCTGCTTGGCGAGCTTCAGGGCGGCCGCGCTCTTGGTTGCGATCTTCGCCGCCACGTCCATTGCCGCAGCCATCAGTTCTTCCATCGGCACCACCCGGTTGACCAGTCCGATCCGCTCGGCCTCCTCGGCCCTGATGATGTCCCCGGTGAAAATCAGTTCCTTGGCCCGGTGCGGCCCGATCAGCCGCTGCAGCCGCTGGGTGCCTCCTCCCCCCGGAATAATGCCGAGGTTGATCTCCGGCTGGCCGAACTTGGCCTTTTCCGAGGCGATGATCAGGTCGCAGGCCATCGCGATCTCGCAGCCGCCGCCCAGGCAGAATCCGTTCACCGCGGCAATCACCGGCTTCGGCAATTTCTCGACGAGCGCGCCGAGCCTGACGATGTTGTGGGCGACATAGGGCGTAGTGGCGTTGAATTCCTTGATGTCGGAGCCGGCCACGAACGATTTCCCCGAACCGGTCAGGATCAGCACCTTGATGGTCTCGTCACCCTCGATCTCTTTCACCGCCGCCGCGAATTCGGCCCGGGTCTGATTGTTCAGCGCGTTCATCGCCTCAGGACGGTTGAAGGTGATGACCGCCACCTGCTCTTGCTTTTCAAAAATAATGTTTTCGTATGCCATGACTTTCTCCCTCTCAAGCGGATGCTTTATATCTGCGGCTGCCGTATTCACACAGCTTGCTCAGCGCCTTGACCCCGGATATCAGCGACGGAAACACCGGCAGGTCCTTGCCGAGTTCATCCAGGATCACATGCTTGTAGCGGTTGTAGCCGACGATCATGCACACCACCACCGGCTTGCCGACATCCTTGACGATCTGCTGGATGATCTTTTTCTGAACCGCTTCCTGGGTATATTCGAAGCCGGCCAGAATCAACACAGCCGCATCGATGTTGGGATCCCTGAAAGCGTCGGGGAAGGTGGTCTGCAGGGTCTTGGTAAAGCCGATCTTGGTCACCGAGAAGTAGAGATCGACCGGGTTGCCCACCGGCGTGTCGAACAGGTCCTTGAGCTGGTCGGTGGTTTCAGGCGTCAGTTTCGGCAGTTCCAGGCCGTGCGCGGCACACAGGTCCGACACGTTGACCCCGACGCTGCCGGCCAGGGTTATCACCGCGATGCGGTTGCCCCTGGGCAGCGGCTGGGTCGAGAACACCTTGGCAAAATCCTTTAACTCGGTGAAATCGTCGGCCATGATCATGCCGGTCTGCCTGACCGCCGCTTCGACGATCTTGGCATTGGAGGCGATGCTGCCGGTGTGGCTCATGGCCGCCTTGGCCCCGGCCTCGGTACGGCCTCCGCTCAGAAAGATAACGGGTTTTTGCGCGGCTACTCTCTTGGCGATTCGGGTCAGGTTCCTGCCGTCGGAGATGGTTTCCAGATACATCGATATGACATCGACCTTCGGGTCATTGCCGAAATACTCCAGCAGGTCGTTCTCGTTGACGTCGCATTTGTTGCCGATCGAGCACACCTTGCTGACGCTGAGACTCTCGTTCTCGACGATGTCGGATGCCATGCCCGCCGCCAGCAGCCCCGACTGGCCGATCAGCACGACGTTGCCGTCGGGCACTTTCTTGGTCATCGGATAGATCGAGGTGACGATGTTTCTCGATACGATGCCCGAGCAATTCGGCCCCATTACGCGGATGCCGTGTGCCGCAGCGATATCGACGAGCTGTTTCTGATAGAGCGTGCCGTCGCCGCCCATTTCCGCGAATCCGGCGGACTCGATGATCACCGCCTTGACCCCTTTGGCGGCGCACTCCTGCATCGTCGCCACGGTCAGTTTGGGGGTGGGGAGTGCGGTTACGACCAGGTCCACCTCGCCGGGTATTTCCGACACCGACCGGTACACCCGGTATCCCAGAATCTCATCTGATTTCGGGTTTACCGGATAGAGATCTCCGGCAAAATCGCTGTCGGCGATGTTCTTGACGATGACATATCCCAGCTTTCCGGGGGTCCCGCTGGCGCCGATAACCGCCACCGATTTCGGGTTGAAGAAGAGTTCCATCATAATTGCACCGTCCTTGCGATCATCAATTGAAAGTTATCAACGCTCCGCTTGCCCATCACGGGGAGAGAATGATCCGGGCATCGACGACCACGGCGCCATCGCGGTAGGCGAACACCGGATTCATATCGATTTCCTCGATTCCGGGGGTCCGGTCGACGAAGTCGGAGAGTTTCACCAGCATGTCCTGGAGCCGGGCGATATCGGCGGGATCCTGCCCCCGGTAGCCTTCCAGCAGTTTTCTGCCCTGGATTTCCCCTGTCATTGCAATCGCATCAGCCTTTTCGATCGGCACGATTCGAAACGACACGTCCTTCAGCACTTCTACCAGGATGCCGCCGAGACCGAACATGACCACCGGGCCGAAACTGGCGTCCCTGATCATACCCATGATGATTTCCGTGCCCTTTGCCGCCATGCCCTGGACGGAAACGCCCTCGATATCGGCATCGGGTGCGTACACCCGGCACGATGCCATGATCTCCTCATAGGCTGTTTCCACCGCTGCACGATCAGCGAGATTGACCTTGACTCCGCCGGCATCGCTTTTGTGGGAGATATCCACCGACGAAACCTTCAACACCACCGGGTAGCCGATGCCTTCGCTGATCGACACCGCCTCTTCCCTGGTGGCGGCCAGGACGGTTTTGGTACAGGGGATGCCCGCCTCACCAAGGATCTGTTTGGCCTCGATCTCAGTGAGCACCGTTCGCTTCTGATCCCGGGCTTTGCTCAATATCTCGGCAGTCGCCATTGTCGTTCCTCGCTGTTCTGTTGGTTATTGGCTGGAACCTGCTGGGCTCGATGTCGAGCAGCCGCGCTCCTGCTAGGCGGCGGTCAGCCCGCCGTCCACGTAGATGGTCTGCCCGGTTACGAAGCTCGACGCATCGGAACACAGGTAGATGACCGCGCCGACCATATCTTCAGGCATGCCGATTCTGCCCATCGGCACCGCCGCGGCGTATTTGGCGGCCAGCTCCGGATTTTCTGCAATGTGCCTGGTTCCGGGGGTGATCACCAGGGCCGGACCGAGGGCGTTGACCCTGATCCGGTGAGGCGCCCATTCCAATGCCAGCGCCTTGGTGATCAGTTCGACGGCGCCCTTGGTCGCGCAGTAGCCGGTGTTGCCGCCGGTGTACCCCCTGATCCCGCGCACCGAGGAAAGATTCACGATGGCGCCGCCCTGCTGATCCCGCATCACCCTGCCGACCACCTTGCAGGCGGCCATCGTGCCTTTCACGTTGACATCGAAGAGCTTGTCCCAGTCTTCAAGCGGGTACTCGAACGCATCCCGCTTGATGTTCATGCCCATCGCATTGACGAGGATGTCGATTCTGCCGTATCTGGCCTTCACTGTGTCTACCAGGTTCTGCAGACTGGCCTCGTCGGTGACGTCCGAGGCGACACCAAGCGCCTCGCTGCCGGTTTCCTTTTTGATTCTCGCGGCTACCGCGTCTATCGCCTGCTGGTTGCGGCTCGACACCACCACGGTTGCACCGTGGTAGCCGAGGCCGAGCGCCAGCGCCTCACCGATTCCTCCGGCCCCGCCGGTGACCACGGCGATTTTTCCATCCAGCTTGAATATGTCTTTCATTTCACCCTCTCCTCTCTGTGCGCTTACCGGTTGTCAGCAGGAACAGATTTATGGCGTTACGATGAAAACCAGGACCTCGGCGGGTTTGCCGTTGTTGATGGTCATCTGGCGTTGTTCCCCGGGTGCGATATAGATGCAGTCACCCTCGTTGAGAACATGTTTTTCGTCAGGGCCGCTCACCGTAATGGACCCTCTCACCACATGGTAGACGCGCTCTTTCGGCGAAGAACTCATCTCCGCGCCGCCGTCGGGCTGAAAATACGAATAGCAGACGGTGGTCCGCTTGGTTGCCGATTCGGTGAACTTCTGCAGGCCGTACACCCCGGAATGCTTCGCTGCATCGTACGGGGTTCCCTGCGCATCCTTGACACTGATCATGGTTCCCTCTCCTTGTCGCTGAACGCTGACGGGCCCGAAGCGACCAGCCGCTCCGCACCCGCCGTCGATTATTTCGGATCCAGTTCGATCTCGCCGAAATTGATATCGCTTAACATCGTGAACTCGATTTCCACGGGCTCATAGCCGTCCGCTTCGACGGACACCACATAGGTCCCGTTTTTATCCAGTCCCTCGAATTCGAAATCGCCGAAGATATCGGTCACCGTTTCCCGGTCCTGGCCTTCTCCGGTCAGCTTGACCTTCACGTTCGGTGCGCACTCGCTCTCGTTGTCGCTGAAGACGATTTCCCCGGTCACGAAACGCCTTGGGATGCCGACATACTGAACCGATGCTCCGGTCTTGAACTCCGGATGCAGACTCTCGGTCTGCACCTGTGCCGACAACCTGGCGATCTCGCTCTGGGGATCATCGAGATCGCCGAACACCAGCGCCCCAGTCGGACACGACTCGACGCAGCGGGGCAGCGTTTCGCCCTCGTCGAGACGGTGCGCGCACATCGTGCATTTCTGCGGGATCTGGGTGTCCTCGTTCCAGTAGATCACCCGGTACGGGCAGGCATTGACGATCCCCTTCTGGCCGTGCGCCTTTTGCGGGTCGATCATTACGATGCCGTCATCCCTGCGGTACACGGCGCCGTCTTGTGCGGCGATCATGCAAGGCGCGGTTTCACAGTGCATGCACGGGGTCGGGATATAGGACACCTTCGGCTTCGGATAGACGCCCCGCTCGATTTCCTTGACCTGCATCCAGAACTGGCCGTTGAGCGGCTGGGCGGCAGAGTACGGGAGGTAGTCGTTGCCGTAATATTCATCACGGCAGGCCAGGAAGCAGTTGTAGCATCCGTTGCATTTGGCGATATCGATCAGGATAGAATAACGTGCCATGGTATCAGCCCTCCCATTTTTCAATTTCGATCAGACAGGAATTCGGCGTCATCCCCGGGGCATGCTGCGACACCATCCGTGACGGGGTCAGGATGTTCACGCAGCCGCCCTTGTCTGGGGAGTCGGCATTGCCCGGGATCAGCGGATCGTATTTGGCCGACGACGCATAGCTGTGGATGACGCCTTCACGCACCCGCTCGGTGACCACCGCGCAGCACAGGACCGAACCACGGTCGTTGTAGAGCCTGACGATGTCTCCGGACCTGATGCCGCGCAACTCCGCGTCGAGGGGATTGATGCGCGCCGGCCACCAGGCGTAGCCGTCTTTCTTGATACGGTGGGTGGGAATGTCGTCGAGCCAGTCGGTGTGGTTGTCGTAATGGCAGTGAAAGGAAAAGCGCGGATGCGGGGACAGCAGTTGCAGCGAGTATTTCTGAAAAGTTTCGCTGTGATGCCCTTCCCAGCTTTTCAGGTAGCGCGGCACCACTGGGCGTTCCTGGTCGTCGGGAAATTTCGATTTGAGGCTTTCCGATGCAAACTCGATCTTGCCGCTGTAGGTCCCCAGCTCCTTTGCCTGGATGGTGCCCCGCTTGGGGTTGTTGGGGTCGGGGGTGTCGCAGTCCCTCCCCTCGGCGAACCACCGCAGCGACGGGGTCGACTGGTAGTCATCAGTGATGTTGACGATATAGTAGCCCTTCTCGTTGAACTTTTCCCAGCTGATGTGCTGCGGCAAATCGGATGAATCGAAAAAGGCCTTAACCCACTCGAGCTCGGTCTTGCCGTCGGTGAACTCCTCTTTGCGGCCCAGCCGCTCGGCAAGCAGGGTGAAAATCTGGTAGTCCGATTTCGACTCGTAGAGCGGCTCGATGGCCTTCTGCTGGCGCACTACGATCCTGAAGTTGCAGCCGCTGCTGGCATGGCAGGTGTAGCCGCCGCAGGCCCCCCACTCACCGACGTCGTCGCGTTCGAAGTTGGAGCAGGCGGGCAGGATGATGTCGGCCATCCGGGTTTCGCTGTTGAACCAGATGTCCTGGTTGACCACGAACTCGAGTTTGGGGCTCTGGTACATCCTGACCCATTTCGAGGTGTCGCTCATGGTGCCCATGAATGAACCGCCGTAGCGATAGAAGAGTTTGATCTCCGGGTACCCCTCCATCGGGTAGGTGAAGTGGGTGAACTGCTGCTCCAGCGACTGGCCGCAGAACCCTTCCCCGTACCAGCTCACCGGCGGGTTGAGTACCGCGTCGGGCAGGGTCAGCCGCCACAGGCGCTGCTTGGTCGGATTGACCGGCAGGTGATTGGCCACCTTCGAGGTCGCCACCCGTCCGGCCGGATCGGCATAGGCCGGGAACCAGGTCCTGGTGTCGGATGGGGCGCCCATGGTGGTTCCCCAGATCGAGCGGCCCGGCTTGCCGAGTCCCTGCATGGCCTGCAGCAGCACCATCATGCGCGCCCATTCGGTGCCGAAAGCGGTCCGGCAGGCGCCGCCCTCACCGCCCCGGGCCCCGCCCGAAAGCACCGTCCGCTTGGCTGCCCATTCGCGGGCCAGGGCCCTGATCACGCGGGCCTTGACCCCCGACTCTTGCTCCGCCCATTCGGGGGTCTTGGGCTCACCGTCGATGTCGCCGAGCACATACGGCTTGAATTCATCGAAACCAATGGTGCGGTCCTTCACATACTCCTTGTCATAGGTGTCCTCGGTGATCCACACGTAGGCGATGGCCATCGCCATCGCCGTGTCGGTTCCCATGCGCGGGGCGATCCACTTACCCTCCATGACAGCGGCGGTATAATTGTAAAACGGGTCGATGAACACCATCTTGACGCCCTTCTCTTTCAGCCATTGACGCCAGAGGGCGGAATCCTGGCCGGTGTAGGTGCCCCGCGTGGTGTCGGGATCATTGGACCAGAGCACGATCATCTCGGCGTTCTGCAGCGCGTCTTCCAGCATATCGTAGGGTTCCGGCATACCGAGACGCCAGTAAAACCCATAGGTGTGCGTTGCTCCCCAGTGCCAGCCTTCCCAGCTGTCGGGATTGTCGAGCACCGGGGTGAACTCGAGCATGTTCATGAAACGGGCGAAAGGGCCCATCTTGTAGCCGACGATGCCCCAGTTGTGGTGCGATGAGGTCATGCCGCTGATCGCTGCCCCCCCGTAGGTTTCCGACACCCGCTTGAGCTCGGAGGAGACGATGTCGAGGGCTTCGTCCCAGGTTATCCTCACATAGGGCGACTTGCCCCGGTTCTGGGGATTGCGCTCCCCGTCCGGATCGAAGTCGATGCGTTTCATCGGATATTTGATGCGCCCCTCCGAATAGAGCCTCCGCCGGTCCGCATGTACATAGGGTGCAACCGCGAATTTCCTGGGCGGCGAATAGGTTTTGTCACCGGCTACAATGGTCCACTGTCTGAAGTCTTTCTGATCGGCCACCAGCGGACGCATTCGGGTGACTTTGCCGTCTTTCACATAGACGCTCACCGGCCCCGCATTGGTGCAGTTCGTAAAAACCTTCTCACCCATTTCCTGACCTCCTCACGTTAAGATTTGCGGTGATCATGCCTGCATCGGGCCATGCAGAGAAACATTTACCCGGCGGATTCAGCGTGTTGCCCGGTGCCGCCCGGCCTCTGGCAGGCGGCGGGAGAGGCTGTCGACACAACCGCCTGATAAGTTTTACAATACGAAACTTATCCTAGATATTTTCATAAAAATACACGATAAGGACTCCTTGTCAAGATTTTTTACATGTAATATGTCAGGGCGTGTTGACCATCACAACATATTGATTAATATATATTTTTTAAGAAAAATAGGCGGTCCGCATGGATCATCTATCAGTTTTTGCTTGACACCCTTTACGAATCGTTCTAATTGTTGCGTTATACGGAACATAAACTATTCGCATTGACACAATTCATGTTCAACGATGCTTCCCACCATCCGCCTGCGGCCGCCCAGGGCAAGCAGGGTCCAACCAGCGAGTCGTCTGCTGAAAAAGTCCTGAACCTGCTGCTGGCGTTCTCCGCCTCCGGCAGGGAAATGGGAACCACGGAGCTGAGCGTCAAGCTGGGCCTGCACAAATCCACCACCAGCCGGCTGATCAAGACCCTGGTGAACGCGGGATTCCTGCAGCAGAACCCATCGACCAGAAAATACCTGCTCGGCATATCCGCCTACCAGCTGGGATACACCGCCTCGCGGACCCTCAATGCCCGCCTGCTGGCCGTCGCCCACCCGTATCTCTACGGCCTCGCGCAGCAGACCGGAGAGAGTGTGGCAATGGAAATGGTATCCGGGATCAATATTATCCTGGCCTCGCACGTCGAAGGCCCCAGTCATCTCAGGTTCAACTTTCAGCAGGGAGAAGTGCTGCCGATCAACGTCGCCGCCGGTGCCAAGGCAATACTCGCCTACAGCAGCCCCGATTTCGTCGAGTCGTGCCTGCAGGGGGAGTTCAAACGGTTCAACGACCGTACCATCGTATCCAAGGAGGATTACCGGAAGCTTCTCAAACAGGTCAAAGCGGAAGGCATCTCGTACGACCGCGGCGAACGGTACGAGGATATTCACGCGATGGCCGCTCCAATATTCTTTGCGGACGGTTCGCCCAAAGCCGCGGTGATAATCGCCGGACCGGCATCGCGGCTGACCGACTCGTTTTTCAGATCGGCAGTCTCACCGCTCAAGGAGACGGCGGCCACTATTTCAAGATCGCTCGATCTGTAGGCAGGATTGATTGTCAGAGCGCTCGATTGGTTTTCTTCAGTCTGTTCCATCAGCCGATGAAACAGGCATTGATTGGTAACACATACCTAAAAGAAGGAGGGAAACATGAACAAGCGAATGTTGACATTGTTGGTCATGCTGAGCTTCATCGCCGGCTCTGCCGCCTTGGCGGCCGCAGCCCCGATAAAGCTCCGATTTGCTCACCAGAACCCTGAGTCGGGACTCAGCTCCAAGAACTGCGTCGATCCATGGCTCAGGCAGGTCGAGGAGGCGACCGGGGGGAAAGTCGAGATCGAGGCCTACTACGGCCAGACGCTCGCCAAAGGCAAGGACATGTGGAATGCGGTCAAGACGGGGATCGCCGACATCGGCTGGGCCTTCCACGGTTACTGGCCGGGCATGACCCCCATCGCCGACGTGATCAGCCTGCCGGCGATGTCTTTCACGTCAGCCGAGAAAGGCAGCGAGGTTTTGTGGAAACTCTATGAGAAGTATCCGGCCATCCAGGATGAATTCAAGGATGTGAAGGTGCTGCTCTTCTACACCTCCCCCCCCTATTCGCTGATCACCACCGAAAAGCAGGTCAAAACGCTCGAAGACCTGAAAGGAATGAAAATCAGGATGACCGGCGGACCGCC
>JAJDNR010000196.1 GCA_022340565.1 Desulfofustis sp.
GAGTATCTCTTCCTGCTGCTGCTCGTATTATCGCCACTGGCAGTGTTTTTCGTGTTCAGCCTCAGCAGGGAAGTGAAACTGAACTGGACCAGCCCGGTGTGGCTGGCGGCACTGCCGTTTCTGGGGTGTTCGGTGATGGCCTGCAGTGCTTCAGTGCATTCGAGATTCCGCCGGTTTCTGCACTGGCTGTGGGCCTGCAGCAGCGGCCTGCTGGTTGCCGGATACTGTCTGTTTCTGCACTATTCGACCCTGGGGCTGCCCGGCATTCCGTTTTACCCGGATCCGTTTCTGCTCGGGTGGGAAGGGATGGCGGCCGACGTCGAGGCGGTGGTCGACACTGTTGAGGACTATACCGGCAGCCGCCCGGTGGTGGTCGGCATGGACCCTTACCAGATCAGCAGCGGGCTGGCTTTCTACCGGGCCAAGATCAACCGGGACGATCCTGAGAAACGGAGATACGCCGTAGATGAAACCCTCGGCTGGCATCTGTTCGGCTGGAACGGACTGATGTACGAGTACTGGGCTGATCCGAAAGATTATTACGGGCGCGATGTAGTGGCGGTCGCATCGAGCGAGATCAGGGCAGAATACCCCTATTTTCAGCAGCGTTTCCTGTTGCTCAATCGGATCCATCCAATCGATGTGAAGAAGAACGGGCAGCTGATCCATCGCTATTACTCCCGGGTAGTCAGAAAATACCGGCAGCCCGGGAGGTAAGGATCAGGACCGGTTTGCGCCTCCGCCTGCCAGGTATTCAGGGTCGAGCAGCTTTCTCAGCAGTGCTTCCTCAAGATCGAGGGTTTCCAGCGCGACGTCGAGTACCGGTCGCTGCTCTTCCCGCGCTTTTTTGGCCACTTCGGCCGCTTTCAGGTAGCCGATATGCGGAGTCAGCGCGGTGACCAGCACCGGGTTCTGCATGAGCGGTCGCTTGACGTTGCCGCGCAGGACCTCGAAACCGGCAACCGCCTTGTCCCCGAGCAGGCGCGCCGCGCCCGCGGTCAGAGTTGTGCTGTCGAGCAACTCGGCGGCCGCCAGCGGCAGCATCGTGTTGAGCTGGAAATTTCCCCACTGGGCGCCAATGGTGATCGACATGTCGTTGCCGATGATACGCGCGCAGGCCATCAGCACCGCCTCCGGTATCACCGGGTTGACTTTGTCGACCATGATCGACGAGCCGGGCTGGAGCGGGGTGAGGCGGATCTCGGCCAGACCGGCATGGGGGCCGGAGTTCATCCAGCGGAGGTCATTGGCGATCTTCATCAGAGTGACTGCGCAGGTTCTCAGGTGGCCGGAGGTTTCCAGAACCGTATCGATGCAGCTCAACCCCTTGAACGCTGAATCGGAGCTTTCAAAGGCGATGGAACTGACGCGGCTGATTGTCTGCAGCGCCCGTTCCACGAATCCGGGAGCGCAGTTGACGCCGCTGCCGACCGCTGTGCCTCCCAGCGGCAGCCTGGTAAGTCGCTGGAAGACATCCTCGAGTCGGTCGATGTTGTCGCGGACCTGGGACGCCCATCCTGCCAACTCATGATCAAACCTGATCGGCAGCGCATCCATCAGATGGGTTCTGCCGGTCTTGATTACATCGCCGTTCGCCGATGCGGTTTCGCCGATAACCCGGATCAGCGCCGACAAGGCCGGGATAACCTGCGAGCGGAGCTGAATCGCGGCGGCGATATGAAGGGCGGACGGAATGACATCGTTGGAACTCTGGCCCATGTTCACATGGTCGTTTGGCGAGATTTCTGTTCCCCCCAGCTGTGCCAGCCGGGCGATCACCTCGTTCATATTCATGTTGGTACTGGTACCTGAACCGGTCTGCAGCACCGGTACCGGGAAATGTTCCATCAGCCCCTCTCCCTGCAGGCTTTCGATGGCTTGGTGTATGGCTCGGTACTGTGAATCGGAGAGAAGGCCGAGGCTCCGGTTGGCCTCCGCGGCTCCCTGCTTGATCAGCAGCAGGGCCCTGATAAACGGCTCCGGCATCCGTTCGCAGGGGATGGTGAAGTTGTCAAGCGCCCGCTGGGTCTGGGCGCCGTAGAGCGCGGATGCGGGTACCTCGACGCTCCCCATGGAGTCGCGTTCGGTACGTGTCGGTTGATTCATGGTTTGCTCCCTTGCTTCTGATGTATATTCAGGGTTACCAGGTAAAGATAATTCCCGTATTGACAGATGTCAGTCAAACCTGCTCAATTCCACTGAGTAAAAGGGTTTGGTACAGGGGCACGGAGATCTATGGACACTAAGCGAAGGGATATCGGAGAGCATTCATGCTTTCCGCCGATCAGTTCAGGCGAAGCGATCATCCTGCTTCTTGGTTCGTTTCCCGGTGAAATGTCACTGGCACAGGGGCGCTATTACGCACATCCAAGAAACGCCTTCTGGCCGATCATCGGTGCCCTGCTCGGGTTCGAGCCGAGCGAGCCCTATTCAGTCCGCATCGAGAGATTGAAAAAGAACCGGATCGCCCTATGGGACGTGCTTTCTAGCTGTAGAAGGAAGGGCAGTCTGGATACCTCGATCGACCGCGAGTCGATGCTGATCAACGATTTTGATCGATTTTTCAATATTCACCAGAGGATCCGGTATGTGATGTTCAACGGACGGCGTGCAGAGATCGAGTTCAGGCGCCACGCGCTGACCATCGAGTCCATCCGCGAAAGGAATCTGGAGTTACACTCTTTGCCGTCAACCAGCCCGGCCATGGCACGGCTCACCCTGGATCAGAAAATTGCCCAGTGGCGATGTATTAGCACAATCCTGTCCGCATCGCCGCCACCAAAATGACAAGACGGGAGGATAAAAAAAAGAGCCGGCTGATTTAAGCCGGCTCTCAGGTCAACGAATTTCCTGATCTGTGGCTAGTTTTTCCACAGACCGTGCAGGTTGCAGTATTCGCGAACGGTTACGGTGGCTGCGTCGACCGGGAAGAAGGCCTTCGGTTCCTGGCCGGGGTTGAGAAAAACCTTGTAGCTGGTACCGTTGGCATTGAGTTCGATCCATTCGATCCAGTGCTTTTCCTCCATCGGGTGAGGAACGGAGCCGACCACGACCTCCCAGCCGCCCGTTACCTTGGTGGCTACCGGGACATGTTTTTCCTGGGCGGCATCAACGGTATTTTCCGCCATCAGCACCATATCCTGCCCGCAGCACACCAGGGCACCGTCTCCTCCGGTCAGAACCTCAACGATATTTCCGCACAATTTGCACTTGTAAACCTCGAGTCTTTTAGCCATGATGATCCTCCTGATTAAGGTGTTTGATTGATCCGCTGATCCATCGTCCTAACAATTTGTTAAAACGGTGAAAAATTCTCAAATTATCTTATAGTATGGTGATAGCGTTTGTCAGACCATTAAACATCAATCTGGTTGTTGCAGCAAGCAGTAATATGCGTTACTAGTAATAGTTATCATTACTGCCAGTCTAATTGACGAGGCCGGTTTGTCAACTAAAATAGTGTTGTGCCAATAAAATATATTCGAACATTGTAATTACATGAATAGGTATTACAAAGTAGTATCAGTTATCGGGGCGCTTGTGAAGCAACAGGCTAAAATGTCAAAACAAATCTGGGAGTACATTATGAACAGGACAATGGCTGTAATGATGTGTGGTTTGATCTTTCTTTGCGGGGCCGTAACCGCGCAGGGTGCGGACTACGATCATGAGATCGAACAGAAGGGAGCCACATTTGCATGGAAAGTTGACGGTGACACACTGCATGCCAAAGTTTCAGCGAAAACCAAGGGATGGGTGGCGGTCGGCTTCAACCCCAGCAAGAAGATGCAGGAT
>JAJDNR010000011.1 GCA_022340565.1 Desulfofustis sp.
CTGGACTGAACGCATCAAGCATCCGGGCGAGAAATACGCCAAAGGTGACACGATCCAGGCTGTGGTATTGAAGATCGATAAGGAAAACGAGCGTTTCTCGCTCGGCGTCAAACAGTTGACCCCTGATCCGTGGCAGACCGCTTACAACAATTACCCGTCCGGAACCGTTGTTGAAGGCGAGATCACCAATGTCACCGATTTCGGCGTCTTCGTGAAGCTCGAAGAAGGTATTGAGGGGCTCGTCCATGTTTCGGAAATTCCCAAGGACAAGGTCAAGAGTCCGGCCGAGCACTACAAGGTAGGCGATGTCCTCAAGGCGATCGTCATCAACGTTTCCGCGAAAGACCGCAAGATCGGCCTGTCTGTGAAAACCCTCGAAGACGAGGGTGAAGCGGAGGCGGTCGAGAAGATCAAGCGGGCCGAAGCCGAAATTGCAGAAGCTGCACCGGCGACCTTCGGCGATCTGCTGAAAGCCGCTGCCACAGGGGGCTCGAAAAACGACGACTAGGGTGGTCGATGCAACGGTAAAAAAAGGTTGTTTCGCACGGCAGGCGGAACAACCTTTTTTTATACGAACCATTTATCCTTAAGGAAAGTGCGTGACTCCGTCACGGTGAGTGATCTCGATGAGCATGTTGAAAAAAGAACTGGTAGACAGAATCAGCGATAATCTTGCGCTTCAGAAGCAGGATGTGAGCGTCGCTGTCGATATCATACTGGACTCCATGGCTGAAGCGCTGTCCGAGGGAAGGCGGGTGGAACTCAGAGGCTTCGGAAGCTTCTCGACGAGGAAGCGCAAGGCCCGCCAGACCAAGAACCCGAGGACCGGTACCATGATGGACATCGGTGAGCGGAACACGATCCACTTCACCATGAGTAAATCCTTGAAAGAGTCGCTGATCAACGGAAAGGGGTAACGTCTCCCTTTCCTTCCCTGATCACTTCGGGGCTGTCGCCGGTGAGGTCGATGACCGACGACGGGTCCGGGTAGACCGGTCCGCCGTCGATGATGATGTCGACCCGGTGGTTGAGAAGCATCTCTATCTGATACGCTTCCGTGGGTGGTGCCGTATCGTCTTCCACCGGGATGCTGGTGTTGATGATGGGCGATCCGAATTCTTCGAGCAGCGATCGGCATATAACGTTTTCGGGCACACGGATACCGACGGTCTTCTGCTTGGTGGTCATGACCTTTGGTACAAGCTTGGTGCCGGGCAGAACGAAGGTGTACGGACCGGGCAGGTTCTTTTTCAGCAGCCGGTAGGCGGTGTTCGACACATGGGCGTATTTGCTGATGTTTTTCAGATCGGAACACATGAACGAAAAAGGCTTGTTGGGCGGCCTTCTCTTCAATCTTTCTATCTTTTTAATCGCTTTCGGATTAAAAATATCGCAGCCGATACCGTATCCGGTATCGGTGGGATAGCAGATAATCGCGCCCAGTCTGATCTGCTCCGCAACCTTTCGAATGTTCCTGAGTTGCGGGTTATGCGGGTTTATTTCTACGATCATGATATCCGGTCCGGCGCCGACAGCCCTGCACAGCCAGATTACCGGATCCGTTGTCATCTGCCTGCAATCTCGAACTGAGATCTGTACTGCTGATACGATAAGAAACGTGCTCTAACTCGACCATGAACTCCCAGACGTTTCAGGATTTTGCACCATGTCATCCGTGAAAGGAGTCCCCTATGTTACCAGAAAATATTGAAATGGCACTAACTTTTGACGATCTGCTGTTGAAGCCGGCGGCCTCGAAGGTGCTCCCCAGCGAGGTTTCGCTGAAGACCCGGCTGACCGACAGCATCACGCTCAATACGCCGTTGATCAGTGCGGCGATGGATACCGTCACCGAGGCCGCCACGGCCATAACCATGGCCCGGGAGGGCGGGATCGGCGTGATCCACAAAAACATGACCATCGACCAGCAGGCCCTGGAAGTCGAGCGGGTCAAAAAGTCGGAGTCGGGGATGATCATCGATCCGATCGTGGTCAGGCGGGATCAGTCGGTAGCGGAAGTCCAGGAGATCATGGCTCACTACAAGATCTCGGGACTGCCGGTGCTTGACGAGGGCAAGCTGGTCGGCATCGTCACCAACCGCGATCTGCGCTTCGTATCGGACAACGGATTGCGGGTATCGGACGTGATGACATCGAAAAACCTGGTTACCGCCAAGGTCGGTATCGATCTCGAGCATTCGAAGGCGCTGCTGCACGAACACCGGATCGAAAAACTGCTGGTGGTCGACGACGACGGCAATCTCAAGGGACTGATTACCATCAAGGACCTCGAGAAAATCAAAAAATACCCGTTTGCCGCCAAGGACCAGTTCGGTCGGCTCCTGGTCGGCGCCGCTATCGGGGTTGGCGACCAGATCGAGGCGCATACCGAACGGCTGATCAAGGCGGGCGTCGACGTCGTCGTTCTCGACTCCGCTCACGGCCATTCCCACGGCGTGGTCAAATCGATCGAGAAGCTGCGGTCGAGCTTTCCGGGGCTGCAGATCGTCGCCGGCAACATCGCCACCGCCGAGGCCGCCGCCGACCTGATCAAGGCAGGGGTCAACGCGATCAAGGTGGGCGTCGGTCCCGGCTCGATCTGTACCACCAGGATCGTGGCCGGTGTCGGGGTGCCGCAGGTCACTGCGCTGCGCGACTGCGTGGCGGTTGCCGGCAGGCACGGTATTCCGGTGATCGCCGACGGCGGCATCAAGCAATCCGGAGACCTGGCCAAGGCGATCGGTGCGGGCGCCTCGTCGATCATGATCGGCAGCCTGTTCGCGGGAACCGATGAAACCCCCGGAGAAACCTTTCTCTACCAGGGAAGGACCTACAAGGGCTATCGCGGTATGGGCTCTCTGGGGGCGATGTCCCAGGGGTCCTCGGACCGCTATTTCCAGGATCACACCAGCGCCACGTCGAAACTGGTTCCGGAAGGCATCGAGGGCAAGGTCCCGTATCGCGGGCCGCTCGCCAATGTGATCTACCAGTTGCTCGGCGGCCTGCGCTCAGGCATGGGCTACGTCGGTGCAGCCACCATCGAAGAGCTGCAACAAAAGGCCCGGTTCGTCAGGATTTCGGCGGCGGGGCTGCGCGAATCTCATGTCCACGATGTCATCATCACCAAGGAGGCCCCGAATTACCGGATGGCATGACACTACCAAATCATATCATCTGAGAAGCCAATCTAAACCACGCGAGACCCAATGAATGTACATGGAGAGATGATCCTCATCCTCGATTTCGGCTCCCAGACCACCCAGCTGATCGCGCGGCGTATACGCGAACAGAAGGTCTACTGTGAAATTCATCCGTTCTCAATACCCCTGGGCCGCATCAGGGAGATGAACCCGGCCGGTATTGTGCTGTCGGGAGGGCCATGCTCGGTCTACGACAGCGGTGCGCCGCACTCCGATCCGGAACTGCTGAATCTCGATATTCCGATCCTGGGCATCTGCTACGGCGCCCAGCTGATGATCCTGCAGCGCGGCGGTCAGGTGGAAAAAGCCGAAAAGCGCGAGTTCGGCAAGGCGGAGCTGGAATTGCTGGACACCGAGGGACTTTTTGCCGGATTGGAAGCGGGTGCGGCCCGCCACCAGGTATGGATGAGCCACGGTGACCGGGTGGAGGTGGTGCCGGAGGGCTTCGAGGCCACCGCGGTCAGCGCCCATTCGCCGTATGCTGCGCTGCGGCATCGGCAGGAACCGCTGGTGGCGGTGCAGTTTCATCCCGAAGTGGCGCACACCCTGATCGGCACCGACGTGCTGCGCAACTTTATTTTCGGATTCTGCGGCTGCAAGCCGGACTGGACCATGCACTCCTTCATCGAGACGACGGTGGCGGCGGTCAGAGAGAAGGTCGGCGACCGCAAAGTGATCTGCGCACTATCCGGCGGAGTCGACTCTTCGGTTACGGCCGCCATGGTCCACCGGGCCGTCGGCGATCAACTTACCTGCATCTATGTCAACAACGGGCTGATGAGAAGCGGTGAATCGGAATCCATCCTCAAATTCTTCCGGGAAAAGAGCAAGCTCAACGTAATCGATGTCGACGCCACCGATTTCTTTCTCTCCGATCTCGACGGCGTGGCCGATCCTGAGGAAAAACGCAAGAGGATCGGCCTCGGATTCATCAGGATTTTCGAGGAAGAAGCTGCCAAGATCGGTGACGTCAGCTTCCTTGCCCAGGGAACGCTGTACCCGGATGTGATCGAGTCGGTCTCTTTCCGCGGTGAGGCCCCGATCAAATCCCATCACAATGTCGGCGGGCTGCCCGAGGTAATGAGGCTCGACCTGATTGAACCGCTTCGCGAACTGTTCAAGGATGAAGTCCGCGAACTCGGACTCGAGCTCGGCCTGCCGGCCGAAGCCATTCACCGCCAGCCGTTCCCGGGTCCAGGGCTGGGAATCCGGATCATGGGAGAAATCACCAGGGAGCGGCTCACGATTCTCCGCCAGGCCGATGTGATCGTTCTCGACGAGATGAAGAAGCACGGCTGGTACCGCAAGGTCTGGCAGTCGTTTGCGGTGCTGCTGCCGATCCAGACGGTAGGGGTGATGGGTGACGGCCGCACCTACGAGCATGTGATCGCGATTCGCTGCGTCGATTCCCGCGATGCGATGACCGCCGACTGGTCGCGCATCCCGTACGATATACTCGGCATCATATCGACGCGGATTATCAATGAAGTGCGCGGTGTCAACCGGGTCGTCTACGATATTTCATCGAAACCGCCTGCCACGATCGAATGGGAATAAGCCCAGCGTTATCGGGCCGATACGGCCTGCTATCCTGCGTCGCTTTTTGGGGAGGCATAGCGGACTCTAGCCTCCCCGCACTCTCCTTGACTGGCAGACCGTCTCGACTCGATACCGCCGGGCTTGGGTCAATTTAAAACGGTAAACAGGATGCTGAAAACCGGAATATATGTCGATGCCGAGAACGTGCGGCTGTGCGGTGGCTACGGGATGCGCTACGACATTCTTGCGGAACTGGCCAACGCCGGCAATTCGACGCTGCTCAGGGCCAATTCCTATCTCGCCGAGGATCGTTCAAGGACCAAGGATGACGACGAGTACCGTCAGAAGCTTTACCGCTATCATGATATCGTCCGTCAGTGCGGTTTCAAGGTCATCAAGAAATATGTGAAGCATTTTGTCGATGACGAGGGGATTCTCACAACCAAGGCCAATGCCGACATGGATCTGGCGATCGACGCGCTGCTCCAGGCCCGCAACCTCGACCGCGTCATTCTGCTCACCGGCGACTCCGATTTCATCCGGCTGGTGCTGGCCCTGCAGAACATGGGCTGCAGAGTCGAGGTGATCGGATTCAACCATGTAAGCAAGGAACTCAAGGAAGCTGCCGACAGCTATCTGTCTGGATTTTTGATTCCGGGCCTGCTGCCGATGGCCACGGACGGCGCCAACCGCAGGCGGGGAATTCCGATCAAGTACAACCAGGACCGGGGGTTCGGTTTCATGCGCTATTACCTTCTGGAACCGCACGGGCTGTCGACGGAAACGGTGTTTTTCCACTGTTCCAAATCAACGGTCGCAAATGATGCACTGTTTCTCGATTCAAGCAATATCTTCGAGTTCGAGATTGTGCTCAACCCGGAAAACAACAACCGCACCGAAGCGGTGCAGATCACGCTTTTGGAAACATGAACAGGCATACTGCCTGGATTAATCAAAAAGGAGAGACGCGATGAATTTTGCAGACTTTGCTTATGAAGAAATTATCGTCGCCTGGGGATTGAAGATCGTCGCCGCGGGACTGATCTTGTTGATCGGAAACTGGCTGGCCAAGAAAATTGCAGCCTTTTTCGTGATGATTATGGAGCGCAACAGCGTTGATGTAACCCTGACCAAATTCCTCAAGAACATTATCTACTACGCGCTGCTTGCTGCGGTGATCATCGCCGCTGCCGGCCAGCTCGGCATCAACACGTCATCGTTTTTGGCGGTCGTCGGTGCCGCCGGTCTCGCCATCGGCCTGGCACTGAAGGATTCGCTGTCGAACTTCTCTGCCGGCGTCATGCTGATCCTGTTCCGACCCTTCAAGGTTGGCGATGCGGTAACCATTGCCGGGGAGACCGGTACGATTGAGGAGATCACCATTTTCAACACGGTGATGAATACCGCCGACAATCAGAAGAAAATCATTCCGAACGGTACGGTGTCGAGCGGGACGATTACCAACATTACCGCCAACGAGACCCGACGTATCGATCTGGTCGTCGGCATCGGCTACGATGACGATCTGAAAAAGGCCCAGCAGGTGCTGCAGGAAGTGGTGGTGGACGAACCGCGCGTACTCGCCGATCCCAAGGTATCGATCGCGGTGTCTGAGCTCGCCAACTCGTCGGTTAACTTCGTCGTTCGCCCGTGGGTCAAGACGGCCGACTACTGGGACGTGCGCTTCTCGCTGATCGAGCGCATCAAGATCGCGCTCGATGAAGCCGGTATCACCATTCCTTACCCGCAGCAGGATGTGCACCTGCACCAGGCTGCCACGGGTGGAGACAAATCGGAAAGCTGACCGCTTCGGCCGTGGCTGAAGTCCGCTCGCAGCTGCTGGGCCGCGCCGTCGCCGCATTCGTTGCAGCACCTTCAGTGGTCGCCGGGGTACGACCGCTGGGCGACGGCAATATCAACGACACCTTTCTGGTGGTGTGCAGCCCCGGGCCGTCTCTTGTCCTGCAGCGCATCAATCCATCGGTGTTTCCGGATCCGATAGTGGTTGCCGCCAACACCGCGGTTGTCTCCCGTCATCTGAGCCGGATCGATGCGGAGTCGGCATCCCGCGGCTACCGGTTTCCCCAAGCTGTCGCGACCCGTGACGGTCTGGACTGGTTTGAAGATAGTGACGGCTCCATCTGGCGATGCCAGACCTATCTCGACCAGACGGTATCGCTGGAGCGCGCTTCCAGCCCTGAACAGGCATACCAGGCGGGCCGCCTGCTCGGGTTCTTTCACGAGGGGCTTTCGGGGCTCGATCAACGGCTGCTGGGCAGGCCGCTGCCGGGATTTCATGACCTGAACCGTTACCGTCACGCCTACCGGGAGGCGGTTCCCGGGCATTGCCAAAATGCTGTGCCGGACCTCGGTTATTGCATGTCCGCGGCGGAGAAGCGGCTGGAGGATGCGACCCTGGAGGAGCTCGCCGAGAACCAGGGGGCGCGTGCCAGGGTCATCCACGGCGATCCCAAATGCGAAAATTTCCTGTTCGATGCCGATGCCAAGCGGGCCGTATCGCTGATCGATCTCGATACGACGGTACCGGGGCTTACGGCCGTGGACATCGGGGACTGTCTGAGGTCTTTCTGCAATCCCTGCGGGGAGAAGGGTGTCGGGGACGTGGCGTTCGACCTCGGCTCATGCAGGAACCTGGTGGCCGGCTACAAGACCGCCTGTGCCATGACCGCAGCCGAACGCCGGCTGATCTACCACGGCCTCCGGCTGCTGACATTCGAACTGGGGCTCAGGTTTCTGACCGACTACCTGGAAGGCAACCGCTATTTCAAGGTGGCGGATGAACAGGAGAACCTCCGCCGCGCCTGTATCCAGTTCAGGCTGCTCGAGAGCATCGAGGGGTTGCGCCCCGATATCGAATTGATTGCGGGTGGCTGAAGTCTGCCGATTAGCCGCACTATTTGACCATCACGAAACCAACCACGCCTCAGCGCCGATCGACTTGTCAGCCTGGAAGGCGCTTCCTTCAAGCCGGCTCAACCTGTGCAGATAGCACCAGCGAAGGGCTATGGTATAAGCCGAGCAGTCACGACAGGGGGGAGACCGTGCCGCGAAGCCGGTCTCTGATTTTTCTAAAACCAATGGTCGTAATCTTCTGATGATGCACGAATTCGAGAAAATTCGGCTCCTGCAGCAAGCGGTACTCATCTGTCCGATAATGGGCTCTGGGCGGGACGATCGATTCGATTTCCCCCGGGCGGGTCGGATGAAGCGCCACGTAGGTCAGCCCCCCGGGCAGTGATCCTATCAATTCGTAATAGGCAGAACGAGCCTGTTCAGTTGGTACCCCCGGAGTCATGCGAAAGTGGTCGACCAGCGGCCAACCGAGATGTTCCATGTCTTTGACGGCGTCTTCATAGCGGTCTAGGGTATGGTCTCCGAGCTCCAGTACTGAGGTGTAATCTGCTATCGTTCGCGGCAGCAAAACGGGCAGCTGGTAGTCCTTTCCTAAACGCAGGTAGATGTCAAACAGTTCTGGAATGAAGGCAACACCCATATGCGCATCCAGGTGAGTGATATCCAGGCCGAAGCTCAATGCCCTGTCGATCTGTGCGCGCATTTCCACTTCCGCCGCTTCCGGTACGACGTGCTCTGCCAGCATCGGGGTTCGATGCCAGAAATATCCCTGTGCATCGATGAGACCGGAATTTCTGCTGATCGTCGAAATCGGACCCCAGCGATAGCACTCCCACTCGCTGGTCAGGGTCAGGTGTACGCCGATATCGAGATCGGGGTTTCGCTCGACGAGCTGCAAAATTTCCAGAAACCAGGGACACGGCACCATGACCGCCCCGCAGGTAATCGAGCCGAGCGCTGACAGTTCAGCAAAGGCGACATTCGCCCCATGACACATGCCGACGTCATCGGCATGGATGATTGCCTGGCGAAGATCAGGCTGATAGCCGTTATCCGGTATCACATCAGAGCCGCCGCTCATGTTCAGAGTTCATCTTTATCATAGCTTCTTCCCGGTTTGCTGCGGTAGTGGCGCACCGTTTCCGCTCGTGCCTGCTGCATTCTCACCGGAGGCAGGCTGTTGAGAATGAGCTCGAGGTCATCGACCGCCATTTCTCCGATCCTGTAGAACGAATCCCGCAGCGCTGCCGTGCGGTGAGCGGACAGCAGGATGTTTTCCTGCACCCGCACAAGATCGTCCTTTGGCACCGGTTCGACCGGGAACACATCGGTTGCGGCCTTGTATCTTCCGGCAGCGGCACCTTCGATGAAGGACTGCCAGTCGACCACTTCGGCACGGCTCATCAGAAGAACGATGCTGCCAGGCTGAATCAGCTCCAGTTCGCGACTGCCGATAAAACCCCGGTTGCTGTCAGTTACGGCGGCCAGAATGAAAATCACCCGGCTGCTGCTCAACAACGTGTCCAGACTGCAGGGTTGACAGCCAAATCCGCGGATGAATCCGGCCGGCAGCCAGGGATCATAGACCCTCACGGTCGCTCGGAAGGGACTCAGGAACGGCAGCAATGCCTGGCCCAGGTTGCCGAAGCCAATCAGTCCGATGTCTGTCTCGACCAGGGAGAACGTGTCCTTGTTGCCCAGCAGACCGTATTGTTCAGTCCCGGCCCGGAAATCCCTGTCGGCTGCGGTTATCCCCCGTGCCAGGTCGAGGGCAAGGGCCAGGGCGCACTCAGCGACCGGTTTTGCAAAAGCTGGCGCCGCAGCCAGGACATGTATGTTGTTGCGGAAGCAGGTTTGATAATCGAGGTTGGGCAGGAAATTTCCTTCGATATTCAGGATGGCCCGGAGTTGTTCGGCCTTTTCCAACCGCTCCCTGGGTAAGGCTGTCTGGCCAATGATGGCGGCCGCTTCCGGCAGATAGCGGTCGACGCGCTCGGCAGGCATCGGGTTCACTTCAGAGGTGATGATCCTACCCAGGGATTGCAGTCTCTGCCACAGGGCTTCGCTGAACACCAGCTCTCTTGAGCGGGGAAACGGGTCGAATAGAATAAGGGGGCGTTCTTTGTTTTTCAACGGTCTGATCCCAGCACCAGCGGCTCTTTGAGTTTTTTGTTCTGTCCCTTGAAGTACAGCCGTACCTCCCGGGACGATGAAGAACGTGCATCTCCTTTCATGGCCTCCAGATAGAGATGGTACAGGCGGTGGCCCTCGAATCTGAAATAGCCGTTTTGATCGGTCTTGACTTCGTCTCTGGGGGCGGTGACCAGCAGTGTTTTTTCACTGAGGACCACTCTGGCATCGGCAACCGGCTGATTGTTCCGGTCAACGACCCGGCCGCTGAGAATCCCGCTGTCGTTGAACAGTATAAAGAGGTTCCAGAGGAGCGCCACAACGATGGTTACGGTGAAGGTCATCGTGTAGCGATTGATGAAGATGGATTTCAACATCCGACGCTCTTATCCCTTTGCGGCGCCGGTCGTCAGGCCGGCGATAAACTGCCGCTGGGCAAGCAGAAAGATCACCAGTCCCGGTATCAGCACCATGATGCAAAACGCGTAGAGGGCACCGGTCGTGTCTTCGACGACCGTGAGAAATCTTGACAATCCCAGGGGCAGTGTCTGCATGTGCTGATCTCTGATGATGACCAGCGGCCAGAGAAAGTTGTTCCAGGACCAGATGAAAGCCAGAATAATGTTGGTGGCAATTGCCGACTGCGACAAGGGGACCATCACCTTGAAAATGATCTTCCAGTCGGGAAGACCGTCGATGCGGGCGGCATCGATCAGCGATCGCGGTACGGCGTCGAAGCTTGCCTTGAAAACGAAAATGCAGACGATGGTGGACATCACCGGCAGGGCCATGCCAAGGTGCGTATTGAGCAGTCCCAGTTCCTTGGTAATCAGGTAGGCGGGGATAATAGTGACCTGAAAGGGAATCATCATACAGCTCAAAAATAGGATGATGATGGCCTTCTTTCCTATGAACTCACGGGTCAGCGCGTAACCGGCCATGGCATTGAACACGATGTTCGCCACGACAACGATGAGCGATACCAGAAAACTGTTAACCAGGTAACGAAAGAAGGGAATCGTGTACCAGACATCCACATAATAAAAGAGATGCGGGTCCTGCGGCAGAACCGACGGTGGATAGGTAAAGATGTTCTCACCGGTCAGACTGGTCTTCAGCACCCAGATGAACGGTACCAGCATAAGCGCGCAGATGGTGCTCAAAGTCACGTGAAAAGGCCAATGAGGGTAGCGATGCATAATGCTCAGTCTCCAGTTTCGACCGCCCCGGCTTCGCCGCCGGACAATTTGTTGGCCAACAGCGCCAGTCCGAGAAAAAAGACAAAGTTAACCACTGTCAGAGCGGCCGCATAGTCGAATTTCGAAAGCTTGAAGGCCTCGTCATAGATATAGGTGATGAGCAGGTCGGTTGCATGGCCGGGCCCGCCCTGGGTCATGACGAAAACCAGATCGAAATTGGTAAATGAATTGATGATGCCGATGACGATACAGATGAAAATCGACGGCCGTATCAACGGCAGGGTAATGCGTTTGAAGCGCTGCCAGCTGTTTGCCCCGTCGATTGCCGCCGACTCGTAGAGGCTGGGAGGAATGTTCTGGAGTCCGGTCAGTAAGACGATCATGTAGAAGCCGACCACCTGCCAGATCGAAGCCACGATGACGCACGGCAGAGCGAGGTTGAAGCTCTCGAGAAACGGAATGCCCTGGTCGATGAAACCGAGACTCATGAGGATATAATTGATCAGACCGACTTTCTCGTTGTAGAGCCACTGCCAGATTATGCCGACGGCCACCGTCATCACCGGGTATGACATGAACACGATAGTCCGGTACAGATTACGCCCTCTGATGGGGGCGTTGACCAGCAGGGCGATACCCAGGGCCAGGAGGATACCCAACGGTGAACTGAGCATAAAGATGACCGTGTTGAGCAGCACTTCCCAGAACACGTCGTCATAAAACAGCATTTCCTGGTAATGGTAGAGACCTGCAAATTCGGCCGGCTTGTAGGGTGACCAGAACTCGAACGAAAGAATGCCGTTCCAGATCAGCGGGATGATTCTGTAAAGAATAAAAATAATCAGAGACGGGGCCAGAAAAAAGCCGATCAGGAGGAGTTCTCTGGTTCTTTTTCTCTTGATTATCGACATCGAGCAGTGCCACGCGGGAAGCCCGGGTTGGATCCGGGCTTCCACTGGTAGAAATTGACGGGATGTGCGTTAACGCTTCTGCAAGACCCTGTTGACTTTCTTTTCAGCGTCGGCCAGCGCGTCTTGGGCCGATTTCTGACCGAGCAGTGCATTCTGCAGTTCCGGGTAGAACGCCTCTTTGATCTCGGCGTCTTTGGCGGCAGGCCAGTTACCGCAGAGCTTGTCCAGATATTCGAGCTGGGTTTTCAGAACCGGCACCACGGCAGGAAGTTCCTTTTCGAAATAGCTGAAAAGCTGCTCGTTGACGATTTTATCGCCGGTCAGGTTGTTGGTTCCTTTTCCAAGTGCTTCTGCACCAGCGCCGCTGGTCGCAATCTTGACGAAGTCCCAGGCCGCGTCCGGGTACTTGACGCTTTTCGAGATCAGCAACGCATGAGAGTTGGGGGTCGACCAGCCGCCGGGCAGATGCGTGGCCCCGACAGTTTCCTCATTGACCCAGTCTGCCTTGCTTTTAAACCACAGAAAGGCCGGGGCATGGGCGTGCAGCATGCCGACGGTGCCGCTGGCAAAGGCGCCGTTGGGCTCGACCCACCTGCCGGTCCAGCTGATCTTGTTGATCGCACCTGAGGCCGTTGCCTCTGCCAGTTTTTCCACCAGAGCTACAGCTTCCGGCGTGTTGAAAGCGGCTTTCTTGAGGTCCGGGGTCAGGAGTTCGATACCGTTTGCGGCAAACAACGGCCAATAGAGCCAGTCGAAATTCAGCGTCATGAATCCGGTTTTCTCGCCTTGCGCCATTTTCTGAGCGAACGACAGCAGCTCGTCAAAGCTTGCCGGAGGACCGCTGAGGCCGGCCTCCTTGAACATCAATTTATTGTAGAACAGCAGCGTTTTACTGATATAGAGCGGAACTCCGTAGTTTTTGCCTTCAAAAACCCAGGAACCGAGAATTTCCGGATAGATTCGCTCGGTGTAGTCGGTGTCACGCTTGAGATAGTCGGTGATGTCCAGCAGGCCGCCCTTGGAGGCGTATTCCAGCCACAATCCCCCCTGCACATCAATGATATCAGGCGCCGTTCCCGCAACCACCTGAGTTTGATAGAAGGTGCTCCATTCGCTTCCTTTTTTGTCCAGCCGTTCGATCGTGATGTCGGGGTGAATTTCGTTGAACGCGGTGACCCACTGGTTGAACCCCTCTTCGAAGTACGGGATGTTCCATGTCAGCACGGTCAGCTTCTTATCTTCAGTCATCCCCTGACTCGCGGTCATAAACAGCAGAATTGAGAAAAAAGCCAAAACCAGACCCAACCGTTTTTCGTAGCGTTTCATAGTGGTGACCTCCTTTTTTCGTTTTTCTGTTAATGGCACCGTAACAATCGGAAGATTCTCGAGAGATTGTTAAAAGTGCAGTTCGATTTCCCGTCCTTCCTGCAATGACCTCTCAGCCTCAATGCAGATCAGCACTCTTTTTCGGGCTTCCTCTGCAGAAACAATTGGCATACGTGTTTTGAAAGCATCGACCACCCGGCACAGCTCCTCCTCCAGCTCGAATAATTCACCGGACGGCGGCAATGTCACTATGTCGCACGTATCTCGTTCTCTGGTCTGAACCTTAAGTTCGAAATGCGGCTCCCGCGTCCGGTCCATGGTGCCGCTCCACCAGGTTCGAATTGATCCATTGCTGCCGACTATTTCCATGACCTGATGGTGCTCGAAGCCACCCAGGGTCTGAGTGACGATACCGTAAAGCTGGCCAGGCCATTTGATGAAGGCGGAGAAATTATCGTACATGCCATGAACCCTGGCCTTGGAACTCCCCTGGGCGTAAATATGGGTGGGATCGCCAAAGTCTGCAAAGTACCACATCAAAGAATCGAAAAAATGAACCGGTTCTTCAAGGGTCCACGAGCCCACCTTTTCTGCATCATACCGCCACCCCCGGGATCCCGGTCGATACGGATGCCGAAACAGGGTAACCAGCGCATAGAGCGGCTCGCCGATCTGTCCTTTGTCGATAATGGTTTTCAGGCGTCCCCACTGGGTGGAGATGCGAAATTCATGGCCGATCGTCAGAACCCTGTCATTGCGCCTGGCAGCCTCGATCAATTTATCACAGTCTTGCAGATTGAGGGCCATCGGCTTTTCGAGCAGTACGTCCTTTCCTGCATTCAGGGCCGCGGTGCCGATTTCGGTGTGCAGATGGTTCGGTACAACGATATCGATCGCCTCGATGTCCTTTTGGGCGAGCAGGCTCTCGTAGCCTAGATGCACCGGGATATCTGGAAAATCGGCTCGGGCCTTTTCAGAGGTCTCTTTGCTGCTGCATGATATGCCGCATAACTCAGCGCCCGGCGCCTTCATGATGGCTCTGGCGTGGTGAACGCCCCAGAGCCCGTAGCCGATAAGTCCGAATTTCACAATGTTCACCTCCTGATGATTGTTCAACCGCTCGATTCGGTTTTCGGGTCCGCTGCTTCCATTGCTCAGCCCAGCTGTGGTTCGGGATTTTCCGCTACGTAATCGGTAATGACAAAGTGAACATCCGGGTGGTTCTGCAGCAGTGAGGCAGGAACCTTCACCGTGACCGGCCCGTGAAGGATCTTCCTGACGATCGCCGATTGCCAGAAACGGTTCATATAGATGCGCACCTTGAAACTTTCAAGTATCTCTTTCATACCGACTGTTACCGCCAGTTTGGGTATTCGATCAATGTTCCCCCTGCAGGTTGTCACCGAGTTGATCAGTATGGTTTCTCTCGATAATCTGACCACCCTCGTGGTTGCAGCGGCAAAGCCTTCAAGCGTTATGGTTTCGCCGGGTTCGGGCGGATCGTTAAAGGCGACGTGGCCGGTAATGCCGATGCCGCCGAAACACACATCGCAACCGCCGAAACCCTCGATCAGTTCTCCCACCTGGTCGGGATCGGTAGGCGATGGAAAGATTCTCTGCGCCGGTGGCGGGCAGATTTCCGGAGGAAGTTTGGCATAAAAATGGTCATCCATATGGCGATGGAAACTCAAAGGATCGCTGGCAGGAATGAATTCAGACCCGTCTTCGTTTAGATATTCGTCCATATTGATGACCACCAGGTCTCTCAGGTCGATTCCTTTCTGACTGCACATTGCGGCAACGAGATCGTATTGACCGACCGGGCCGACCGGCAGAATAAAAACCACTTTTTCTCTTCCTCTCGACTTTGCCGCCAGATATTCGGCAATGATATCCTCGGCGAATCGGCGTATCAGGCTCGGGTCATCAGGAAGGATTTCCAGGGATATCGGAGAGCCTTGTCCCAGGTGATGTTTCTCGATGATTGGTGGTTCCATTGATCGACCTCTGTCAGAGCACCTTCCCCGTTTGCGGATTAAACAGGTGGATCCTGGACATGTCCGCTATCAAGTTCAGCTGGTCGCCGGGTTGAATTCCAGAAATGGGATCAAGGCTCACCACCAATTCCGCTGCGGCCATCTCGAAAAAAAACAAGGTGGTCGAACCCAGCGGCTCGATCACATTAACCTGCAGGGACAGCTGGTTAGGAGAGACGTCCTCCCCCGCTTTCACCAGAGAAAAATATTCAGGTCTGATCCCCAGGACGACATCCTGATCAGGACTGTCCCGGTATTGATCGGCTTTATGCTCGGGAATGATAAGAGCCGTCTGTTTTTCATCGTTGATCTGCAACCGTGTGGTTCCGTTTTGTCTGGAAAGTCTGCAGGGAAGAAAATTCATAGTCGGAGCCCCGATGAAACCGGCCACGAACATGGAGCTTGGATTATTGTAGACCTCTTCCGGCCGGCCGACCTGCTCTATATTTCCATCTCTGAGGACAACGATTCGATCTGCCAGGGTCATCGCCTCTACCTGATCGTGGGTGACATATACGATTGTTGTTGCCAGCTGATTGTGGAGCTTTTTGATTTCTGTACGCATCTGCGTCCGAAGTTTGGCATCGAGGTTGGAAAGCGGTTCATCGAAGAGAAATACGCTCGGCCGACGGACTATGGCCCGACCCATGGCTACGCGCTGCCGCTGACCACCTGACAGTTGTTTGGGCTTGCGCCCGAGAAGGTCGCTGATACCCAAAATCTCTGCTGCATGCAGAACTCTTTCTTGCAGTTCGGATTTGCTTATTTTCTGCATCTCCAGGCCGAAGGAGATATTTCTAAAGATCGTCAGGTGAGGATAGAGCGCGTAGTCCTGAAAGACCATGGCGATGTTGCGGTCTTTCGGAGCCAGTTCGTTGACGATGTTTTCACCGATGGAGATTGTTCCGGAAGTGACGTCCTCGAGCCCCGCTATCATCCGGAGAATAGTGCTTTTGCCGCAGCCTGACGGCCCCACCAGGACGACGAATTCCTGGTCTGATATGTGCAGGTCAAGGTCGCGTATGACTACGTTGTTACCAAACTTTTTCTCGACATTGTGAAGCAGAACTTCGGCCATTAATTATCACTCCTCCCCGGAGAACAGCTAATTAGCAACCTAATTCTCAAAAAGAATCGAGTCTGTGATTTCTGATGTTCGGTACAACGAAGATAGAAAATCCACCTGTTATCCATAGACAATAAGGGGATAACAAAAAGGACACAATGCTTATTTAAAATATCGACAAAGTATCTTCTACCCACTCAATGATTGACGGATTGAAGCGGCCTGCGAGCCAGGCAGAATTGGCGGAGGCAAGATCCTTACGGTGCCGTTTGATACGCCTTCGCCAAAAGCCCTGCGGGATGGTCTCTGAGGCGGAGCTCTGCCTCGATGTTGCGATGGCAAACGAGAAACTCAGGTAGAGCTCCGCCCGGATTTTTTGAACAACTCGCGGTCAAATATTGTCTGCCGCCGCGGAGTTTGCTGAACCTGTCCTTGAAATATCGGGATCAACCCAGTCTCACGGATCGCAGATACCGGTCGATCGATTGGTCGAGCACCGAATAACGCCTGGTAAATTCCACGCCGATCTGCACTCCCCGCAGGTCTTTCTTGAAATTCTGGACGACTCCCGAAAGTTCGATTTGCTCGCCGATTTCCGGCAGAGAACAGCTCAGCTTGACGTGCTGTTTGATATCGATGTCGGGCAGGCGACCGTTGCTGTCGGCGGGCACCTTCAGTAGCGCGCCGGTGTTGCTGATATCTTTGAAAACGGCGTTGAAGACATCGTGGTCCCGGGTTTTCAACAGGCATGGGAAAGACGCTGCGGTTCTGGCGGCCTTGCGGACATCGTGATAGTGGATGATCGTCGGGTAGTCCAGAAACAGCAGATGCTGGGGGGTATGGAGCACCCGGGTGATCTTGGTCCTGAACAGAAAGAGCTGTTCCAGGTGGGTGAATCGGACGACAACAACCGTGCCGGTCTCGATAGGAGTTCCGGTGACAATGAATTGAGACGGGGTAACAACGATCAGGCACTGTTCGGGAATCATGCCCGCCAGCATTGAGACGAGCCTGTCGCTGCACGCATCGAATTCCAGAGATAGGGGTTGCCCGATGTTGAGTGCCAACCTCATTCCGGCGTTCGAAACCTGCTGCAGTTTGCGCCGAGTTCTCGGTGCACCGGACCGGTGCAGAGCACCGCCAGACCGCTCGTCCTTGCGACGGAATCCTTCCATGATCAATGATATCAGCGGGGTCGAAATTTCATGTCTGCGCAGCCCGTTGAAGTACCTGATATCGATGATCACCTCTTCCCAGGAAATCATCTCGTAGAATGCCGCTTCTCCCTTCACACCGTTGCATTCGGCATTGATCACGGTGCCGTTGTCAATGAAGATGTACCCGTCTCCATCGCTTGAGAAGACATGCAGTGTGCAGGTCTGGCCGTCGTTTTCGTACATCTGCAGCAGTGAATGCAGTGGTACACCCTGAACGGTGCCGGTGCTGGACGCTTCGGCCAGAGCCACGATCTGTTGGAGCAGATCTTCCTGAGCCAGCGGTTTTCCAAAGCAGGCACAGGCCCCTGCTGACAAGGCAAGGTCCTGGTCCCGGGACGGATCGTCGGAGATGCCGATTACCGGAATGTACGGATAGGTTTTGGCGATTTCTGCAAGCGACGAACAGGGAGCTTCATCCGTGAAAGCCGTCGAACAGAGGATCAGATCGATCTGACGTTCCCGGAGAAGTCCATGGCTTTTCTGCAGGTCCCTGGCCGGTAACACGGTCAGACTGTCGGAACCGCGCCGGCAGAAGTTCATGACGGCTTCAAGTTCCGCTACCACCGGTTCAATGATCAGGATGGTGTTCATGATAGAGTGATGTTCGACCCTGCTGGTCTGATCATGGCGAAATAATACCGGAAATGCATCTCAACTGTTCCTCCAGTATGCATGAAATTATTCGGTAAATCAAAACATAATGACAAAATGTCAGGAAAGCGTATTGTGTATCGGATCAGTTGATAAGAGTTATCCATGACACGCCACTCACCCTATACCCTGCACAACCGCTCAAGCGAATGCCGGGGGCGGCGGGGCGAGGTCGCCACCCAGCACGGTATCGTCCAGACCCCGGTATTCATGCCGGTCGGAACCCAGGCCAGCGTCAAGGCGGTAACCCCGGAAAACCTTAAGGAAATGGGGGCCGAGATTATCCTCGGCAACACCTATCACCTGTTTATCCGGCCAGGCCATCAGTTGATCGAGTCGTTTGGCGGCCTGCACGGCTTCATGCACTGGGATCGCGCCATTTTGACTGACAGCGGGGGGTTTCAGATCTTCAGCCTCAAGGATCTGGCAACCATTACCGAGGAGGGTGCTGCATTCCGTTCCCATCTCGATGGATCGAAGCTGTTCCTGAGTCCTGAGGATGCGGTCGGAGTCCAGGAGGCGCTCGGTTCCGACATCATGATGTGCCTCGATACCTGCATCCCGTTCCCTGCGGATCGGAAACAGACCGTCGAAGCCACTGCACTCACCGGGCGCTGGGCACAGCGCTGCCGGGACGCTCACCGGAGGCGGCAGCAGCTCCTGTTTGGAATCACCCAGGGCGGCATGTATCCAGAACTTCGCAGAGAGTCCGCCGAATCACTGATCGATATCGGTTTCGACGGGTATGCGATCGGCGGGCTCAGTGTCGGGGAGCCCAAGGAGCAGATGCACGATATAACCGAGGCCACGGTGGCGCACCTGCCCCAGGATTACCCGGTATACCTGATGGGTGTCGGTACCCCCGAGGACCTGGTGGAAGGGGTATGGCGCGGGGTGGATATGTTCGACTGCGTAATGCCAACGCGAAACGCCAGAAACGGTACGCTGTTTACGTCAACCGGCAAGGTGGTCATCAAGAATTCCCGGTACCGGACGGATCACATTCCTCCGGACGAACGGTGCGACTGCTATACCTGCCGCAACTATTCACGCGCCTACCTGCGCCATCTGTTCGTGAGCCGGGAAATTCTCGCCTATCACCTGAACACCATCCACAATCTGCACTATTACCTGAACTTGATGAAAGATATTCGCGAGGCCATTGAAAAGGACCGCTACGGGGCCTTCCGAGACGATTTTTATGGCAGGCTCGAGGGTGAATGATTAAGGTAGGGCCCATAAATAAAGGCAGCCCGTGACCCGGCTAGTGGGCGGGTACACGATTCGATTATCACTTGTGGAGGTGGTTTCATGACTTCTGTAGCGTATGCGGCTGGCAGTACTGCCGGCGGAGCCGGCGGGTTCGCGTCCTTTCTCCCGCTCATTTTGATTTTCGTGGTTTTTTACTTTCTGCTCATCAGGCCGCAGCAGAAACAGGCCAAACAGCACCAGGCGTTTCTGAACGATTTGAAAAAAGGCGCCAAAGTCATTACCAAAGGCGGCATTTATGGAGAAATAACCGGCATTACCGATTCAGTACTGACCCTCGAGATCGCTGAAAACATCCGTATCAAGGTGGATCGCAGCTCGATTGCCGGGTCGCAGGTCAAGGAAGACGGAAAGGAAGGCAGCACCAAGAAAGTCAAGTCGTCCGGCGGTTGAGGCATCAAGGGCTGCTGATTCTGCAGGTTCGCAGAGGTGAAAAAGGGGGATGGTTCAGGCCATCCCCCTTTTTTTTGGAGAGCAGTGTTCCGGAAGGACCCACCACTTCGATCATATCGCGCGGCTCTGCGGTATTGGTCCCGTGATCCCGGCCGTGGCAGCGTGCAGGCCGTCAACCGGTGACTCCGTGGTTTCCCTCCGCTCTGATATGCCATACTATCCCTGATCCGCCGCCGGTTACGGCGGCGATATGCGGGAATCTTCCATCTGCAATCCGCCGCTGGTAGACGGTCCAGTTCCTTCCCCGGTAGCTCAGACGGATCTGTTCGGCGTCTGTCACGCCGGTGACGATGCAGTCTCTCAGGCCCGCCAGGCCCGCGCCGGTTGCCTTGAGGACTGCCTCTTTGGCCGTCCAGTAGCGGAAGAAGCAGCTGGGATCGCCGGCGCTTGCCAGGTTCCATTCCTCCTCCGAGGCGGCCGAGCTCCACAGGTCGTCTGATACCGGACCGATTTTTTCCAAGTCAATGCCGACCGGTTGGGGGGCGACGACGCCGGCCACACATTGCTCGGTATGGGAGATGGACCAGAATACGGAGCCCGCCGGCAGGGGGACGCCGTTTATGTCCTTGCGCGGGACAAAATGAGCGATTCCGCTCAGTTTAGCGGAGATATCGAGGGCCACCCGGGCGGCTGCACTCAGCCGTTTCACGTTTTCCGGACCACGCGGCTTATTTCGCAGCGGGTTCAGGGTCATGACCACCGCATGTATGAGGTCCCCGTGCACAGCCATCGCCACCTCAGCCGATTTTTCTCTCCACCAGCTTGTCGAATACGTAGGGCAGACATTCGCTCTCTGCCATCTTCCGACCGCTCAACAGCTGGTGAAGGTCCCGCCATTCCCTGCGGTTGGCGGCGATGTAGGTGTCGAGATCGTGAGACTGGAGGAAGTTGGCGGTGCGGGCATCGATCTGCCTGCGGGCCAGTTCCCGGAATCTCGGATGGTGCCTGATCAGAGCCTCGGCGCCGGCGATGTAGTGCGACCAGCGCCGGTCGTTGATGGCGATGGACGCGATACCGTCGGTTTTCATCATCTGATCGAATCCGGGATTGTCGAAATAGTCCAGATAGACATCCATGTAGAACTTTGTCATTTCCAGCACGCTGGAACCGAAAAAGGAATTGAACACGTCATCGTCGATGTAGGCGTCCGCCAAATACATGAAATCTTTATCGATGTAGTTGTTGTTGTACATCGTGTCGCGGCCGCACATCCGGGCGACCTCCGGCGAGTTGCGGTGAAACCCGATGCAGTTGACGACGACGTCGGCGTCGATTTTGGTATGGTGGTCGACGATGACCCCCGATTCGTAGAGCCCGGTAACGCTGCCGGTGACGGTGTTCAGCTTCTTGAGGAAATGGGCGATGAACCATATGTCGGAAACGCTTATGGTGTGGCCTTCGTGCTTGATCTTACCCATCCAGCACTCGGGCTGGGTGGCGCCGCTGAGGTCATAGAGCTTTTTCCACAGCATCATGTTCCTGATATTGCTCTTTCGGTCGTGCAGAAAGTGCTCATCATAGGGTGTCGCAAAATTCAGATAGTCGATGATCTTCGGACAGACCGTGCCGTGCCGGCGGCACACGACGATTACGCGATCGGCGCCGTTTTCCAGGGCGGTGCGGACATTTTCGACGGCGAACGCCCCCATGCCGATGACGGCCACGCGTTTTCCCCGCCAGGATACCTCTCGCGCCTTATCGGCCATGCCCTGGCAGACGATGCCGTTGAACCGCTGCTGGTTGTCCCAGGTGATTTCACGCGGCGGCCCGATGCGGTCGTTGACAGCGAGGATGATGCCCTTGCAGGAAATGGTGTGCTTAGTGCCGGATCGTGACAGAAGGATACGGTAGGCACCCGCCTCCCCGTCGATCCGTTCCGCCCGGGTTCCCGTATACAGGTGTTCACGCACGTTTGTGAAGATGCGCTCCATGTCGGTGAGGATCTCCGCGGTGGTGGAGTGATCGCGGTTCGTGCGCAGGTCCGGCTCGATCAGCCGGTAGGCTCCCTCCGAGGTGTTCACCTGGGAGGTGGCATTGGCGTACTGGGTCCAGATGCCGCCGGCGATGTCGCGTGCCTCGACCAGGCAGAAGTCGAGGGATTGCTCGGCAATACGGCTGGCCGCGTAGAGTCCGGTGATGCCTCCGCCGACGATGACGATATCGGTCTGATCGGGAAGCACCGACGGATTAACGCCGCCGAGTCGATTCGTGTCGAAGGAGAACCGCTTGTTTGCGTAATCGTTGATTCGGCTGATGATGTATTTTTGCTGCTCGGCGGAAACCGGTACGACCTCGAGATTGGGTCCGGCGAATTCGCTGAAGTCGCCGTCGACAACGAACAAAGCATGCGGGTAGCAGGTCGACCTGATTGCCGCGAGCGAATCGAGGATCCCGGCAACCAGCGATTTGCAGGCAGACGAGACGATGAAGATGAAGGGATGGTCGCTGTATGTTCTGATCGACGCGACAGCGGTCTCGGCATCTTCAAAGGCGGCTGGTATTATCTGACCGCTGTCGATCTTGAGGGCGCTGAAGTTGATTATACGCGGCTGTGCCAGCAGGGGATTGAGGATAACGTTATTCACCGTTTCACCCTTATCTTAAAATTGGTGTCTCGGCAGGTTTCAACGCCCCTGCCGTTTTTTTCCGTTGTCGATGTATTATAGTTCTTTCTGCCCGATTTGTTTTGAAAATATAACCGTTCGTTTGTTTACAGCCATTCAGGCAATCTA
>JAJDNR010000207.1 GCA_022340565.1 Desulfofustis sp.
CATGATGGTGGTTGCCGCCAGCGCGCCGGCGACGATCAGTCCTTGTACTTTCATTGTTTCTTCTCCTTTTTAGGGTTTTGTTGGTTGCTAATCACTACTGATCAGCGGAATGGATATGCTGCACCTGCTCTACAACTACCACTTGATTTCAAACTTTTTCCGCATATAGACCGCGGCGGCGTTCATCAGTATGAGAAATCCCAGCAGAACGATTATCGCCGCGGATGTTTTTTCGGTGAATGCCCTTTCGGGGCTGTCCGCCCACAGGTAGATCTGCACCGGCAGCGCCGCCGCCGGGTCGGTAAAACTCCCGGGAATGTCGACGATGAAGGCGACCATACCGATCATCAGCAGCGGGGCAGTCTCGCCGAGGGCCTGGGCCATGCCGATGATGGTTCCGGTCAGCATGCCGGGCAGCGCCAGCGGCAGGACGTGATGAAACACGGTTTGAATCTTCGATGCGCCGACCCCGAGCGCCGCCTCCCGAATCGACGGCGGAACCGATTTCAGCGAAGCCCGCGCCGCAATAATGATGGTCGGCAGGGTCATCAGCGTCAGCACCAGTCCTCCGACCAGCGGGGTGGAGCGCGGAATCCCCCAGAAGTTGATAAAGATTGCCAGACCGAGCAGGCCGAAGATGATCGACGGCACGGCGGCCAGGTTGTTGATATTGATCTCGATCAGGTCGGTGAATTTGTTGTCCGGGGCAAACTCCTCGAGATACACGGCGGCCGCCACACCCATCGGGAACGAGAGCAGCAGGGTGATGATCAGGGTGTAGAACGACCCCTTAGCCGCACTCCAGATACCGGCGAGTTCAGGTTCCCGCGAGTCTCCCGACGTGAAGAAATTTACATTGAATTTGAGTTTCAGCCGTTCCTCGGCTTCCAGGGCCTTGATCCACCCGTACTGATTGTCCTTGATGCGGCGGTCGGCCTCCGGCTGAGTCATGTCTATCCTGCCTTTCATGAGCATGTCGACGTCATCGTCTGCCGGGACCCAGACAGACACCTCGGTGCCGACAAGAGCCGGTTCCTTTTCAACCATGTCCATCAGTTTGTAGGTGGCACCCTGGCTGATGAGGCCGGTGAGGGCGCGTTTATCGCGTCTTGCGGTGACATCCGGGAACATGTGGTACATGGTTTCCTTGATGATCCCCTGAAAGTCTCCCCGGGCCAGATCGGCGTCGGGAAAATACGTCTTATCCAGCGTTACATCGAGCTTCACATAGGTCTGCTTGAAAGCGGAGTAGCCGTTCATGACCACCGTGCTGAGCAGAAAAACGAGAAACGCAAGGGCGAGGAAAATCGCGCCGATACCCAAGAGTTTGAAGCGCTTCTGGGCCTGGTAACGTTTCTTGAGCCGCCTGTTGAATTCCGGCGTCATGGTGCTTTGAAGTGTTAGATTCTGCATCTGTTTCTATGCCTGTATCGCTGGGGGTGTGCGTCGCATTCAGATTACTCGTATTGTTCCCGGTACTTCCGGACCACCCGCAGGGCGATATAGTTGAGTACCAGGGTAAAAATGAAGAGAATCAGGCCAAGGGCGAAAGCGGCCAGGGTTTTCGGTGAATCGAACTCCTGGTCGCCGACCAGCAGGGTGACGATCTGGACGGTAACCGTCGTCACCGCCTGAAACGGGTTGGCGGTCAGGTTGGCGGCCAGGCCGGCGGCCATGACCACGATCATCGTCTCGCCGACTGCCCGGGAGACAGCCAGCAGCACCCCGCCGACGATGCCCGGCAGGGCCGCCGGGAAGATCACATAGCGGATCGTTTCGAACTTGGTGGCGCCGAGGCCGTAGGAACCGTCCCTGAGCGCCTGCGGCACCGCGTGGATCACGTCGTCGGACAGCGATGACACGAACGGTATGATCATGACCCCCATCACCAGCCCTGCTGCGAGTGCGCTTTCAGAGGCCACGGACAGCCCCACCAGGCCGCCCGTTTCCCTGATCATCGGGGCGATCACCAGGGCCGCGAAAAACCCGTACACCACTGTGGGGATGCCGGCGAGAATTTCCAGCATCGGTTTGACCACCGTCCTGAATCGCTGATCCGCGAACTCGGACAGGTAAATCGCGGTGAGCAGACCGACCGGAATTGCGACGAGCATCGCGATCGATGCGATCATGAAGGTGCCGGCAAAGACCGGCACCGCGCCGAAGGCTCCCGAGGAACCAGTCTGATCGGCACGGATCGCCATCTGGGGACTCCAGTTGAGGCCAAAGAGGAAGTCCTGCAGCGGAATGACCTTGAAAAAGCGGATCGCCTCGAACAGCACCGACATGATGATGCCGAGCGTGGTCAGAATGGCGACCCCGGAGCAGAGGATCAGGATAAACGTGATGATCGACTCGACGATGTTGCGGGCTCTGAGGGTCGCCGAGATCGAGCGGTAGGAAACCAGGGCGAAGACCGCCATCATCGCCAGGACCGCAGCGGAAACGGCGGAGCGGTAGGTTTGCTTGATCTCCGCATAGCGTGCCGCAGCCTGGACGACTTCCGGGTCGTTGCTGACCGTGACGTTGCCGGCCAGGCTGTTTTTGATATCGTTGAGCAGCAGCGACTGGCTTCCGGGATTTGCGGCAAGGTCCGGAGGCAATTCGTTGAGTATCCGTGAATCGACCAGCGAGGTTTCGACTGACACCCACAGGCCGTAGGCGATCAGCGCCGGGAGCAGGATCGCGAGCCCCACCAGCAACCCGTAATGATTGGGGAGCGAGTGGAGTTCCCTGATTCCGCCGCTGGCCGCTCCAACCCTGAAAGCTTTGAGCCGGCCAATGAAAAACCCGCAGGCGCCGGTAATCAGGATAGCGGGAAAAAGATATGAAAAAATCATGGCAGCTGAAATCGCGGTCCCGTTATTAATCTTTTGATCGAGTAACCACCCCTTCGACCAGGTAGATGGTTTCTTCGGCTATGTTGGTGGTGCGGTCCGCGATTCTCTCCAGGTGCCTGGCGAGCAGGTAGGTCTCGAGAAGCCCGTCCGGATAATCTGGTTTTTCACGGATCAGATCCTTGATGACCCGGTAAACGAAACTGCGGTAGTTATCCACCTTGTCATCCATCAGAAATACCCGTCTGGCCAGTTTGACATCCCGGTTTACCAGGGCATCGAGGCTGGTCTTGACCATTTCAATGACGGTTTCGGTCATGCCGTTGAAATCGATTTCAGCAAGAAACCCCTTGTTCGGCAGTTGGTTGATCGTCTGTGCGCGCAGGGCGATATTGACCACGTAATCGCCGATCCGCTCCAGCTCGTTGTTGACCTTGATGACCGTGATGACAAAACGGAGGTCGCTGGCAACGGGCTGATGCAGGGCAAGGATCTTCAGGCAGTCCTCCTCGATTTCGACTTCCTTTTCATCGATCTCGTAATCGGTGAGAATCAGCGATTGCGCCGCCTCCTCGTCATAGTGATTCAAGAGGCCCGTCGCCTTGCGCACCCGATCCTCGATGTGGGTGCTCAGATCCAACAGCTTTTTGTTGAGTTTCTGGAGTTCCAGGTGAAAGGTGTAAAATGGTTCCATGTCGTTCCTGTCCTTCAGCCGCAGAGACCGGTCCGGATCGTGTGATAAATCCCCATATCTGCATTGGCCTGTTTTATGTTGTCCGCCACTTTAGGACGGCTTTATTTTCTTACGGTTACGGAATTGTTAGAATTGGGTTAATGGTGCGAAAAGGGCTTGCAGGAGCCGGTAAAATGCAGAAAAGTACGGGACGTGTGATAAATATCCCCGGGCGCATTGCTGTTTCTGAGCTTGGTTCCGTCATGTTTTCCAGGGCCGCCTGACAGCCCGATGGCGGGAGAATCAAAACCGTGAAAAAGATGAGCCATGGGAAAAGTACATATTCTGATCGTCGAGGATGAGGCTGCTATTCAGCAGTTGGTCAGCTATAACCTGATCAAGGCCGGATTCAATGTGAGTTGCGCCGATTCCGGCGAGGAGGCGCTCGAGTTCCTGCTCAGAGAGGATATCGACTGCGTGCTGCTGGACCTGATGCTGCCGGGGATGAGCGGGCTCGAGGTGTGCGAGACGATCAGGCGAAAATCCAAACAGCACGGCCGCTACATCCCGATCGTCATGCTCACTGCAAAGGGCGAGGAGGAAGACATCGTCAGCGGACTCGAGTACGGCGCCGATGACTACATCACCAAGCCGTTCAGCCCCAAAGTGCTGATCGCCCGCCTCAAAGCGGTCCTGCGCCGGGGGTTCGAGAAGCAGAAAGCCGAGTCTCCCGGAGATACGGCGATCATCAGGGTCGACGAACTGGAGATCAACAGAGGCCGCCACGAGGTGCGGCTTCACGGCGAGCTGCTCCAACTCACCATGACCGAATTCGGCATCCTCGCGCTGCTTGCCGGCAAACCGGGCTGGGTCTTCACCCGTCAGCAGATCATCGACTCGGTGAGAGGCTACGATTTTCTGATAACGCCGCGGGCCGTCGATGTACAGATTTTCGGACTCCGTAAGAAAATGGGGGATTCCGGCAGCCTCATCGAAACGGTCCGAGGGGTCGGCTACCGGTTCAGATCCGGATCCTGATAGATCAATCAGCTGCTCAACTGACATGGTAATACGACAAAAAAAATTGTTCTGGCAGATATTCGTCGTCAACCTGACAATCCTACTGCTGACCATTATCGGGGTAACCTGGTACAGCTCGCGGACGTTCGACACCTTCTATATCGAGGAAACCGGCGGTGAACTGGAAAGCCGCGCGAATCTGATCAGATCCCGGGTGGTGGAACTCTTCATGGAGGAATCGAGGGAGCAGCTCAGGGGTTTCGTGGTCGATTCGGGACGGGCCTCGGGAACCCGGATAACGGTTATCGAGCCCGACGGGACGGTGGTGGCCGATACCAACGAGGACCCCCGGCGCATGGACAATCATCGGCGGCGGCCCGAGATCGACACGGCCTTCTCAGGGGAGACCGGCCAGTCTCTGAGGTTCAGCAATACGCTGGGAAAGCGGCTGCTGTATACCGCCATCCCGCTCTATGATACTGATGCGCATGGCAAGAAAGGAGCCAAGGAGGACGCGGTCCTTGCCGTCCTCAGGTTGGCCATGCCGGCCACCGCCGTCGACTCCGAGCTGTCGGACATCCGCATGAAGATTATTGGCGGCGCGCTGCTCGCGGCCCTGGGTGCGTTTGTGCTGACCTACCTGGTGTCGAGGAACATCAGCCGTCCCCTGGAGGACATGACCCGTGGTGCCGAAAACTACGCCCGGGGCGATTTCTCCAAACGTATGATGATCAGCCGGAAGGCTACCGCGTCGTGGGAAATCGCCAGCCTGGCCTCGGCGATGGATCAGATGGCCGGCCAACTCGACGAGAAGATCAAAACCATTTCCGATCAGCATCATCATCTTGAAGCGGTGTTTTCCAGCATGGCCGAGGCGGTCATCGCGGTCGACAATGACGAGCGGATCATCAGCATCAACGAGGCCGCCGCCCGCATGTTCGAGGTTGATCGCAGAGGCGCCCAGGGACGGCTGCTCCAGGAGGTGATCAGAAACGTGGTCCTGCATCGGCAGATCGGGCGTATTCTAAATACCAGGACGGGATTTGAGGACGAGATCATGCTCGACGGCAGCACCGCCGGGAACGTCTATCTGCAGACCCATGCGGTGCCGCTATACGGAGGAAACGGAAACGGCATCGGGGCGCTGATCGTTCTCAACGATATCACCCGGCTGCGCAGACTCGAGACGATGCGCAGCGATTTCGTCGCCAATGTCTCCCATGAACTGAGAACCCCGATCACGTCGATTCGCGGCTACGTGGAGACCCTGCTCGACGGGGCGCTGGATGATCGTGAAGACTCAGAGAAGTTTCTCGAGATCGTGCTGCACCAGTCCGAGCAGCTCGAGGAAATCATCGATGACCTTCTGGCGCTGTCGAGAATCGAGCGTGAGGAGAAGCGGGGCGAGGTCAGATTTGAGCGGCAGCCGCTCCTCCCGATCATTGAGGAAGCCATCGATAACTGTACGTCGAAAGCCGAGGGGAGCGGTGTTGGGCTTGTCGCCGACTGCTCTGAGGGAACTCTGGTCAATGCCAACCACACGCTGCTCGTGCAGGCAATCGTCAATCTGGTGATCAATGCGGTGACCTTTAGCGAATCGGGGCAGGAGGTGACGGTGCGGGCCCGGGAAGTCGATCAGGATGGGCAGCGGAAGATCGCAATCTCAGTCATCGACAACGGCATCGGCATCGCCGAAGAACACCTTCCCCGGCTGTTCGAGCGGTTCTACCGGAGCGACAGGGCACGCAGCAGAAAAGCGGGGGGTACCGGTCTCGGCCTGGCCATCGTCAAGCATATCGTCCAGGCCCACGGCGGTCAGGTCGATGTCAGGAGTGCGATTGGCATGGGAAGTGAATTTAAAATAATTCTCAATGCTTAGTTATTGCTGGTCGGGAGTTGGAAGCGACAGCTATGGGCACGGACCGAGTGCTCGGGGCTGCCCAGGCAGTATATGTTCATGGTTTATGCCCTTCAGCGAGATGATTGTTGATCTCGTCGATTACTGCCGGCAGTTCATCCATGGTGTCGATCACCCAGTGGGCACCAGCCGCGTACAGTTTTTCGTGTACGGCGGTAATTTTCAGGTGTCTGGTATCGTGGTCGAGTGCTTCCAGCTCCGCCTGCGTCAAGCCGAGTTCATTTCCGGTTGCAGCGACCCCCACGGTCCAGACTCCCCCGTTTCTGCCCGCCATCATGTCGACCTCGGTGTCGCCGATGTTGACGACTGCTTCCGGAGGACAGATGTTGCATGCCTCCATGACTTTAAAGATCATCCATGGATAGGGGCGGCCATGGGTTACATCAGAGGATGATACCGATACCATGGGTGTGAAACCTGCTTTTGCCGCAGAGGCCGCGACGATGTCCGCCGCTTCCTTGAAATACCCGGTGGTCGAACCGATGCTGATGGCTTTTTCGGTCAGTGCCTCGGCTGCCCGGGCTACACCGGGGATGAGACCGCTGTTCGATTCGAGGGTGGCCAGCAGGTGCGGTACGAATTCGCCATACATCTCGTCGATATCGCTGTCAGTCACCGGTCGGCCGTGGATCTTCCGCCAGGCCCTGGCCACTTCCGGAACCGCCGTTATTGCCTTGATATGATCCCGCTTTTCCATTCCCATCGGCCCCCGGGCTGTCTGCGGGGAAATATCCAGGCCTTTAGCCTTGAAACCGGCAATGAAAGCGGCAACCGGCGCCTGACAGCCGAAGTCGACCGTGGTTCCCGCCCAGTCGAATACGGCGAGTCTTATTTTTCCATTATAGGTCCTGCGGCTTTTCATTCTCATACGGCATCCTCCTGTTGCCGCTACCTGGAAGCGGCAGAATTGCCGACAACAGCGCATCGGTTATATGGGTTTTTCCCTATTTCTTAACCGTGCCGGTATTGTCCATGGAACTGAGTATACCGTTTGTCGTTTGGCAATGCACTACTGCACCATGGGTAATTGCAGGGCCCACCTGCAAGGTTGTTTCCAGAAGCTGAAGATGAGGCGCTTGGAGTTTTCTTCCCCTGAAGAAATCGCCGCACATATGCAAGATGATATGCTGAGCCGGGCATGTTCCGAGCAGGTAATCGAGGCGATGATCGGGGCCGGCATGAAGCTCGTCTACCGATATATTGATAGTGCCAACCAGTCGCTGTTTACCGTTTCGACTGAAGACGGGGACTGTTCGAAAACTGCGTCTCTCTAGACCCGATTGATTCACATTCCGGGTTTATAGCAGGTTTCTGAGAAGCATCTGTCAAGGCTATCTTCCGGCACGGAGACCGGCGAGCAACCCGAGCAGTCCAGTTGTGCTGGATTTCCCGGGGACAAAGGGGTAGATTCCCCCTATCCACAAATTTTTGAAGATCAGATCAGAACATGGTTTCGTTTCAAATTGGTGTTCGGAATTAAAGATGAGCAAGCGCATTTATCGATCGATCAAAAAACCGATCCGGGAAAATCCGACGGCGGATGAAAAATGGCGGGGGGACGACCGGGGATTGATTCTCTGCTGGGAGGAGGGCAGACAGCTCGGCGAGTCGCAGCCAAAACTGGCTGCGCGAGCCCTGAAAGGTGAACTGCCGATGCTGAGTTACAAAGGCGGGGTAAAACGCCATCCCAAGAAAAAGAAAAAGAACGGTTCGCTCTGTTATCTTGCTCAACTGCAGGGACTCCGCGGCGAGGACCTCGATATCCGCCTGTCGGAAACCTACCTCTTGAAATGTTCCAGAACTGGCGTCAAAGTGATCTATTCACTCGAATCAACCATATTTGCCGTTCCCTGAATCCGTAATTACATTGTTCTTCTGATACCTGCATCTGCAAAGATCCACTCCCGGGTTCTGCCGATTGTTCGACGTTTGTCGAGGCCCGGCGGGGTCTGCAAAAAAAACAACGCATCGAATTGTCGAGGCTTCATGACATTGAAGGTACCAGAGCTTCCGCGACTGCAAAGGTTTCTGTCCACGCTTGCAGGGCAGACGATCCTGATGTTTCTATGGGGACTCGCCGGCGTGGTACTGCTTGTTCTGTTGCTGTCACTGAACCGGGTCAACGAGATTCCCCTCCTGTTTGCCGCGGTCGTCCTGCTGGGATTCTTCGGAGTGGTCTGTTTTTTTCTGGCGAAGTACCGGCTTTCGGTCCGCCGGGAACGGGAATTCCGCTATATTGAACAGATAGACCATCTGGCCGAGCTCGAGGACAAAATTGCCCGCCGCACCAGGGAACTCGATGAAAAAAACCGGCAGCTGCGCAATGAAGTGGCAGAGAAACTGGAGGCGGAGGCCAGGCTCAAACAGTCGAACGAACTGCTGACCGGGATCATTTCCACCATCGACGGCATCATCTACGTGGTCGATTTCGAAAGTCATGAAATACTGTTCGCAAACGATTACCTGCGCAGGCTTTTCGGGTTCGATCCGGTCGGCAGGCACTGTCATCAGCTCATCCATTCAGCCGATGACAAGCCCTGCATTTTCTGCAACAGTCAGCGCTACCAGCTTGATCCTGACATTCCGCAGGAACCGTATCAGTGGGAATACCAGAATCCATTCGATAAACGGTGGTACCGGGCAAAGGATCAGGCAATCAGGTGGTCGGACGGCAGGTGGGTAAAGCTGGAGATCGCGATTGACATCACCGAGCAGAAGAGCATCGAGCATTTCTTGCAGGAGGCGCGCTATCAGGCTGAACTGGCAATGGGAATCCGCAGCCGGTTCGTGGCGCTGGTCGCGCACGACCTGAAATCGCCGTTTTATTCGATGACCCAGATGCTCAAACGGATCCTCGAACGGGAGCATTTCGAGCACACAATACATCGGCAGTTTCTCGAAAACATCGTCACTAACGGTCACCGCATGCTGCAGATGATCGACAACCTGCTCTCCATGAATCGGCTTGAAACCGGCGGTATCAAGCTTGAAAGAATTTTCTTCAACGTTCACCAGATGGTGCGGGAAGTGATTCAGAATTTCATCCACCAGGCGTTCGACAAGGCCATCCGCATGGTCAACGACATTCCCGCCGATGCCGAGGCCTATGCCGATCGCCACCTCTATTTCGTGGTGCTCAACAACCTCATGTCAAACGCACTGAAATTCAGCGAGCGGGGAGGGATGGTACGATTCTACCAGCCCGACCCGGCACGGCCGATGAGTGTCGCGGTCAGCGATAAAGGCAAGGGGATGAGCAAGGAGTACGCCAAAAACCTCTTCAGGTCGGATGTCAAAACCAGCAGTCTGGGCACCAAGGGGGAAACGGGCAGCGGTCTTGGCCTCATTTTCTGCAACGAGATCATCAAGGCTCATCACGGTCGTATCCATGTCGAATCTACGCCGGGGGTCGGTTCCATCTTCACGCTGGAACTGCCGGAGTGCAGCCGCTACGATGGCGATGGCACACCGGCGGGAGACATTGACAAGCCCCCGCGGCTGGTGAAAGCCGTTTAGGACGACGGGATCTTCTCTTTGCTTTTATCGTCGGCGTCGCCTTCCCCAGGGGAAACCCCCGTTTCCTGGCTGCCCTCAGTTTCCGCAGTTCCGTCCCGTGGAAAGGCGCTGACGATTCCAGCCATTGCCTCCAGGGTTGTCCGGCCGCCGGGGGTATCCGGCAGATCGCCGCCCAGCACGGTGCCGACGATATTCTGGTTGGTCATCAGCTCGGGCGGGCCTGACAGCATGATGGCACCGTCTTCACTGGTGAGGTGAAGGATGTGGTTGTCGATCAGCCGGCCGAGGATGTTTTCCAGGAGGTCCCGGTTGTAGTCCGGCAGCAATTCTATCAGGTCGGCCAGATAGGTCGTTTGGAGGGTCTTGAAGCGTCTGACGATCAGGGCGTAGATGTCGAGGGCTGCGCTGATCTGCAGAACCGGCTGCGGCGTCCGGCGGATCAGGCGATAGCGGGGTTCGATCTGGATTGCATAGCCGATCTGGGCACCGAACAGCACAAACAGGCAGCCGACCCAGACCCAGGCCAAAAACAGCGGGATGGTCGCGAACGAGCCGTAGATCGCATTGTATTTGGCGACTCCGATCTGCAGGCTGATGTAGAAATTCTGGGTGATGAACCAGCCGGTTCCGGCTACCAGCGCTCCGGCCATGGTTGCCTTTCCGCTGGTCTTGGTGTTGGGAAAGAAGATATAGACGGCGTACAGGGTAACGGTCAGCACCAGAATGGGTACCCCCTTCAGCAGGAGCGGCTGCAGCCATTCGATGGGAAGATAGCGGTTGACGTGGACATTGAGACTTTGGCTCTCGAGCATGGTACCGGCGGCAAGCGCCACGTTGAGGGCGATCGGCATCATGATCATCAGGGATAGGTAGTCGGCGACTTTACGAAGAAACGAACGGCCGTCCTCCACTTTCCAGATGACGTTGAGGGATTTTTCCACCTGCCCGAGAACCATGATCACCGAGAAGATGATGCCGACCATGCCGAAGGTTCCCAGGGTTGCAAAATTGGTTCGATCCACGTAATCGAAAATCTGGTCGACCGCCGAACTGAGATGACCGATCATATCCTCGGCCCCGCCCGCTTGCCCCGTCTCCGGTTCAGCCGGTGTCCCGGTCTCGTCCGGCGGCGCCGGTCGGGTATGGTTCGCCGGCGAATCCTTCTCCAGGGACTCGATATAGGAGTAGACCACTTCCCTGAGCTGATCTCCTCCCCCCAACCCTTTAACGACGGCGGTGCTCATCGCCAGCATGGGCACCATCGACAGGAGAATCGCATAGGTGAGGTAGCCTGCCCGGACGGTAAGCAGGTTGGTCTTCATCTCTCTGAGGGAGATCAGCAGGACTCTGAACAGTCTCCGCGTCCAGCGCGTGATCGGTGGCGCTTCCGGGGAGACAGTGTCGGCCCAGGCAAGGAGCGGGGAAGCCAGTTTCGGAACTCCGGCATGCTGACCGGCCGATGTGCCTGTCTCAGTCATGACATGTAGGTGGCTGATGTTCGAGGTTCAGGCGCCGATTTCCCGTTTCGTTACCGCCTCGCTTTTGATCCGGTCGAGAAGATCCGCCAGAACCGGTTTCACATGCTCTCTGATGTCACCGGCAACAACGATGAAGAGCAGGTCATCTCCCGGTTTCAGAAGACCTGACCGGGACTCGATAACAATATCATAAATTCCCGGAAATTGTAAAAACTCTTCCCGGATTGCAGTCACCCGATTCTCATCGACCTGGACGTCGATACCAGTCACCGTCGAACGGTCGCTCCTCGACCAGCCTCGAACGGTCCCGTTATGGACCAGAATCATGCCGACGTGGTCGGCAAAATCGGGACGGGCTTTGAGCTGGGCAATTGTTCTGGTTATGTCCATGGCTTCTCCTCCGGCAACCGGGACGGCGGCTGCCGCTGGGTCAAATCTCCTTGACGAGCGGGATCTTCAGACTGCTCGATGGATCGAGCCGGTTGTAATCCAGGGTGTCGTTATATTTCTTCAGCAGCCACAGCGGGATATCGAATTTCTTCCGGCACAGTTCCCAGAGCGTGTCCCCCGGCTGAACCCGGTAATCGCTGACACTGACGATCCGGAAAGATTCAAAAAAGTCTTCCTGCAGTTCCTGGTGGTAATCGAATCGGTTTTCCTCGAACGTGGAAACGTCTGTATTGATGAAATCGAGCCTGATCCTCTGTCCCGGACGAACGCTGGCGTTTCCGGAAAGGTTGTTGGCAATGCGAATAGAGGCCGGGGTCACTTTGAGCCAGTCGGCAAGCAGCCCGATCGATTCGTCCGGCTGAACTTCAATGGTGCCGACCAGAAGATTACTGGTTTTCTTCAGATCAGCGACCTTCAGGTTACCGGCTACCGTGACGTCGGGTTTAAATCCCTCGCCGGCTCCTGATACGGGCAGTTTTTTGGTGTCCCGGAGGATCGGGTTGCCGGATGTTGCAGCAGCCACAACGGTGATATCGTTCGCTTCGCCGTTCGATGGTATTCTCAGGTTCTGACCGACCCGGATGAAAGCCTTGTCGCCGAGGTTGTTTGCGTGGATCAGCTCCTTTAGGGAGATCTTGTGGGCCAGCGCGATGGCGCCTGCCGAGTCTCCGGGACGGACCCGATAAAAGGTTGAGCGTTTCTGACTCGAACTGAAAATCGATTTGGGTGCCGAGGCCAACATCCTGCTGTTGTTGAACGTAAACGGCAGCTTGAGAAGGTAATCCTTGGGAATATACTTGGTTCCTTTGAAAACCGGGTCGCGCAGGGCGGGGTTGTACTCCCTCAGGGTGGCAGTGCTGATTCCGAGATAGGTGCACAACCGTCCGGCATGGGCATAAGCCGGCAGCCTCACGACAACCGCCTGGAGCGGCTTTTCCAGGGGCATTCCGGACCGTTCAAGCCGTTTTGCGACTTTGACGGCGGCCAGAAATTCCGAATAGAAATTGCGCGATGCGAATTTAAAATATCCTTGCTTGTAATTACTGAAAATATTGGGGTAGCTGCCTTCCTGCTGCTGGGCCCGGAGCATGCCGGCCGTTCCATAATTGTAGGCGGTCAGGGCGAGCGGCCAGGAGCCAAGCTGCTGGTAGTTGCGTTGCAGGAACTTGGCGGCGGCATGGGCTGAGACAATGGGGTCCCGCCGCTCATCGATAATGTAGTCGATGGTCAGATATTGCTTGCCGGTGCTGTGAGTGAACTGCCACATGCCGGCTGCCCCGAACTTGCTGAAAGCCTTCGGGTTGAACGAAGACTCGACGTGGGGCAGGTAGGCGAGGTCTTCGGGCAGGCCGTAGCCTCTGAAAATGCGTTTGAGTTCACCCATATAAGCCCCCGACCGTACGACGCCTTCAGCAAAACGCTCCTTCAGCCCCCGCTGGGCCCTGACATTGTCCGCCGCTTCCTTATAGAGCCTGGTGTTCTTGGTATTACCGAAAAGAGCTGCCACCTGTCGCTGTTCCCTGGTTGCCGGAACGGGGTTTTTAGACAGTTCGATGAGTAGCGACCTGATATGGGTTTTGACCTGCTCTACCTTGTCTATATTGTGTTTGCGGGCGTTGGGAAACCCGTCCTCGAGCAGCGATACTGTCGCATAGACACGTCCCAGATCGTGCTGGTCATGGATAATGGAGGTATTTACCGAATGGCTTGAGTATACTTGTTCCCAGAAGTTGACATTGGCGGACATGATATCATATTCGGGAAAATCGTCTGGATTCGCCCGCGCCATGGCGGCCGTGGTGCAGCACAGCGCGAAAACGCAGAGATAGAAAAGCGTAGGGCAGAGCCGCTCCATGGCACAGAAAATAGCGTTCTGGGGATTCATGCGTGGCGGCGGTCGATCGTTGTTTGAATAAGCGCTGACAAATCCTGGAAAATGATGAGGTGATCCACTCTCTCGTCCGGCCGATCGAGCGGCGGACCCGCGGTCGGCCGGTACCGATACCGATAGACCCATATCTACCCGATGTGGACGAAATTGTAATGCAATTTAATATAATTACAAGATAACCGTGTATACTCCAATTCTGGCGACGCTGGGCTATGTCTTGTCCGAAGACCGCAAACAGACGCTCCTGGTACATCGCAACGGCCGCGAACACGATTCGCACTACGGGAAATACAACGGTCTCGGCGGCAAGATGGAGCCGGGGGAAAGCATTCATGAATGTATCTGCCGTGAGATCAACGAGGAAGCAGGCATTGTCTGCGAAACGGTAGTGCTGAGGGGGACCATCAACTGGACCGGATTCGGCCCCAACGGCGAGGACTGGTTCGGCTTCATCTACCGTATCGAAGCGTTCAGCGGCACCCCCCGGCACTCCAATGAGGAAGGCAGGCTCATCTGGCATGATCTGGACACCCTGCTGGAGCTGCCGATGTGGGCAGGGGACAAATTCTTTCTGCCGCTGGTTTTCGACGACGACCCCCGGATTTTTCACGGCTATATGCCCTATCGGGACGATCTACCGCTGAGTTGGAGGTACATCCGTTGATCCTGAAACTGTCGGATTCTCAGCAGGATGATCCGATTCAAGGCGGCACATTCAGGAATTGACCCGTCCAATCATTCCAGTCAATAGAGCTTGCGGTGTTCATGCACCATGGTATAGTCAAATTTTTACCAACTCCATCTGAATTTTGAGGTAACCATATGGGAAGTGATAACGAACTCGTCCGCCTTGAAAACTATATAGAGAGGCTGCTTTCGGGCTATGCTGCGTTGAAGGCGGAGAAACAGGACGTTGAAAAGCGGCTGGCGGCGGTGCAGGAGGAAAAGGCGGCAGCCCAGGGAGAGACGACCGCTGCGCAGGATGAAATTGCCGCCGTGAAAGAAGAGCTGGCTGCGGCACAGGCTCAGATCGAAAAATTACAGGGTGAGCTCGATTCCGTTGACTCCGAGCGAACCGTCACGCGTGACCGGGTCAGCAGCCTGATCGTCCAGATCGAGCAGTGGGAATCGGAGCTTGAAGCCGGCCCGGATGCAGAGTCCGCAGACGATGAGACCGCTGCCCAGAAGGAGCGGAGCAAGCGCGAAGAGCCCGCCGTTAAACAAAGCAAAGAGGACCGGGGAACGAAAGCCCAGAAGAATCTGTTCTCCGCCTGAAGATCTGGCGCGGTTCAAGCCGGTACCTCGCATCAATGAACCAACGGTGATGTCCACCCATGTCCGAGCCTGAACGATTAGTCAAATTCAACCTGTTGGGGCAGCATTTCGCATTCTACACCGCCGCTTCCGAAGAGGAGATGGAGCGGATCCTGGCGCTGGTCAAGGAGCAGGTTGAGTCTATCGGCGGCGACAAATCGGGCGGTACGATACCGGTCAGCAAGATCGCGGTGATGGCGTGCCTGAATCTTGCCTCCAGTTATCTCAGGCTGCAGAGCGAGCATGAACAGTATCGGCGGTCGACCGCCGCAAAGCTTGAGGAAATCAACGAAAAGCTGGATTTTGCGCTGCCCGGTGAAAACGAGGGCCGCTGAGTTTTTGCTTTTGTTTTGAAATCAATCTGCTACAATACAGGTGAAGACGGCAGAATTGCCTTATGAATAGTGTTTCGTAACGACGCACGGCTGACGTCTGTTCCGGGAAGGAGCCGGAACGGCGCCGGCAAACATGGCTTTTCCCTGCGCTGTTGGTGATTTGCAGTGTTGTTGAGCCAACTCTCTTAAAAAGGGATCTACCACTGTCTTTTGATGGCAGGTCTGCTGACTTGCCTGAGACCGATATGCGGATCCCACCTATTTCAATAGGTTTAACTTGTTCTGCAGACACGGCAGGGTGGGGAAATACTTTAAAATACGGTGGACGGCGGGAAGGTTGTCCATCGTTTTACTATATTGGCAGTCACCATGGTGACGACTGCCGTTCAGGCGTAAACGCTGTCGATTGCAGAAGCGCCTTCGGTTGAGGTAGAGGTATTAAAAATCTGTCGAGTTGTTCATCAGTACGACTGGAGACCGATAGGCGGCCCGGGCGAGCCCATGCCGCGTATCCCGATTCATCGACTGGTTTTACATACACACCGGAATATGATCATTGAGTTGCAGAGTTAGTGTTGACGGGATAGCCAACGTTCATAGATAACTCATTGAAATAGAATAGTATTCCGGTTGGTTCCGCGGCGCTTGCAAGAGGCGGGACCGTTCCCCTCCGATGGTCTGCCTTCCCTCCGTCTCCCAACGGGCCTTTCACCTGCAATTGATCGATACGCAGAGGTTTTCGTATGGATCTATTGAACCATCCCTCCATATTTGTATCCGTCGGCCTACTGCTTGGCGTCATGTTCGGCTTTTTCCTGCGCAAGCGATTTATCGAAGGTCACACCCAGAACATCAAGGAACAGGCCAGACAGCTGATCGAAACGGCCATTGTCGAGGCTGAGCAGCTGAAAAAAGAGGCGCAACTGCAGAGCAAGGAGGACGCCTACCTGGTCAAGCAGGCTGCAGAGGAAGAATTGAAGGCCGACCGCCGGGAACTGAAAGAGGAGCGGCTGCAGTTGAAAAAAAACCAGGACCAGCTGAAACGGGAATGGAGCAGTTTCGACCGCAAGCGCACCGACCTGCAGGCTGCGGAAGACGCGCTGGCAAATCGTGAGCATGAAATCGAGGAGAAATACAAGGAGGTCGACAACCTGGTCGGCAGGCAACGCTACGAATTGTCGCGAATTTCCGGAATCAGTCAGGAAGAGGCAAAGAAGCTGCTGATGGCTTCGCTGGAGAGCCAGGCCAGGATGGATGCGTCAAAACGGTTGGCCAAGATCGAGAATGAAATGAAAATTGAGGCCGACCGCAAGGCCAAGAATATCATTGCTCTGGCCATCTCTCGGTATGCCGGGGATTACGTGGCCGACAAAACGGTTTCGATGGTGCCGCTGCCGTCCGACGAGATGAAGGGGCGGATCATTGGACGCGAGGGACGAAATATCAGAGCCATCGAGGCGGCCACCGGTATCGATATCATCATCGATGATACGCCGGAAGCGGTGATTCTCTCAGGCTTCAATCCGGTGCGCAGGGAAGTGGCAAGGCTGGCGCTGCTGCAGCTGATCAACGACGGTAGGATTCACCCAGGCCGTATCGAGGAGGTGGTCGCCAAGGTCACCAAGGAACTCGATATCGACATGCGTGAGGCCGGGGAGCAGGCGACCTTCGATGTCGGTGCCCATGGCGTTCATGTCGAGTTGATCAAGATTCTCGGCCGTTTGAAATACCGGACCAGCTACGGCCAGAACGTGCTCCACCATTCCCTGGAAGTTGCCTTTCTGTGCGGTGTCATGGCGGCCGAACTCGGGCTCGACGAGACCCTGGCCAAGCGGGCCGGACTGCTGCACGATATCGGCAAGGCCGTCGACCATGAAGTCGAGGGCTCGCACGCGACCATTGGCCGTGATCTCGCCAAGAAATATGGTGAACAGGAGGAGATTGCCTACGCCATCGGCTCTCACCACGAAGATATCCCGATCCAGAGCGTCCTCGATGTGCTCGTCCAGTCGGCAGATGCGTTGTCGGGTGCTCGGCCCGGAGCGAGAAAAGAGATGCTGCAGAGCTACGTGAAGCGGCTCGAGGATCTCGAGGCCATCGCCAATTCCTTTTCAGGAGTCGATAAGACCTATGCCATTCAGGCGGGCCGGGAGCTGCGCATCATCGTCAATTCCGATTCGGTCAAAGACAGCGATGCGGTGCTGCTGAGCCAGGACATCGCCAAGTCGATCGAACAGAAACTCACCTACCCGGGGCAGATCCGGGTAACAGTGATCCGCGAAACCCGGGCTGTCGAGTACGCGAAATAGGTTGCCTATTCTGCTTTCCCATCGGTTCCGGGGATAGACTTTTGTCTGTCCCCGTCATGTGATTTCCCCAACAACGCCCTCTCAGGGACATGTTTCATCATGTCTGCTGTGATCAACGTTTTATGGCTGTTCCGGTAAATCCTTATTTCCATAAAAATACAGATATCTTATTCAGATCCGGGAAACGCAATGGCGCCGTGTTTCAGCCTGCGGCTCTGCGGCCTGTTCGCCGTGACGGTGACCACTGCTCCGGGATACGGCAGCTTCGCTGCCTATGCCTCCGGCCCGTAGCAAACCATGTTCACCGCCGGGCTGGCCTCCGCGATGCAGCCTGAAATACGGCGCCACTGCTGCCGCCTGTGTTCGCTTATTACAAGTTTCCCAGTACGAGCCACGGGGGGGTCGGTTTTCATTCCGACTCCGCCAGCAAAGAGTAAATCGGGGCGAATTAAGGGGACACCATACTTAATTTGAACTGCAATTAAGTATGGTGTCCCCTTAATTCTGATCCGGATGTCGGCCTGCGGCCGCCTGGGCGGTCGACAGGCGGTTTCACTAATACGGCGGGCATCCGCGATGCAGCCGCAACCAATCCACCCCCGCTTTCTTTTCCGGATTATTTTGTGATGAAAAAATAACAAAACCGGGATCGGTCATGCATGACCGATCCCGGTTCCGGTGAAGCGAACAGGACAACTCCTGTCAGCGGTGGATGCTTACACTTTCTCGACCCT
>JAJDNR010000133.1 GCA_022340565.1 Desulfofustis sp.
TTACGCTGATTACCACGGCATGCTGGTGTCGCTGGCCGCTGAATTGTCCCTGGCCTACTTCGAGGTGAGAACACTCGAGGCGCGCCTGATCAATGTCAGAGAGAATCTGGCCCTGCAGCAAAGAACCCGGGAACTGGCCCAGTCCAGGTATGATGCCGGCACCGGCTCAGCGTTGGAAGTGACGCGGGCCGATCGGCTGATCAGCAGCACCCGGGCATACCTTCCGGAGTTTGAACGAAACCTCGCAGTAGCCAAAAACCGCATCAGGGTATTGCTTGGCGTGCCGCCGCGGGAACAGGTCCTCTCCTCCGGCCCGATGCCGGCGGTGCCGGAACTGATCGGAGTTGGACTTCCCGTCGACCTGGCGACACGGAGGCCCGACATCAAACGGGCGCTCTACCACTATCATGCAGCGGTGGCGCGGATCGGTGCAGCCCAGGCGGAAAAATATCCGGCCATCTCCCTTTCAGGTACCGTGATGCTCTCCACCGACTCTCTGGCAGGCTTATTCGATGGCGATGCACTGATGTACACCCTCGGTTCCGACCTCCGTTTTCCGATTTTTACCGGAAAACGGATCGAGGCAACGGTCGCGGTTAGAGAATCCCAGGCCGAACAGGCCCGCTACGATCTTGAGCAGCAGATCGTCGAGGCCCTCTCGGAGGTCGAGAATGCCGCTACCGGGGTTATCCGAACGCAGCAGAAGGTCCGGGAACTTGAACAGGCGGAATTGTTTGCCAGCAGGAGCGTCGACCTGGCAGACGAGTTGTATCAGGTCGGGCTCGGGGATCTCTATCAGGTTCTCGACAATCAGCAGCACTTGATCATCATTCAGGAGCGGCTGCTCCTGGCCAGGCAGCAGGCGCTTTCAGAAGTCGTGGCGTTATACCGTGCCCTCGGCGGCGGCTGGGAACAGGCATCTTCAGAAGATACGAGGGTCCAACCATAAAAAAGGGCGCGCGGCAATGATAAAAAAAATAGTCAGAATCATCATCCTGCTCCTCGTCATTTCGGCGGGAACCTTCGGTTACCTTCAATGGCAGAACAATAGAGAGGCAGAAGAGAACGGACCGCTCAAGATCTACGGATCTATCGATGTCAGGGACGCCGCTCTGGCCTTTGCCGAGCAGGAGCGCATTGCTGAAATTCTGGTTGAGGAGGGTCAGAAGGTGGAGACGGGGCAGCTGCTCGCCCGTCAGCGTACCGATCTGCTCGAGGCCACCATAGCCGAGCTTGAAGCCAGGATCGCCGCCCAGCAGGAGACGGTGAACCGGCTTGTGGCCGGAAACCGTCCGCAGGAAATAGAACAGGCTCGAGCCGAGGTCGAAGCCGCCAGGGTGCGCACCGACAATGTGAGGCAGGTTCTGCAGCGGCTCGAGAAGACCTCAGGCAGCGGCGCGACCAGCTTACAGGACCTGGACGACGCCAAATCCAAGCTCAAGGTCGAACTCGCCCTGCTCAAAGTCCGGGAAAAAGCTCTCAACCTGGTTCTCGAGGGCTCTCGCCAGGAGGATATCGCCGCAGCCAAACACCAGCTCGAGGCGATGCAGGCCAACCTGGCTCAGCTCAACATCAGACTGCGCGACATGAATCTTCGTTCCCCCTCTCCCGGCATTGTCCAGAGCAGAAACCTCGAGGTCGGTGAGCTTGCCGGTCCGTCCAAGCCAGTGCTCACCCTGGCCCTGATTGACCCCAAATGGGTTCGGGCTTATGTGCCTGAACCGATGCTGGGCAAGATCAATCTCGGCATGAAAGCCCAGGTTATCAGCGATTCGTATCCGGACCAGCCGATCCCCGGCTGGGTGGGATATATATCTCCAGTGGCCGAGTTTACCCCACGCACCGTGGCCACCGAGGATTTGCGAACAAAACTCGTATACGAGGCTCGGGTCTATGTCGAAGACAAGCAGGATCGACTTCGGCTCGGCATGCCGGTAACAGTGACCATCGATTGATCCTGAAACGATGGCATAACCCTGATAAAGGGAAGAACCGGAAACAGGTATGGCCGGAGCCGGGACGGAATGAGTGAGCAGATGGAACAGCATGGCGCAGGGTCAGAGGTGGTTCTGTCTGCCGCGGGTGTTGTAAAAGAGTTCCCGGTAAAAGGCAAGCCGCCGCTGCGGGCTCTCGATGGCGTCACCCTACAGGCAGCCCGCGGCAGAGTCACCGGACTCGTGGGTGCGGACGGGGCTGGCAAGACGACTCTGATCCGCATTGCCGCCGGCTTGCTGGCTCCTACCTCAGGCACGGTCACCCTGCTCGGTCTCGACAGCGTTGCGGACAGTCTGGAGATACAGAGCCGGATCGGCTATATGCCCCAGAAGTTCGGATTGTACCAGGATCTGTCAGTAATGGAAAATCTTGCCCTGTATGCCGACCTGCGGGGGGTGCCGATGCACGAGCGTCAGCAGCGTTACGACCGGCTGCTGACCATGACCGATCTGTCCCGCTATACGACGCGGCGGGCGGGGGCCCTGTCGGGAGGCATGAAGCAGAAGCTGGGCCTGGCCTGTGCCCTGGTCAAATCGCCGGAAGTACTGCTGCTCGACGAGCCGACCGTCGGCGTTGATCCGGTTTCCCGGCGGGAACTCTGGAAAATCGTGTACGAGCTGGTGGAGCGGGATCAGATCGGGGTTTTCGTGTCCACCGCCTACCTTGACGAGGCAGAGCGTTGCTCGGATGTGCTGGTGCTCCACCGGGGCAGGCTGCTGGCCCAAGGGCCGCCGACCCGCTTCACCAGAGAAATGCGTGGCCGGGTTTTTCTGGTTGCCGCGGCCAACACGATGAAACCGAGGCAGATCTATACCCGCTTGGCAGGAAGCGGCGGCATTGTCGATGTCACCATTCGCTCAGGCCGGGTCCGAACCGTTTGCGAGGAGCCTGGAGACGGACCGATCAGGGACTCGCTGAACGGCGCACAGGCAGAGATCAACTCCGCCGATCCGACCTTCGAAGACGCATTCATGTCGCTCATTCCTCGAGAGCCTGCTCCATTTCGGATCGAAGCGACGGCCTCGGCCGTTTCGCAAGACCGCCGAGGATCGGTCGGTGTCGATAATGACATGGCGGTCAGCACCACCTCGCTTTACAAGATGTTCGGCGATTTTGCGGCGGTGAAAGATCTCAGCTTCGGGGTGCGCCACGGGGAAATCTTCGGACTCCTGGGACCCAACGGGGCAGGCAAAAGCACCACCTTCCGCATGCTCTGCGGATTACTGCCCGCGAGTTCCGGCGAGATCAGGGTCGCCGGCCAGGATCTGCGGCGCTCCCGGGCCAAGGCGCGGCTGCGTCTGGGCTATATGGCCCAGCAATTTTCCCTGTACGGCCAGTTGAATGTGCTGGAGAATCTAAAATTTTTTGGCCGGGTCTATGGACTGGTCGGAAAGCAGCTGCACAGGCGGATTGATTGGGCCTTTAATGAGTTCGGCCTGGGCGAGTGGCAGGATAAAGCGGCCTTTGCTCTGCCCGGCGGCTATAAGCAGCGACTGGCTATGGCCGCCGCGTTGCTTCATGAGCCGCAAATCCTCTTTCTCGACGAACCTACCTCCGGCGTCGATCCTTTCGCCCGGCGGGAATTCTGGCTGCGGATAAACGGATTTGCCGAACAGGGGGTGACCGTCGTGGTAACCACCCATTTCATGGAGGAAGCCGAATATTGCGATCGTATGTTGATCATGAGTCAGGGGCAGACTCTGGCCATGGGTACGCCGACCGTGATCCGCGATCTGGTTCGCTCCGCAGAACTTCCGGAGCCGACTATGGATGACGCCTTTATCGGTCTTGCCGAAGGGCGGGTGAGGCCGGATTCCGTCGCTTCTGGGGAGCGGGCGGGGATGATGGATGGAGGCCGATCGTGACCCGCTTTTTAATGCGGCTGCGCGGGTTTCTCCGCAAGGAGGCGCTGCAAATCGTCAGGGACCCGAGCTCGATCGTCCTGGCCCTGGTCATGCCGATGGTCTTATTGGTGATTTTCGGTTACGGCGTAAATCTGGACGCGGAATATGTCCCCGTCGCGGTGGTCAACGATGATCATGGGGTAATGTCCCGTGATCTCGTTGCCCGTTTCGAACTGTCTCGAAATTTTCACGTGTACCATGCCAGGAGCATGGAACAGGCCCGGCAGATGATCCAGCTCCGGGATGTCGATGCCATTGTCAGGGTGCAGAACGATTTTTCTGCGCGGCTGCAGGGAGCGGCCACCCCACCGGATCAGGCGCCTGTTCAGCTCATCGTAAATGGTATCGATGCCAACCGGGCACGGCTCATCGAGGGATACGTAAAAAATATCGCCGGGACATGGACCGCCGTGCGAATCGCCTATGGTCAGGCAGCCGCTCGCCAAGCGGTCTCCGTCCAGCAGCGGATCTGGTTCAATGAAGGAGCGGAAAGTCGTGATTTTATGATCCCCGGTCTGATCACCCTGATCATGACCCTGACCGGAATTCTCCTGACCGCCCTGGTCATCGCTCGGGAATGGGAACGAGGAACCATGGAGGCGATGCTGGTCACGCCGCTGCGCAAGATGGACATCCTGCTCGGCAAGATCCTGCCCTATTATTTCCTCGGCATGCTGGGGATGGGTATGTCGGTGGTGGTCGGTGTCGCCATATTTGACGTGCCGTTTCGCGGTTCCTTCGCTGCCCTGTTCCTGCTCAGCTCACTCTTCATGCTGGCCTCCCTCGGTTTCGGCCTCTTTATCTCGGCCGCAATCCGCATCCAGTTCGTTGCCGCCCAAGTCTCAATCGTGGCCGGTTTTCTACCGGCCTTTTTCCTGTCTGGCCTGATATTTGATCTGGAATCGACACCAACGGCAATCCGGGTTGTCAGCCACATCGTCCCCGCCCGTTATTTCGTTACCATCAGTCACACCCTGTTCATGGCCGGTGATCTGTGGACCGTGCTGCTGCCCAACGCTCTGGTGCTTGCAGGTATGGCGATATTTTTCCTTGCGCTGGCATTTCGCAAGATTGCCAAACGGCTGGAATGATCATGCAGTCCCTGCGACGAATAGCAGCTCTGGTTCTGAAAGAGTTCGTGACCATCTTGAAGGACCCGAAAAGCCGTTTTGTGATCATCGGTCCGCCCATTATCCAGTTTTTCGTATTCGGATATGCCGCGACGTTCGACCTGGAAAATGTCCGCTACGCGGTTTGGGACGAAGCGCGGACGACACTTTCCAGAGAGTTGCTGGCCGGGGTCGAAGGATCAAAAATATTCCGTCTTACGGGTTACCTGGTCAATGAGAGGGAACTTATCGATTGCATTGACGACGAGCAGGCCCGCCTGGCAATCCATATCGGTCCGGATTTCGAGGATCGGCTGCGTTCCTCTCGACCGGCGGAGGTGCAGGTCATCGCCGACGGCCGGAACCCGAACGTGGCCCTGATCGCCCTTGGCTATTTCGCGACCATTGTGGAGGATTTCAACCGTCGATTGCTGCAGC
>JAJDNR010000015.1 GCA_022340565.1 Desulfofustis sp.
CTCGGTCGGGAGCCGCCACTGCAGTGAATTGTGTGCTTCCCCGGGAGCGGGCCATACCATCTTTCCCTTGATTCCGGGCAATGAGAGTGGTATTAATGACCTCCCTCGAGACAAGGCAAAGCTGGTGCTGCATCCCACATAACAAGGGGGCAAGGGGAGCAAGCCGGCCCCGCTCAGCGTTTTTGATCGATCTATATCATTTCCTCAATCGGGGCGTAGCGCAGTCTGGTTAGCGCGCCTGCCTTGGGAGCAGGAGGTCGGAGGTTCGAATCCTCTCGCCCCGACCAGTAAATAAAGCACTTACAGTTTCGGCTGTAGGTGCTTTATTCGTCATGGGTGCATCATGGGTGTATCGAGTGAATTGGGGCGGGAATTTTATTTTTGGCATTGTAGCTTAGAGTATTGCGTTTGATTACATAGAGCTTATCTAAGCTTATTACATGTCCTTTGAGCAGCTCACAGCAATTAGCCATTCTTCACAATTACTACCCTGTTACCCCAAACAGCGCTTTGTTCTCTGGCTAAAACCAATTCTTGGATCTATATTTAATTTTTTGCTTAAGTGTTCATCAACCCTTTTTCTATATCGGGGTGGGATCTGCCCATGATGAGGAGGCTGTATCAGACATCCCCGTAGCAATTTAGTTAATCACAATATAATTGTCCGATCCAACGTGGATCAAAGCAACCTTGAAATTTGCTCAAGCAATCGAATTAACGTTATTTTTAGGGTAAATTAGGCGGGGTACGGATTAAAATATGAACTCATTTGGACATGCTCTCCTAAGATGTTACCTGGTGAAGACTGGCAGCACCGATTATGGCGGCGTCTAAAGGATGATAGGTACCCCCACCATCCATCTCAACTCTGTGTTGTCGAGGTGGAGGACTCAGAATAAAACCGGCGGTTTGATTTGAACTGTCTATAACGACTCACTCTGGAAAATGGATAAGCTATGCCTTTAATTACTATTACACAAGATTATGGCAGTCATGGTTATTACGTAGCACAAAGAATAGCGCAGGAACTTAACTTGGATCTTCATGATGACAAGACTTTGCGCGAAGCGGCTGTCAGGCAGGGTGTGACCAAGGAGCACCTGGATGCAATGAAAGAACAGGTGCCTGGTTTTTTTGACCGGCATATGGGGTCTCTGCCTGAGGTCTATCTCGATGTGCTCCAGAGGGTTGTTTATCAAGTATCCAGTGACAACAACGGGGTTATTGTCGGTCATGGCAGTCAGGTATTACTCAGGGATTTCGCATGTGCACTCCACATTCGAATTATCACACCCGCCGAAAAGAGGGTGCGGTATTTCATTGAAGAAAAAGGCCTCGAAGAAGAACAGGCCAGGAAAATTGTGAGCACTAAAGACGAAGAAGCCAGAGACTTTTTCAGGTATGCCTTCAAAATGGATATCAATGATCCGCTGCTCTATGATCTCGTTATAAATACAGATAAGATCAGTATTGAGACAGCAGTATCACATATTATTCAACTTGCTCAATCCAATGACATAGCAGAGTGTAATATAGGTGCTTTAGCAATCATGAAATGCAGAGCTCTGGAAATGAAAATACACGCAATGCTCGCCCAGATGGATATCATAACGAGGGGGATCAAAATAGAGGTTGACGAACCGGGTAAAGCCCATGTGCATGGCGTTGTAAACGATGAGATCGAACGCCGAAAGATTGTTAACGCGCTGGCAGCCATCTCAGAGTTGAAAGATCCGAAGGTGAATATCTATGTGGCACCCTTAGACGGCTAACTAGGCTTGCTCAACGATATCTAGAAGTCCTGTTTCTTAATAACTTTTTTAATGAATTATCGAATACTTGAGCATTTCCAGCTGAAACCTCTTTCACCAGCCATTTGAGGGGTTGGGCATGTCATAAGCTCATATCAAAAATAATCATCTGCGTCTCAGGGTTCTGGAACACTGTGCTGTTTATTCCCAGACAAGCTGCCAGTGAGTGATACTGGAAGAAACGATGTAACAGCAATCATCTCTTATGGTTTTAGGTCCGACAGGGCAAGAAACGGTGCAGATTAGAAATCAGAAGCGAGATCTTTAATAAAGCGTTTGAGAATATCCTTCGCCGTGAGGGCGTCATCGATCTCTATCGACTCGTCAGGGTGATGGCTCAGCCCGTCACGGCAGCGGACGAAGAGCATTGCCACTGGGCAGAGATGAGCCATTGCCAGGCCGTCGTGTCCCGCTCCACTAAAAAGTGTAAGAGGGGGGATGCCTTCCTTCACCAGGGCTGATTCCAGCCTGCCCGTCAATTCCTGATCGCAGATGACCTCTTCGAGGCTGTAGACCAACTCGGATTCGACCAAGAACCCCTGCGCGACCAATTTTGCGGTTACCTTCTGCAGCTCTTTTCTGGCTTGACGCCTGGTGTCTCCATGAGGGGAGCGCAATTCAAGGGTCAGCTCCGCGATGCCCGGAATTACGTTGACACTGTTGGGATAAATGTCGAGTTTGCCAACCACGCCGACAAGGTCTTTCGTTGTTTTAGAATAGGTATCCAGCCAGGAGATATAGTTCCCGGCGGCAACCAGAGCGTCTTTTCTCAGATGCATCGGCACGGTTCCGGCATGACCTGAGGCACCCGTAATCTTGATCATGTGCCGTTCTATACCGGTTATGGCGCTGACTAGGCCTACCGGCAGACGGTGATTCTCGAGGATGGGGCCCTGTTCGATATGCACCTCGACGTAGCCGATGGCTTCTTCTTTGTTTCTGGTTAACTGGGGAATATTGTCCGGGTTCAGACCGAAGCGCCGAAGGGCCTCTGCCAGGCTCATGCCGCTAATGTCCGTACAGTCTAAAATATTCGGATCGAAACATCCGGCGACGGCGGTCGAGCCGAGAAGCGTCGAATTGAACCGCGTTCCTTCTTCGTCGCCGAAGGCGATCACCTCTATGTTGAATGGCAACTCCACCTCCCTGAGCTCGTATACTGCCAGAAGTGCGACGAGGACTCCCAGGATGCCATCGTAGCATCCCCCGCAAGGTACGGTGTCTTGGTGTGATCCAAGATAGAGGGTTTTTGCTGAATGCAGGGCGGGCTTTCGTGCCACCAAGTTTCCCGCATCATCCATCTCTGACTCAAGTCCGCAGTGCTCCATGAGCGGTCTCAGATAGCCTAGCAGTCTCTTGTGTTCCTTGGTTAAAAACAGTCTGCTGACCCCCTTTCCGGGAAGCGAACATGAGGCCGCTTTATCCAGCCACTCGGCAAGCAGCGCCTTTGTCATGCGGTGCTCCCGCATTTCGAGAAGTCGGTTCTGGTGGGAACTCCTGCATAAAACTCAGCGAACGGTGAGCTGTGGTAATGCTGGTACACTTCGAATAGCTTTTCCAGCGTTGCCTCCGGCGCATAATCGACTCTGATGTCGATGGGCGCTTTATCGAGAAAATCCACTTTGACAGCGGCGGACACCAGTCCCCGGGCGTCCCCGCCGGCCCTTTCCCCTTGTCTGAGTGCCTCGAACAGACGCAGCGCGATGGAGTTTTCAGGATGTGACTGGAAAGAGTCTATCATTGCTGCAGCCACGCCTTTTTCCGCCAGCAGATTGCCGCCGGCTATGATCCCGTCGGCCTTTACGATCTCTCTGTGCTGCTGGTTTTCTGAACCCGTCCAGCCGGCTCCCGAGCCATCCCGGCCAATGATCAGACATTGCCTATACTCGCGGCCCGCATCTTCATTAATGAGATACTGCAATACGGTTTCAGAGTCTTCGCCGTTTCGCAGGCGATCCAGCCCGATTTTACCATAGAGCCAGTTCGTATAAGCCCCCTGGGTTGTCAGCGCACCAACACCCGCCTCGACATGCGGTACAAAAGCTCCGACCGCAACACTGCCGGTTGCTGTCGCCACCCCGCAGGCTCCCGTATTTTCATCGAAATAAGCAATTGAAAAGGTCATGGTGGTTCAACTGTCAGATAGTAAAAGAACAATAATTTATAACTATAATTAGCTTGATAGCACTTAATTAATAATGTTAAATATATCATGCAGGATAAAATTATCCAGCACAATCGCACGTGGACTGTTTATTAATGAGTAAATTCAGTCCAGTAGATCAAATTTACAGGTGAAGGAGGAGAGGAACGTGAAACCGATAAAAAAAACAGTATTTTCAGTGATCAGTGCTGTCGGACTGATACTGCTGACAGCTATCACCAATGCGGCTACTCCACCGAACGTTCTTGTCGTTGGTCAAATCGCCGAACCGAAGTCGCTTGACCCGCATGCAGTAACGGCCGTTAACGACTTTCGCATCCTGATGAATGTCTATGACGGTCTGGTTCAATATAAGAGCGGCACCCTCCAGGTGCAGCCGGCTCTGGCCGAATCCTGGAAAATTAGCGATGACGGTCTGACCTATACATTTAAGCTTCGCTCCGGCATTAAATTTCACGATGGAAGCGATCTCGATGCCGAGGCGGTGAAGTTCAATTTTGACAGAATGCTTGATGAATCACACCCCTACCACAATACGGGGCCATTTCCTCTCGCCTTCTTCTTCAGTGCAGTACAACAGGTCGACGTTATTGACCCGCAGACAGTGCAATTTACCCTGGATGCCCCGTTTGCACCATTTCTATCAAACCTTGCCTATCCGACCGGCCTGATAGTTTCCCCCGAGGCGGTCAAGAAGTACGGTAAGGATTTTGGTCGCCACCCGGTTGGCAGCGGACCATTCAAATTCGCCGAATGGGAAAGCAATTCACATGTGATAGTAGAGCGCAATGATGAATACTGGGGCGGTGCACCCGCACTGGAAGCCGTTGTTTTCAGACCCATAACGGATGCAAACACCAGAGTAGCGGAAATGCTATCCGGGGGTATCGACATGATGGTGGAAGTCCCTCCAGACAACCTCAAGGAAATGGCTCAGGATTCTTCCTTTCAAGTTCACGAACAAGCTGGCCCGCATCTCTGGTTTCTGATTCTCAATGCCAAAGAAGGTCCGTTTAAAGACAAGCGGGTCCGGCAGGCAGTAAATTACGCCATCAATAAAGAGGCGATCGTTGAAAATATTCTCCAGGGTACCGCCATCGTCGCCGACGGACCGACCCCTCCAGCTTTCGCCTGGGCCCACAACGACGATCTGACCCCCTATCCATATTCTCCTGAAAAGGCAAAAGCTCTGATAAAAGAAGCAGGGTTCGAAAATGCCGAGTTGACATTTTACGTGACGGAAGGCGGTTCCGGTATGCTGGACCCGGTGGCTATGGGTACTTCAATCCAGGCGGATCTGGCTAAAGTAGGTTTGAACGTCAAAATTGAGACATACGAGTGGAATACATTTTTGGGCAAGGTTAACCCCGGTCTTGAAGGAAAAGCGGATATGGCAGAGATGGCCTGGATGACCAACGACCCCGACACGCTTCCCTTTCTGGCCCTTCGCACAGCTGCATGGCCGGACAAAGGCGGTTTTAATTCCGGCTACTACAGCAACCCTGAAGTTGACGATCTTCTCGAGAAGGCACGAACATCGACGGACCAGAATGAAAGAGCCGAGCTCTATAAGAAGATGCAAACCATCGTGTACGATGACGCCCCATGGGCCTTTATTGCCAACTGGAAACAGAATGCGGTAACATCGAGCACGGTGAAAAACTTCAAATTGGAACCTTCTTTCCTGCTGCTCCTCAAAGGTGTAAGCAAATAAACAACCCAGCCACGGGGGGTGCCGGGCGCCTCCCGTGTTATTCACATGAGCCAGAGAAGCCACAGCATATGGCGGTATACGGGCGAACGGTTGATTGCGGCGGTGCCTGTGATTTTCGGTCTGACGGTCATTGTCTTTTTCATAATGGCGCTGATTCCAGGGGATCCGGCAACGGCTATTCTCGGCAGCTACGCGACTCCTGACAACGTCGCTTCGCTCAATGCCCAGCTCGGACTGGACAAACCCCTCTGGCAGCAATACCTCACCTGGCTGACGAACCTGATGCAGGGTGACTTCGGCAGGTCCTACAGTCTGAACAGGCCGGTGATCGATGAGGTGCTCGAACGTTTCTCCGCTACCCTTGTGCTGGCCGGTACGGCCCTGATTATTTGTGCCATAATGGGACTTCTCGCAGGGATTCTTTCAGCCGTTTATCAATACGGCGTGACAGATAAAGGTTTGACCCTCATGGTTTTAATCGGCATTTCGACTCCTGCTTTCTGGCTCGGCCTGCTGCTCATCCTGTTCTTTGGCGTCGAATTACGCTGGCTTCCGGTGAGCGGCATGTACGAGATCTATGGCGGCGGCGATCTCCCCGATCTGCTTCGGCACCTGGTTCTGCCCGCGGCCACCCTGGCACTGGTGGCAACTGGCGTCATTGCCAGGTTGACAAGAGGGTCAATGCTCGAAGTACTGAGGCAGGATTACATCAGGACTGCGAGGGCGAAGGGTGTTCCAGAGAGGAACGTGGTCCTCAAGCATGCCTTCAAGGCGGCACTGGTCAGTGTCATCCCCGTCATCGGTATACAAGCCGGTTTTGTCATCGGTGGCGCGGTCTACGTGGAGACCGTTTTCCAGTGGCCGGGAATCGGCAGAATGCTTGTCACCGCCATAGCGACCAGGGATATCCTGCTGGTTCAGGGAGGAGTGCTGGTGGTGGCAGCGAGCTATGTCCTTTTCAACCTTCTGGCCGATGTTCTACAAAACCTGATCGATCCGAGAATCTCCTCATGACGGTGGAGAGAAAAGGCGAAAGGAAGCGCAGCCACAGGGTTTCCTTTTTTGCGCTGCTGTTGCGTAATCGACTGGCGATCTTTGGATTGATGGTCCTCTCCATTATCGTCGTCCTCTGTCTGCTGGCCCCATTGCTGCCCGTGACCGACCCCGACAAGACTGACCTGGCCATACGACTGCAGAAACCTTTCACCGAAAACCACTGGCTGGGAACCGACCATCTGGGGAGGGATATCTGGTCACGCATTCTCTGGGGGACTCGAGTCAGCCTAGTGGTGGGCATATCAGCCAGCCTGTTCGCCGCGATTATCGGCTCGCTCATAGGTATTCTCGCCGGCTATTTCGGTGGGCGGGCCGACAACCTGATGATGCGCGGAATCGACATGCTGATGGCCTTTCCCTATATTCTGCTTGCCCTTGCTATTGTCGCTGTCCTCGGTCCGGGGCTGATGAACGCCCTGTACGCCATCGCGATCGTCAATATCCCGTTTTTTGCCCGCAACGTCCGCGGCATTGCAGTCACTCTAAAGAGAAGAGAATTTATCGATGCGGCGCAGCTTTCGGGGAAGAACAACCTGCAAATCCTTTTTACGGAAGTGCTGCCGAACGTCCTTCCGGTTATCGTCATCACTTTGTCGACGACGATCGGCTGGATGATTCTCGAAACGGCCGGCTTGTCGTTTCTGGGACTCGGCGCGCAGCCGCCCCAGGCGGATCTCGGTTCAATGCTCGGGGAGGGGCGAAAACTGATAATTACCGCGCCGCATGTTTCGACGATCCCGGGCATCATGATATTTCTGATCGTCATGAGCATCAACCTGCTGGGCGACGGGATCAGGGATACCCTCGATCCAAGGCTGAAGGCCGGTGCTCTGCTGCGCCCCGCATCGAGGACCCAGACCGAATTGCCTGACCAAGAATCGATCGCAGGCAATGATCAGGGGATTCTCAATGTAAACTCACTGAAAACCGAGTTTCACACTGGTTCAAGGATTTTCAAGGCGGTCAACTCGGTTGATTTCCAGCTGTACACCGGTGAATGTCTCGGCGTGGTTGGTGAAAGCGGATCCGGCAAATCGGTCACCGCTCTTTCTCTGTTGGGGCTGGTCGCCTCGCCTCCGGGAAAAATAGTCAGCGGTAGCGTTGTTTTTGAAGATAGCGATCTTTTAAGGATAAGCGATCGTCAACTCAGGACTCTGCGCGGCGGCAGAATTTCCTATATTTTCCAGGATCCGCTGGTGACACTTCACCCGTTATACAGTGTCGGAGAACAACTGGCCGAAGCGATTCTTTGTCATCGATTCATGTCACATCATAGCGCCTGGAAGGAAGCCATCAACCTTCTTGATATGGTACGTATTCCGAATGCGCCGGTACGGGCTAAAAACTATCCTTTCCAACTCTCCGGCGGGATGCGCCAGAGGGTCAGTATTGCCATGGCTCTGGCTAACGACCCCGATATACTTATTGCCGACGAACCAACTACTGCGCTCGATGTCACCGTACAGGCCGAAGTGCTCCGCTTGCTCAGAGAACTCATCCGGGGAAAAGATATGTCTCTCATCTTTATTACCCATGATTTCGGAGTAATAGGGCAATTATGCGACCGGGTCGTCGTAATGTATGCCGGCAAAGTCGTAGAACAAGGCAGTGTGGTCGATGTGCTGACGGCTCCTCATCACCCCTACACCAGAAAACTGATCGAATGTGTTCCGCAACTCGGCAATCCTGATAAAAAGCTGGTCGAAATACCCGGATTGCCTCCCGCCATGGACAATCTGCCCGATGGGTGCGCGTTTGCCCCGAGGTGTGATCTGGTTCAGGATCAATGCCGTGGTGATGAAATCGTCCTGGAGACTCTTGAATCTGGGCGTAAAGTAAGGTGCAGAAGGGTTATGGAGGTAGTTGCCCGATGACAGACAGGCCTTTTGTCGAGTTCAAGTCCGTGTATAAATATTTTGGTAAAAGCAGGTCCCTGACTGGTTTACAGAAGCCTTTCGTCCAGGCCGTGCGGGGAGTCGATCTGGGTGTGCAGCGCGGTGAGACGATCGGGATAGTAGGTGAGTCCGGCTGCGGCAAATCAACGCTGGCCCGCATGCTGGTTGGTTTAGACCCGCCGTCATCCGGGGACATACTGATCGAGGGTAAAAACATTCTGCAGCTGAAAAAGGAGAAGCATCACGCCCTGCCCCTGAAAGTACAATTTGTGTTCCAGGATCCCATCAGTTCTCTCAACCCACGTCACACCGTGGCAGAAATTCTCAGGGCGCCACTGAAATATCTCAGGAATCTTACCGATGCAGAGCAGCAAGAACAGCTTCACTACTTGATGGAAGTAGTAAACCTGCGCCCCGAATTTCTTGACAGATATCCCCACGAATTTTCAGGCGGCCAGGCGCAGCGAATCGGTATCGCCAGAGCCCTGGCAGCCCAACCGGAAATCCTGGTTCTGGATGAACCCGTATCGGCTCTGGACGTGTCCATACAGGCTCAGGTTCTCAACCTGCTGATTGAGCTGAAGCAAAAATTCAATCTTACCTTTGTGTTTATCAGCCATGATCTTGCAGTGGTTGAAAGCATATCTGATAGGGTGGCCGTCATGTACCTCGGCAGAATTGTTGAATATGGCGAAACTGATTACCTCTTTTCAACCCCTCGTCATCGCTATACCTGGCTTCTTCTCAACAGTGTTCCGGAGATAGGAAAAGAGCTGCACGGCCCGGCCGGTGATGCCTCAATTCTGCCGGATCCGCTGAATCCTCCGGTCGGTTGTGCTTTCGCCGAGCGATGCGATTCACCCATACCGAAATGTCATAAAGAAATGCCTGAACTGCAGGACAACGGGAGTGGGACTGAGTTCGCCTGCTTTAATCCGATCGAACGAGGTTAAACAAAAAGGAAAGCCATGGGCAAACGATCAGATGCAATTGCCAGCGAAATAAAGAGCTGGATAGTCGAACAAAACCTAACTCCTGGACACCACCTGCCCCAGGAAAAAGATCTCATCGAGTATTTCTCATCTGCAAAAAGCACGGTGAGAGAAGCGATCAAAGTGCTCCAGGCTCAAGGGCTGGTCACCACCAGAACCGGTCCCGGTGGCGGGGCCTTCGTGACCGAGATCCCTCAGGAAAAAGCCTTGTCGCTGCTCTCCAACTATTTTTATTTCAAAGATCTCAGCATAAAAGACATATACCAGCTTCGGAGACAGTTGGAGCCAGAGATGGCCGCGAGCCTCTGCGGCAATTTGGACGCCCACGATCTGGAACGTCTTAAAACTGCAATCACTATTTACTCTTCTCCTATCGCCACCCAGGAGGAGGAGTATCAGCAGAGATTAAACGAGCTGGTGTTTCATGAAGTCCTTGCAGATTTAAACCCTAACCCACTGCTTTCGTTTGTCTGCCGTTTCCTGCTCAGTCTTCTCAAGAATCTTGATTTCTGCCATAAAATATACCAGAAGCCGAACCCAGAACTCTTTGACACCGGGCGTTATTATCAGATGGCGCTCTATGATGCTCTGGTCATGAAAGACAGGGATAAAGTCCGACACCTCATGCAGAAGCATATGCTGGCTGCCGAGAAGATAATGCTGGAGAGAGAAAGGGAGCTCAAGAGTAATTTACAGTGATTAACCGGTAGCTGCCTCTGTGATGGTCGCACTGGATGGTTTCCTTGGGTGCGTTCGAAGATAAACGTTCGAAGATAAACAGATATGATGACTGAAAATCCTGATCAACATGTTCTACCAATAGGATATCAGTGTCAGCGGAAAGCCCTTGGCTGGTCTGCGCTCTTAAGTGATCTTGACACTCGCATCGATGACTCTGGAGATAAAAAAGAATGAGCGAGTTTGATCTTTCGATTCAAACCCGCTCCTGTGAAAAGCGAAAATCTTGTTTAAATTCATTACGGAATCAGTACCGTATCGATAACATGAATTATTCCATTGCTGGTCATGATATCGGTCTGGACTACTTGAGCTTCATTGATTTTCACCATGTTTCCATCGACCATGACTTTCAGATCCATATCATTGGCGGTTTTGGCCGATGCCACTTTCACCACATCCGCTGCCGCTACTTTGCCCGGCACGACGTGGTAGAGCAGGATAGCCTGCAATTTTTCTTTGTTTTCCGGCTTCAGTAAGTCCTCGACCGTTCCTGCAGGAAGTTTGGCAAAGGCTTCGTCGGTCGGGGCAAACACTGTAAATGGGCCATCTCCTTTCAAAGTGTCGACTAAATCGGCAGCCTGAACTGCAGCGACAAGCGTATTGAAAGAACCGGCACCTACTGCAGTGTCGACAATATCTTTTCCGTGACTGGCACTGTGGACGGGTACGGTAGTAAACATTGCACATGTTAATGCGAACATCATGGCTATTACTTTCATTGCACGTTCCTCACTATGATAACGGAGTCATTTATTTGCTTTTCAGTGAAATGAAATGGTTGACAAGGCTTTGATTTTCAAACAACTAAAATGAACTTCACTGAAATGACTCACCATTGCTGAAGTTGCTTGTGATACAAATGTAGGATCGCTTTATGAATACACAATGGGACTAAATAGAGGGATTATTGATAGCTATCACTATTAAAAAAGACACATGCCTATTCTACACTGCCTTTCCGGGCGATGTTCAGTTTGTGGAGAGTCTACATTACCCGACCCAAGCAGGCTGCAGCTGCAAATAGTTGGCACTAGCTAAATCCAGTGTCTCTGGATTAAAAACCGGGCCAGACTTAATTGAAGCAGCGCTGCGGGAGTTAAGCAGGTAAGAGCATAAATGATGGGTGGTGCAGCTTTTTCAAGAGGGAGGGAGAAAGAAGGGGTCTGCACCACCCGATGATACATATAGGATGTACCACGTAGTGAATATAATGACTTTCTAAAAAAATACAATTCGAGAAATTGTGTATTTCAGCAATAAGGCTCTCGCATTATCAATTTATCTGATATTTTTACAATTAAATATTAACGTTTTCAGCATTTTTAAATTGATCTGCTAAAATATATCCATGTTACAAATTAGATCTATCTGACAGGGGCTCAGCCCATGGCCGTGACAGTTAGAATGGAATTTAGCGTTTCCCAACATGTAATAAGAACGTTGCAGTGGGATTTAGTAATTGTGGTTACCACTGTCAGTAACTAATTACTGCTGCATGCGGAGTTAGTAGACTGATCTTCCTGACTTTTTAAATTGCCAGCAATTCAGTGCGTTAACACTGCCAAATCCAGGGTTGGCGATTCCGCAGGATGGGTTTCGATGCTCGGGTCAGGAAGAAGCTCTAGATTTAGATTTTCTTACAATCTTGAGGTACTCGGTTGTAATTTCAACTGCCGGTTGGGATCAATCGGCAGTTTCTCTGTGAAATGAAAACGCTCCATTGGCTTGGTGGGTGGGCCAGATCTCCACAGTGGTCACGGTCACGTGTTCGGGCTGGTTGACTACCCACCAGATGGCCTCCGCGATATCCTCTGCAGTAAGAGGGGTCATACCCTTGTAGGGGGCCTCGCTTTTAGCCTCGTCCCTGTCGAATCTCACGTGCTGAAATTCGGTGCGGGTAAGCCCTGGCTCGATGCAAGACACCCGGACCATGGTACCCAGCAGGTCGGCCTTGAGATTCTGGGTAAAATGTTTAACAAAGGCCTTGGTGGCACCATACACGTTACCGGTCTGGTAATTGTGTTCCCCGGCGATGGAGCCCAGGTTAACTATAAAACCGCGATTTTTAGCCACCATACTGGGCAACACCGCGCGGGTGCAATAGAGCAGGCCGTTGATATTGGTTTGGGTCATAACATCCCAGTCATCCAGTTTGGCTTCTTGGGCCAGGTCCAGGCCTTTACCAAGCCCGGCGCTGTTGACCAGAACGTCGATATCCGCAAATTCCGGTGGCAGGGTTGTGAAGGCAGCAGCCACGGCATCACGGTCACACACATCACAGGCTGCTGGATGGAAAACGTCGCCCAACTCGTTTTGAAGGGCCTCGAGTCGGTCAAGTCGACGGGCTACGCCTACCACGCGCCAGCCATGTGCGGCAAAACGTTTAGCTGCGGTCTGGCCAATGCCGGCGGAAGCGCCGGTAATGCAAATGACACCAGTCATTGCGCCGCTCCTTGGTTGCAGATGTCCTTTCTTGTAGACTTGTGGGAAGCTTCAGGCAAACCGCTTCACTCCACTTTTGGGTCGCCAGTATCCGCTCTCTACAACGTCCGGTTCAACCTCTGACAACTGATACAAGAATTACAATTCAGGTACTTATAAGTCAACTAATCCTGTGAAAACATTTGTAGGAATACCGGGCCGCCTTTTATAGACGGCACCCCAAGCGTACGCACACGCTCGGACCTTACCTTTATGGGGATCCCCTTGAGATCTTCATCAGTTGGCAAGATTCATTGGTAATCTATCTTGGGACCCGGGATCAGTCCAAATCACAAGGCTACCTTGAAATATTGTCTTTTGGCGCAAACTCTGCGTTACACATGAACATGTTATCCTCGACATATCAACTATATGCCTCCGGTAACATGTTCATGCGTGCCTTGATTTCGCACCAAAATATTAATTTTTCAAGGCAGCCATAAGAGTGCCATTGGAAACCATGTATTAACAGGGCGTTCACCGATAATCCAAGCTCATGAACAATCGTTCAACCATTTCATATATTCCTTAACTCCCGTTTCCAGATCATACGCGGCTTCAAAGTTGAGCTCCTGCCGTAAACGTGAGCTGTCGATACTGGGACCACGCGGCATTATGCGGCCGGGACCTATGGAGATATCTACGTTGATCCCAGCATATTCGGCAACTTTTTCAATCAACTCAGGGATTTGATAGCATACACCGCTCGAGACATTGTATTGTCGGTGCATAAGTTCCGGTTTGTCGTAGAGACGACAGACTGCTCTGGCGATGTCTTTGATATAGGTAAAATCAATCGACTGATCGGCACCAGCTGACATTGAGATATTGGTTTGTCCAGTAAGACAGCCAAATACGGCTTGGTGAATGGGAGTAACCTCCGACGGGCGTCTTCCCGGCCCGTAAGCGAAATAGACTCGCAATGATCTGAAATCAAGATCAAATTCAGAGGCATACTGAATGCCGATAAATTCAGCACTGGATTTGGCAGCCCCATAAATATCACCGGGAGTGAGAGGGTCGTCTTCCAGTGGAATGTTGTCACGAACACCATATACCGCCCCAGAGCTGATATAAACAAAGCGCCTTAGATTGAAAAGACGTGAAACCTCCAGCATATTTACCGTTCCCATGACATTGAGGTAAATATTCTGTCGAGGATTCTGAGCAAAAATAGGGCCTCCAATTATTCCGGCGACATGAATGACCCCATCAATGCGATTTCTGTATTCCAGAAATGTTCTGTAGAGACCAGCCTGGTCGAGTACATCAATTGGAATATGAGTAATTTTGTCCTCGGAGCCGCGAAGGTATCCGAGTGCTCTCCTAGATCGATCAAGCGCCAGAACTTCATGTCCTGATTCGACCAGCTGTTGACAGACCCAGGACCCAATGTGGCCGAAGCCCCCTGTGACTATTACTACCATGGCACCCTCTTATGTTTCTATTTTGACAGCGACTGTGGCCATAATCCATGATCAACGGCTATTACCCGTAAACAAACGCCTTCAGGGTGGCCATTGTCATCGCCAGGTTTACAGATTTATACGTTTAGCATTTCAAAGTCTCAAGGCTACCTTGAAAAATTGTCTTGTGTCCCAAACTCTGCGCTACGCATGAAAATTTTATCGGAGACATATCAACTATATGTCTCCGATAAAATTTCCTTGCGTGCCTTGATTTTGAACCAAAATCCTAATTTTTCAAGGTAACCAAAATAATACAGAAAGCTGATAAAAAGAAAGAAACTTCTCAGCAGATTGTTGTGAATGAGGAATTTTACGACTCCCCCTGGGGTGTCATGAACAAGACAGTTCAGAACATTATGAAAAAGCAAAGCCCGCAGAATATAATCCTGCGGGCCAACAGACAGCTTAATGAGAACCGTAGTGCTTACATTGCCTTGCTATAGGCACTGAGAACCTTCTTTACCTCTTCCGGTGTGGCGACCCAGGACCCTGTTGTATTGAAAACCACCTGACCGTCCTTAACCGTGGCGTAGGAACTTTCCGGTCCGAGTTTTGAACTTGCATCTTCAGCTGTCAGCGTCAAACCATAGGCAGACAGAATAGCGTTATATTCTGTTGCCGAATACGCCATGGAACGCTCTCCGAAGGTGATGGTATCTCCCTCAAGTTTGGCATAAGAATCAGGAACCGTTGAGGCTGCGTCTTTAGAAAAGGTGAGACCGTACGCCTCAAGAACCTCATTGAACTGAGCGGGGGTATATGCCTGGTTTACCCCCATGAAAGGGATAGTAGCACCTTCTGGCGGTTCAATCGCCATGAGCGGTGAACTAATAAAGAGCGTCGCAAAAAGTACTACAAGTAATCGTTTTTTCATCGCCAATTCCTCCCAAGCCCACGAATTGTTTTTTATGTTGAAAGGATGGCTAATCAGACATTCTGAATTAGCGCCCTTTCACCTGCCCAGCAGTTTCTAACCCACTCTGGATTCGCAAATGATAGGTTGAAAACTTTGACAGTCAAGAGCCGAATCAATTATTTTCATACAGAACGTTCAAAAGAGGAATGGACCCTTATATCTTTGACTGTATTAAAATGATTGGTTGAACACTACGCGCTCGTTGGGGTACATATTCAGCAACAGTTTCCGGGCATCAGCCGGGCAAAGGTCCTCTCCCACAGGTCTGATCATGTTCAAACGTACATAGCATGAAAAACCACCATTCTATTTGTGCTGCTGCCACTCTGCTTATTGCGTTCTTCTGCTCTTCAGCTATCGTCACCGGTGCCGAGCAATCCGAGGTAAGGAAGGAGGGAATAACGTTCATGGAACGGATGCCTGAAGAGGTTATAGTACCATTTGTAACGCTCCGAAATAGAACCGGAAAAATGGAGCCGTCGGACTATTACGGTGGAAGCCGCGGCAGCTTGGAAACGGGTTTCTGCACGGTCAATTTTTATCCAATATGGGGACTCGAAGATATCGCCGAGTCCGTCCCTTTCTATGTCCCTGATGAAAGGATAGAACTATCGGGTATCAAGGAGTCATCATTAACGGAATTAGAACGAGAGATCAGATCTCTTGCTGACAAAGATAACGGCAATCTGGTCCTCTACATTCATGGCTATAACATCGATTTCGAAAAGAGCTGCCGTCGCGGAGCCCTGCTTCAGCGGGCGCTTGGGCTCAAGGAACGGCTGCTGCTTTTCAGCTGGCCTGCCGACGGTAGTATGTTGAAATATACCTGGGACGAAGCTGATCTTTCATGGAGCGTTCCCCACCTTGCCAGCTTCCTTGAACAGGTGTTTTCAACTGCGGGCCCCGGGAGAGTCGATGTCGTGGCCCACAGCCTTGGCGCCAGAGGGATCGTTCAGGCGCTCATCCGTCTGTCCTACCGATATACAGATAAACTCATACTCAACGAATTGGTGCTCATTGCCCCTGACATCGATACCAACATTTTTCGCCAGGAATTAGAGCAGCTGGAAAATGTTGTCAGGCGTATCACTGTGTACGTATCTGAGAACGACAAGGCTCTGAAATTATCGCAGGAAGTGCATGGCTATCCACGTCTCGGACAGGCGGGGGAGGAATTGACCATATTTGAACAGGTTGAAACAATTGATATATCGGGTATCAGCTTGAGGAGGTTCTCCGGGCACATCTACCACCTTTTCAATCCGGAAGTAATCAACGATCTCACCGAGCTGCTGACAACCGGTAAATCCGCGGCGCACCGTTCTCGCCTCAAGGCTACCCAGAAGGGGGGGCTGGACTACTGGCTTCTGGAACCACGAGATGAATGATATCCATCGGGTGATGGTAAAACCCTGAGCTACCATCTTTACCTGAGTAGACTCAAATCTGATTTAAAACCTGACATCATTGAAACGATGAACCAAGTTCAGCCCCAGTGGATAACATAAGAATATCATGTAGACGAAATAGGAACTCTGATTGAATCAGGATCTAAGATAAGACCCAAGGTAATAAGAAGAGAATTATTAGAGGAGCTTATAGGAGAAGAATCTGCTTCGCATATCGATAATTTTGAGATTATTGATGGATATTCATGATATGATGACAAAGACGTGGTCGTTGCCGGTTACAAAGTGAATAAAATTTTTTTCGATGAGAATAAAAAAACTGATATCAAAGGGAAAGGCTATAATTTATATGAAAAAAATTCATTTATTCACCTTTTGGGAGACAACTTGATTTTGATAAATATTCAAGACGATCGCGGCCAAAAATTACAATGAAATTCACCGTGGAACAGGCCAGTACGGACGACCAGATCAAGGGGTTAATACCTGCCAACTAGTCGCTCAGCTATCAGTACCTTCAGGCTGTCTTGAAACATTGTCTTTTGCCCCAAACGCTGCGTTGCGCATGGAACATTTTATCCTCGACATATGACCTCTCTGCCTTCGGCAAAATTTCTGCGGGCGCCTGGATTTTGAACCAAAATCCTGATGTTGCAAGGCAGCCTGCAATGGTACGGTAGAATTTTCCTTTGACTTTCTCGTTGTTCATACACAGATTTGCAGTGTAACCTGAACGTTATCCTAAAAAACCAAATAGGGAGTAGGGTTATGAATATTTGGTTACCTTTGCCTGAGTCGCTCCGCTGCTCTACCCCACTGCTTGTCGTCTTCCTGGTATTATCTGCAGCGTACATGCTATCTGCGTCGGACAGCCTGATTATACATGGTATCGCCCTCGGATGCTTTATCTGGGCCTTCTGGATATTTACCGGTAGCGACAATTCTTGAATCGACATCTCTGTCGCATCTCGAGAATCATGTTCATAACGAGAACCCCAGGCGGAGATGTTATTCCATGGCTTCCCTTATCGTTTGAGAATGATGGTAACGTGCCGTTACCATGTATCCGGACAGGAGCGGGAATGATCGGTTATGGATCAGAGATGATGGCTGTCTATCCTCGACATATCACTTCTTTGCCTGCAGTAAAATTTCCTTGCGTGCCTTGATTGTGAACCAAAATCCCAATATCTCAAGGTCGCCTGCAGTCTGAGGGTATCACATTGGTATCACGTTTATTTTTATTTTATGATTAATTCAGATACTTATGACCTTGCCCCGGGGTTCGAATCCTGCCGCCAGACCAGTACATTCAGGATTTTTCGATTTTTCCGGAAGCCCTGCTCATGTTTGTGTGCACCGGGTTTCCAGGATATCGGCACGTGAGCTGGTTCTGGAACGTTTTACAGAGGTCCGCCAATGCGTTATGATCTAAGATGTTATATACATTGTGGACGGGTGGGTTGATTTCCGGATTGTCGGGGCGAATGCTGAGATGCTAGAGTGGTTTTGGGGAAGGAGTTGAATTATTTGCAATTTATGAACGTGAAGGTATGGAAAAAGAATCAGGGACCAGCTCAGACAAGATCGATTCGATCATCATAAACGAGGTACAGCTTCTCCTGGCGGAAAAGCGCACCTCCTTGTCGGTTATGCGCACCGGCATTGCGGTATTGGCATTACCCATGTCGGTTATAAGCCTGCTTATCGCAACGTCCAAATACTATGATATCATTCATGTTCTGCACTTGTTAGTTCCCCTTGGTGTATTGAACCTTATTTTGATTTTGCTCGGCTCGTACCTAATCATTAAATCAATTATTAAGATGAAACATTCCGATAAGTATATTCATCAGATAAAGTCAAAATACAGTGCTATTCGTGAATTTATCTAGGCCATCTTGAAACATTGTCTTGTGCCCCAAACGCTGCATGACCCATGGAAATTTTTCCTCGACATAGCACCGCTCAGCCTCAGGTAAACTGTCCGTGCCGCCTTGATTTTGAACCAAAGTCCTGACGTTTCAAGGTAGCCTTGCACCTGAACAGATATGGTGAGCTTGATACTCGTTTTCCCTGCTGATGTCCTGCTCCAGCGGGCTTCCCAGCTCGTCCGACGTGCAGGGAAATTTCAACTTCAAAACTGCGGCATATAGTACCGGGCACATGACCGCGCAGGATTATGGGACAACTTTTTGCAGGATTGCTTAAGGTTGCTCGATGTTGCGTCTGATGCCGTTTGAAAAGTATTGAATAATCCTTTATACCAGTAGGAAAAAGCCTGACCTTTGAGCGCACCGATTATGAAAAACATACTCGTTATAAGCGGTGATCAGCCTTGGCGTCGTGCCATTGCCGCAATTCTGGAGAGCCAGGGGGCGTTTCTAAACGTCCATACCGCGGCAACCGCTCGACGCGCCTTTCACCTGCTCGAAACGATTCCGGTCGATCTTGCCATCACCACGCTTCGCTCCCCGCGATTCGGGCGATTGCGGCTTGTCGGGAAACTGGCAGAGAAATACCCTTCTCTCAAAATCATCGTCATGGCCAGGAACAGGGATTCACTCAAAGAGCAGGTGATCAACAGGTATCAATCGGCGATTTTTATCGACCAGGCCGGTGACCTCGGCCTTCTCGTCAGGCGGCTGTACAGTGAATTGCGCATCGATCACGGCGGACATGTGCGGGGCCTTGCCTTGGCATCACTGCTGCAGATGATGGAGGCGGAAAACCGTACCGCTACGCTGAGGGTTTCTTCGAAGAACCACAGCGGCCTGCTCTGGATTAAAAACGGGGACTTGATCGCGGCTCGGTCACCGTCCGGCGAGGGTAAGGATGCTGCGCTCGAGATCGTCTCCTGGGACAACAGCGCTGTCGATATCGACTATGCTCCGCATGATGCCGCTCCGCAGTTTTCAATGCCGCTGATGATGCTGTTCATGGAAAGCGGTCAAAAATACGATGAAATCCTGCACGATATTCCCTACGAACGTCGGCATGACCGTTTCGGCATGGATCTCGCCACCGAATACCGGGTCCGCAATAAAACCCGGCAATGCGTGCTCCATGATATCAGTTTGAGCGGGGTCTACCTGGAGACGGATCAGACGCTTGCCGTCGGCGAGAGCATCGTGCTTGCGCTCCCTTCGCCTGTCTCAGACGATACCTGCGTCATCGAGGCGGAGATTATCCACAAGGACGCAACGGGAGCCGGGGCCCGCTTTACCATTGCTGATTCCGAGCAGCAGCGGATTTTACAGGAGATCATTGACAGCAGAATGGATTCGTCCTGGCAGGGTGAGCGGGAAAGTTCCACGCCGCCGGCTTAAGAGGAGCATACGCTTTACGAGAAAGGGGAGGAAACATGAACCATACACCGCTGCAAACCACCATCGCCGGCAGTCTGCCCAAGCCAGCCTGGCTCGCCGAACCCTTGAAACTGTGGTCTCCGTGGAAGCTGGAAGGAGATGCCCTAATCGAAGGCAAACGGGATGCGGTCAGGCTGGCGGTGCGCGACCAGGAGCAGGCCGGAATCGATATTATCAGCGACGGTGAGCAGACCCGTCAGCATTTCGTGACCACCTTTATCGAGCATCTCGACGGGGTCGATTTCCAGCGCCGGGAGACGATGCGCATCCGGGACCGCTACGACGCCAGTGTGCCGGTCGTCGCCGGACCGGTCAGCCGCACGCACCCGGTGTATGTGGAGGACGCCCGGTTTCTGCGGGCCCAGACAACCCGCAGGATCAAATTCACCTTGCCCGGTCCGATGACGATGGTGGACACGCTCTATGACGATTACTACCGCAGCCGCGAGAAACTGGCGTGGCAGTTCGCAGAAATCCTCAACTCCGAGGCGCTTGAACTCCAGGCCGCCGGCGTCGATGTGGTTCAATTCGACGAGCCGGCCTTCAACGTCTTTTTCGATGAAGTTCGTGACTGGGGGGTAGCGGCCCTGGAGCGGGCCGCCCGGGGATTGACCTGCAAGACCGCGGTACACATCTGTTACGGCTACGGCATCAAGGCCAATACGGAGTGGAAAAAGACGCTCGGCTCGGAGTGGCGGCAATATGAAGAGACCTTCCCCCTGCTGCGGAATTCGAGCATCGACCAGGTATCTCTTGAATGCCACAATTCGCGGGTGCCGATCGAGCTGATCGGTCTGCTCGACGGTAAAGACGTGCTGGTCGGGGCCATCGACGTCACCACCGATGAGATCGAAACTACGGAGGCGGTGGCGGCGACGCTGCGCAGCGCGGCGCGCTACGTTGCTCCGGAACGCCTCTACCCCTGCACCAACTGCGGAATGGTGCCGCTGGCGCGCAGCGTCGCCCAGGGCAAACTCAAAGCCCTGGCCGCGGGTGCGGCGCTCGTGAGGGCCGAACTGAGCCGCCGCTGAGAGCTGCGCACAGGCAATCCTGGGCAGGCATCCCCGCTTCAAAGATCGGCAATGCCTGCGCTTACCCTGCTGTTACCGTGCCGGTGCCATGAGGTGGACGTAGGGTGTGTCGGCCCACATCACATAGGGCTGCGAGGTGTCAGGATCGACGCTTTTGGGATACAGGTCGTAAAAGCTCGCATCCGCTCCGACGATCATCACATGAGGGCCGGTCTCTATCCAGTGGTTCCCGGTGGCCGGCTCGGTCGCGTAGGGATCGGTATTGCTGGCATCGGTTCCGCCGGCAAGCATATACATGAAGCCGACCCTGCCGGCAGCCGGTTCGGTTTGGGAAACCCACGCCATCGCCCAGTCGAGTCCGTTTTTATCCATGCACATCGGATCGGGACCAGGGGTCGCCGGATTGTCGGGCATGCAGGTGAAGCCGTTGGTGCCTTCGCGCAGGGTCCGCATGGTGCCGTCCGCCCCCATGGCGACAATGGTGGCGGATTTTCCCACCGTTGGCGGGGCGGCGGACATGGCGCTGGAGATCATCTGGTCGTCGGTAGCCTCGGTTGACTGTTTGGTTGCGTGAGCTATCGAGATCAGCGCAACGAGAATGACCGCAAATGTCATAAGTGAAAGTCTGTAGGCACGCATGGCTGGTACCTCCTCTCGAGTATGGGAATAAAGAGGCGATCGTTCGGAAGATCGCCGGGAAGTGATAGGGGAATGTCCACAGCATGGTCCCCAAGCCTACATTATAGTACTACTTTGTGGTATGTCAATTGCAGGGTGCAGCGATTCATAGCCGCACATAACGGTTGACACTCTGCAGTCGATCGGCCGGACCGCTGCTGTTCAGCCGGATCCCGGCTGCGAGCTCCCTGCCAGGGCTATGGCCATGTCGATGGCCTCCAGCATGGACTGGGGGTTGGCCCGGTTCTCTCCGGCCCGGTCGAAGGCGGTACCGTGATCCACCGAGGTGCGGATGATCGGCAGGCCGAGGGTCACGTTGATGCCTGCCATTTGTCCCCAACTGTCGGTTTTCTCATCGTATTGAAAACCGACCAGTTTGGTGGGGATGTGGCCCTGATCGTGGTACATCACCACCACCGCATCGAACATGCCGCCTTTCATTTTTGAAAAGACGGTGTCAGCGGGCACCGGGCCTTCGGCATCGATTCCTTCCGCGGCTGCCTCCCTGATTGCCGGGATGATCTCCCGCTCTTCCTCCCATCCAAACAGCCCGTCCTCGCTGCAGTGAGGGTTCAGGCCTGCCACCGCGATGCGGGGAGCGGCGATTCCCAGCCCCTTCAAGGTTGAATCGGTCAGCCTGATCACCCTCACAATCCGGTCCTTCTTGACGCGGTCGCAGGCCTCGCGAAGCGAAACGTGGGTAGATACGTGGGTGACCCGGAAGGAACCTTCGGCAAGCATCATTGCGTAGTCGCGGGTCCCGGTCTTGTCTGCGTAGATCTCGGTGTGCCCGGCATAGTCGATACCTGCGGCGTTCAGCGCCGCCTTGCTGATCGGGCCGGTAACGGTGGCGTCGATCTCCCTGGCAAGCGCCAGTTCGATGGCTTTCGCCACATATTCGAAGGATGCCCGGCCCTGGGCGGCGGTGACGGTTTTGTATCGCAGGGTTTCGATGGGCAAATTGTCCATGTCCAAGACGTCGATCACGCCGTGGGCAAACCTCGCGTCCGTGACCGAAACGCAGGTTCTGACCCGAAGCCCCAGGCCGGTAAAGCGCAGCGCGTCGGCAATGATGGAGGCGTCGCCGATTACCAGCGGCCGGCATCGGTCGTAGACGGCCTGTTCGCTGAGGGCCTTGACGCACACCTCGGGGCCGACGCCGCCGGGGTCCCCCATGGCTATGCCGAGAATGGGGCGGTTGTTTGGTTTTTTCATAGAGTGCTTCTCTGGTAAGGGTTTATGGAATCAGGTTGGAGAGAACTGCCGCACCAACCGTTCCAGCGTATCCTCCCGGCCGAAGGCTCCGGCTTTTGTCACCACCGTTGCCCCTCCAAGGCTTCCGCCGCACAGGCTCCCCTGAACAAGGCCGGGCAGAACTTCCCGATGGAGCAGGATGGCCTTGCAGCCGATGTGTTTCAGCACCGCCTCGGCGGTGTCGCCGCCGGTCAGAAAGAGCGCCTCAGGTCTGATCGCCGTGACGCAGGTTGCCGCGACGGCAGCAAACCGTTCCATCAGGCAGAGGGGATCGACGGGCGGCCGACCCTCCGCCCGGCTGATCGAGAGGAGATGGTTTCCGGCCTGCGGGGCAGTTCCGGTGGATCTCTCGAAAGGACAGCCCGGTATGCCTTTGTTCCCTGTGGCGGTCAGTTGATCAGGATCGAGCGCTGCATGTTTCCAGCCTGCGCTCTGGGCAAGCCTGGCGACCTGGCGTCCGGCTGTCTCCGAGGCGGAGCCGCATACCATCAGCCAGGATGGGGGCTGTTTGCCGGCCATCGTCTGTCTTGCGATTGCTGGTCGATATCCCTGAGTCCGGGCGGCGGCCGCAATCCGGCTCAAGCTCATCGCCAGCCCCGCCGAGCCGCAGAAGAGGATCTCCCGGTCCTGCAGAGCCATGGTTCCGAGGCCGGCGATCGCATCGAGGTGGCGCTCATCGATCGCGTCAAAGGCGATGAGCCGGCATCCTGCTGCGATCATGCCTCTGATTTCTGCGGCGGCGGATACCCCGCCTTTTTCCAGCGTCGCCAGATCGACGTGGCCGACCCCAAGCCCGCTCTGGATTTTCAGACAGGCTGACAGCCGGGACTCTCGGACGGGGCAGAGCGGGTCTCTGGAAAGCTCGGTATCAGCGACGGGAATCCCGCGCAGTTTGTGGATATCGTGCTCGGTGGTCCGACCCTGGGCCGGCAGCGCCGGCGCCACGAAACAGCAGTCGGCCCCGGTGCTCATCACCAGGGCGTCGAGTTCAGCGCCGAGGTTGCCGCGCAGGCAGGAATCGATTTTCTTGTAGATGAGTTCGGCGGTCAGCCGGCTCCGCTGAAGCCACGCCAGAACGTGTTCAACCCTGGCTCCAGCCTCCCCGGGGGAAAGGTGCCGACTGTTGGTGTATATGGCGATCCCTCCCGCCTGGGCCGCTTCAGGCGTCAGCTCGATTCCTCCATCCGAGAGGCCGGTGAGATACACCGGCCCGGCCGCCGGACAGAACTGGACACCGGTGTCGGCGGCCCCGGTAAGGTCATCGGCAATCACCGCCATGCTCATGGTATCCGTTGCAGCGTTCATCGGTGCGGACTCATTTCCGGCTGGAAATCCCGGCCGGGACCGGCAGCATGTCGGGAGCGTGGGTCAGCACCGAGATCCGGGCTTCCGGACCCTGACGCCGCCGGGCCTCGGCCACTGCCTCCTCGATCGACTCGGCATGGGAGAACCCCAGCCGCTTCTTGTCCGCACGGGGAATTCCCGGTGAGAACATGATCACCTCGGCCTTTTCCCGGACCATCGCCCATGCCGCCGCAAGCGCCGCGGCAACGCCGTTTCTGATCCTGCCGTCCCGGTAACCTGCCTTGATATCTTGAGAAGGCCAGGAGGTGTATTCCAGCAGGTCGGTGTGCACCGGGCTGACGCCTTCCGGGGCCGGGGTGCAGATCACGATGACTCCGCCGTGCTTGACCATCCGCTGGGCCGGATAGAGAGACTTGTGTGACTGCCAGAAATCGAGGTCGCAGGGGCAGGAATTGGACACGACGATGTCGGGCGTTTCGCGGAAGGGAACCCCGTAGATGTCCGTCGCCAGTTTGACGCCCTCGCGGAAGGCGGCGCGTTTCTCCCCGAAGAACACATCCATCACTGCGCCGTGACTGTCCATCACCACGTTGAAGATGATGTTCATCCCCACCATGTCGGCCATGTCGTCCATATCCCGGCGCACCGGGTTGTCGACGATGCCCAGGAACGAATCACCCCCGCTCCGGCAGGACAGCAGATGGGTCGCCGCCGTGGTGCCGGCCCCGCATACCCCCGGCTGGATGATCTTCGAAGAGCCCGAAAATCCGGGGATGTGATGGGGGACGATGGCTCCGAGGCCGATCACCACATCAGCTTCGGCAACCAGCCGGTTGACGGACAGCGGTGTTCCCTGTTTCGATTGTCCCAGATCGACCAGCGCATCGGGATTGCGCCACTCGTGATTGACCACCCTGATGCGCTCATGCACCGCCCGCCCGACTTTCTGTATCATCTCCTCCCCGCTCATATAGCGGTGCGTGCCGAGCGCCATCAGGCAGCAGATGCTGGTGTCCGGGACGCCGGCGTCATTCAGCCGCTTCAGCAGCGGCGGCAGGATCCGGTCCGCCGGAGTCAGCCTGGTTATATCATCGCTGACGATGACGACCCGGTCCGAAGCGCGGATTCGATCTTGCAGATTTCCCATACCGATCGGCGACCCGAGCGCCTGCTCTATCGCTGCGTCCAGGTCGGCGAGCGGTTGCGAGCGCCGGGGACTCAAAATTTCGATCAGATTGGAGTCGTCCACCTCGAAGCGGTAGGGCACGTTATCGAAGGGGATGGTGACCTGCGTCATGGTCTCAGCCTCCAAACATGTCCGGGATGACCATTACAATCCAGGGCACATAGGTAATGAGCAGCAGCACCCCGATCATCACCAGCAGAAACGGCAGAATGTAGCGGATGATCTCGGTGAGCTGGATGCGGGCGATGTTGCAGCTGATAAACAGGCAGATGCCGAGCGGCGGGGTCAGCATGCCGATGGCCAGGGCCGTCACCATCACTACCCCGAAATGGACCGGATCGATGCCGAACTGCTGGATTACCGGCAGGAACACGGGGGTAAGGATGATCAACGAGGCGGAGGTTTCCATGAAGGTGCCCACCACCAGCAGGCAGGCCAGGATCAGCGAATAGAGAACAAAGGGCGAAGAGGTGAGGCTCACCAGATAGGCCGCCACCGACTGCGGCACCCGCTGGGAGGTGAGTATCCAGCCGAAGATATTGGCCGTGCCGATGAGCAGCATCACCGTCGATGTCGAGATCGCGGCCTTGGCGAGGATCTTCGGCAGCTCCCTGAGCCTGAGTTCGCGATAGATGATAAATCCGACCACCGCACCGTACAGCACGGCGATCACCGCGGCTTCGGTCGGGGTGAAGATTCCGCCCAGGATGCCGCCCAGGATGATCAGCGGCATCAACAGTGCCCAGATGGCCCCGATAAAGGTACGGCCGATCTCTCTGATCCCCAGGAAGGTTTCCCGTTCATAGCCGGCCCGCTTGGCCAGAAAGTAGCTGACCAGCATGAGGCTGCCGCCGATCAGCGCGCCCGGGATGAAACCGCCGAGAAACATCTTGCCGATGCTGACGCCGCCGACCACCCCGAATATGATCATCGGGATGGAAGGCGGGATGATGACCCCGATCGACCCGCCCGCGGCCTGCACCGCCGCGGCGAAGCCCTTGTCATAGCCCTTCCTGATCATGGCCGGAATCGACACGGCGCCCACCGCCGCCGTATCGGCCGCCGCCGCGCCTGAAATACCGGCGAAAAACATCGCCGCGACCACCGCCACCATCGCCAGGCCGCCGGCCACAAAGCCGACCAGCGCATGGGCGAAGTCGAACAGCCGCCGGGAGATGCCGCCCGATTCCATCAGTTCGCCGGCCAGCATGAAAAACGGGATCGCCATCAGCGGAAAGGAGTCGGTCCCGGTGAACAGCCGCTGCGCGGCCAGCGTCAACGGCAGGTTCGAGGCGAATTCCAGGGTTGCCACTGAGGCCACCCCGAGCGAAAAGGCGATCGGTACGCCGAGGATGAAACAGAAGATCAGCGAGGCGAAGAGCACCAGCGTCATATCCGCACCTCCCGGTCCAGGGTCTTGTTGCGCAGCGCCGCCACCAGCACCCGAGCCGAGTTGATGAACATGAATATCGATCCCACCGGCACCGCCAGGTACGGATAGGCCATCGAGATGTGCATCGAGGCGGATTCCTGGAATTTGATGACCCCGAGGATCTTGAACCCCCAGTACACGATGATCACCAGAAAGACCTCGATGATCAGGTTGACGACCACCACCACCCAGCGATACAGCCCCGGTGTCAGGATCTTGTCCATGAGGTCGATCCCCAGATGCATCTGGTAGCGCACTCCCGCCGCCGCCCCCATGAAGGAGATCCACACGAACAGGTAACGGCCCGCCTCCTCCGACCACGATAGCGGGTCGTTGAGCACGAACCGGTACCAGACCTGGGCGGCAATGATCACCACCATGGCCGCCATCAGGAGCGCCAGAAACCAGTTGACGGCGCGATCCATGATCTCAAAAGCTTTCTGTAATGCGGACAAACCGCTCCCCTCCTGTCAGGCTGGCCGAGCCCCGCCGCCGCCGATCTCAGACGCATCGCAGAGACAGCGGCGCCGGGGCGGGATTGGCTCAGCCGGGGCCTGAACGATGGCCCGGCTGACCAGGTTGTAAACAGCGTGATTGTTTCCAGGCGGCCGCGCTCTTTCCATATCGAGCCGAGCCTGGAATTTCATCCCCGGCCCCGGGGCTTGAGGGGATGAAATTCCGGGCGCAGCGAAGGATCAGCAGACGCTGTCCTCATCCGGGTACGCCTATTGAGCCGCCGCTCGTGCCGCATCGATCAGCTTCTGTCCTGCAGCCGCATCCCCCCCGCCGATTGCCTTGATCACGTCGGGATTGGTGTAAACGGCGGCGACCGCTTCGGCAAACGGCGCCTTGTCAGGACGGGTAATCACCATGCCTTCCTTGGCGCAGGCGGCTTCCAGTTCCTGGTCGGCCTTGAGGCTCAGTTCGCGCTCATAGTCGCGGGCCTGGGCGGCCGCTTCGGTGATAATCTTCTGCTGCTCGGGACTGAGCGACTGCCAGGTGATCTCGCTGATCAGCAGCACTGCCGGGGAGTAGAAATGTCCGGTCATCGCCAGATATTTCTGTACCTCGAAGAACCGGGAGGAGTAGATGACCGCCAGCGGGTTTTCCTGGGCATCGACGGTTTTCTGCTCCAGAGCCGTGTAGAGTTCGCCAAAGGCCATCGGCAGCGGGCTGGCTCCCAGCGCCTTCATGGTGAGAATGAACACATCGTCCTCCATGACGCGGATCTTCAGGCCGTTCATGTCGGCGGGTTTTTCCACCGGAACCTTGGAGTTGGTGATGTTCCTGAACCCGTTCTCAAACCAGCCGAGAGAGCGGATGCCGACCTTTACGAAGAGATCGGAGATCTGGGTGCCGATCTCGCCGTCGAGCACCTTGTAGCAGGATTCGCGGTCCTTGAAGAGAAACGGAAGATTGAACAGTTTGACCTGGGGAACGAAATTCCCCATCGGTCCGGTAGAGGTCAGGGTCATCTCCAGGGTGCCGATCTGAAGACCTTCCACCATATCACGCTCCGAACCCAGCTGGGCGGCTGGGAACACTTGAACCTCGATGTCACCGCCGCTCTTTTCGGCGACGATTTCACCGAATTTTTCCGCAGCCAGGTTATAGATGTGGCTGGGCTGGGTCGAGGTCCCCAGTTTCAGTACGGTCTTGGCGGATGCCGTCGAACAGAGGGCAACGGCCAAAAAAAGGGAAAACAGCGCTACAGCCAACGACTTTTTGTTCATAACGTCCTCCGGATTTCTTGTTAATGATGTAAACGCCTCCTCCCTCCCTGCACCTCTCGAGTTTCAGACCTTGAGGATGGGAAAGGTGTTGGCACCTTGCGGCATGACGGTAACCCTGGGGGTATCGCTGCCGCATGTTTGGTATGCAATGGTGAGCGCCTCCTCCATGGAGGCGACTCCCAGGACCCCGGCCCGCCTTGCCAGTTCGATATTGTCTTTGCGGGTGACCATGATGATCGTGCCGAGGCTGGTGTACTCCAGTTGCCGCACCGCGACCCAGCCGGAAATGAGAAAATTGCTGCGGACGGCCTTTTCCAGGGCGAGCGGAGTCGGATTGTCGAACCAGTCGAAGAACTCGCGCGGCTCCTCGATGTCGGGGCATTCCGCCAGCAGGATGACGGCCCCGCCCCGTTTCATCGCGTAGACGGCGTTGTCGATGGTCTTCTGCGCCTGGTAGAGGTTGATGTCCTTGGGATAGCCGCCCGCCGAAGCGATCACGATGTCCGCCTGCTGCCCGATTTCCACGCCGAAAATATCGTCTACCATCCGGGTCGCCTGATGCCACGCCGACATCCAGTTTCCGGTGAAGATGCCGGTGATGTCGCCGTCGAGGTTCGGCACTACGTTGACCAAAAAGTCCGGCCTCACCAGGGCCGCCGCTTCGAGCATGTCCTCGTGGGCGGGATTGCCGACCGTTTTCATGTTTGCGGCCAGCGGATTGGAGCCCCCGCCGACGTCCTTTTCCATGGCCCACATATGGCTCTGCTGGATGGTCTTCAACGAGGCCACGCCCGGCATGATCGATTTGCGGCCGCCGCCGTAGCCGACCATGTAGTGGTAGATGACCCCGCCGGTCAGGATCACCCGGTCCGCTTCGGCCACCACCCGGTTCACCGAGACTTCGGTGCCCCTGCTGGTTCTGCCGTAGTAAACCATGTTGTCGGTGTCCCAGGCATCGTGGTTCACCACCCGGATCCGGTCGTACACCTCCCGGCTGCAGAGTTCGGCGCACTCCTTTTCACTGTTCTGACGGTGGGCGCCGACCGCGATAATGATGGTGATGTCCCGGTCGGCAATGCCGGCCTCATTGAGATATCCGATCAGCAGCGGCAGCGTCTGATGGTTGCGCTGCCAGGCCCTGGTGATGTCGCTGACGGTAATCGCCACCCGCTGACCGGGGCGCACGATCTCCCGTAACGGCGGGCTGTCGATCGGCTGGTCGAGGGCCCGAAGGTAGGCACCGGCAAGGTCCGGCGGCGGCGTCTTGTTGCGCCCGACCAGGTAGTAGAGCACCTGCGCTTCGGGGATCGAGAAGTTGACGCTGCCCCGGCCGATCTTTAATTCAAATGTTCTGCTGTTCCCTGTCACGGTCTGCAACTGCTCTTCCCTGATTCTAGAGCTTTTCCGCCTCGCCTTCGATCATTTTGTAGGTATGCTCCCTGCCCGGGAATCTGCCCTGTTTCACGTCATCCACATAGGCGCTGAACACCTTTCGGTATTCTTCCGCGACATTGCCGTATTTTTTGACGAACTTCGGAGTGAAGGCCTGGAAGAGGCCGAGGATGTCCGAGCAGATCATCACCTGGCCGTCGCAGAGTCCGGCGCCGATCCCATAGACCGGGATCGGTATCTCTTTCATGATCGCCTCGGTGACCTCCGGCGGCACCCCTTCCACCAGCACAGAAAAGGCACCCGCCTCGGAAACGGCCCGAGCGTCTTCGATGATCGCCCTGGCGCTTTCCGCGGTCCGGCCCTGGGCGCGGAACCCTCCCTGGGCGCCGGAACTCTGGGGAGTGAGCCCGATGTGTCCCATGACCAGCATGCCGCCGTCGCTGATGGCCCTGATCACGTCGGCGACCCGCACCCCGCCTTCGAGCTTGATGCAGTCGACCGCAGCCTCTTTGTGAAACCTGACGGCGTTGCGGCAGGCCTGCCTCACCCCGGTCTGGTACGCGCCGAAGGGCATGTCGCCGATGATGAAGGTGTTGGGGGCGCCGCGGCGCACTGCTTCGGTGTGGTAGATGCACTGGTCCATGGTAACCGGAACCGTGCCGGGATAGCCATAGACCGCCATACCGAGGCTGTCGCCCACCAGCAGCATGTCCATTCCCGACTCCTCGGCGAGCTGGGCGGTAATAAAGTCGTAAGCGGTCATCCAGACAACCTTCTCGCCTTTGTCTTTCATCTCCTGAAGGTCAAAACGGGTAAGTTTCTTTTTCATGTTGCGTCTCCTGGTATGATGCGTTTACCGATGCCTGGTTTTTCAGGTACCGGTCGCCGTTGCCTCGCGTTTCCGGCGCTTGCCGGTGGCCGGCCGGAAAAGCGGAGCGTCGGCGATGATGTCAGTTTGCGATAGTCCGGCCCGGGTTGAATTGAATCGGTGGTGAAAGAGATATCTATCAAACCAACTCACCAGCGGTCAATAAAAAGAACTATCGATCAACAATTTTGACGGACGAAGCGAATCCGCACAATCACCCTGGGCCTGGGTGGGCACCTGCGGCCATTTGCCGCAGCGATTGACGACGCCCGGATTCCATGATAGATTAAATGGCTGGAGTGAAGAAGGTTGGAGATCGCCGTAACGGCGGTCTCGAGACCATGTGTTAGGGGTGCCTTCAGAGTGGAGGCTGAGAAAAAACCCTGGAACTTGACCTGGTTAGTACCAGCGTAAGGAAACACGACCGCGAGACGGGCATTATCGGCGTTCCTGGTGCTGGTAATGCCTTTTGTGTTTGGAGACCATGCCTCATTCACTTTTTTCCGGAAGGTGCCGGACTCCCCGGATGTACTGTTTTGCAGATTCTCTGGAGCTCTGCGAAACCCTGCTGGCGGGCGGCGCCCGTATTGTTCAGCTGCGGGCGAAAAGCATCGGCGAAACGGAGTTCAAGCGGCTGGCGGCCGGCATGCAGGACATGATCCGGTTCAGGTATCCTGAAGCGGTCCTGATCATTAACGACCGGGTCGATATTGCCCTGGAAATCGGTGCCGACGGCATCCATGTCGGACAGGATGACCTCGATTTTCGAGTCGTCATCGAGCGGGCGCGGCCGCAGATGATCGTCGGAGTCTCGGCCAGGACCGTCGAGCAGGCCGTTGCCGCCCAGCAGGCGGGGGCGAGCTATATCGGCGCCGGCGCCGTTTTCGCGACCCGAACCAAAAGCGACGCCCGGGTAATCGGCGTGGAGACGCTCAGAGAGATCGTTGCGGCAATCGACATACCGGTGGTCGCGATCGGCGGCATCTCGCTCGACAATGTCGACCTGGTGGTCGATGCCGGCGTTGATTTCATCGCGGTCATTTCCGCCGTCAATGACGCCGAAGACATCGGCATCCGCCTCAGGGAGTTCCAACGCAGGCTCGGCGATCTGCCCGCCCGAAGTTCGATCTGATGCCGTTTTCCACAGGGACCATCGAGTCATGTCACACCCGCGCGTAAACTATCTCAAACAGATGGGACCGGCCTGGATCATCAGCGCAGTGGCCTGCGGGCCGGCCACGCTGGCCAGCGTTTCAACCGCCGGCGCCACCTACTCCTACCGGCTGCTGTGGGTCGTCATGCTGAGCGCCGTGTTCGGCTGTACCGCCCAGTACCTGGCAGCCAAGATCGGAGTCCTGAGCGGCAGCGGAATCATCCGCACAACCGAAAAATACCTCGGTAAAAGCTGGGCCTGGATCGTCACCTTCGACGCGCTGATCGCCACCTGGCTTGCCGCGGTTGTACTGATGAACGCGCTGTCCGGCATTACCTCGGTGCTTACCGGCATCGATACGCCGTACTGGGGTATATGCTTCGGGCTGCTGATCGGGGGTATGCTGGTCGGCGGAGGCTACCGCTGGTTCGAGCTTGTCTGTAAACTGCTGGTCGCGGCGATGGTGGCTTGTTTTATCACCGTGCTCTTCATCGCCGAGCTGAATGCGGCCGACATCGTCAGGGGCCTGATCCCCACTGTCCCCGGAGGGACCCAATCGGCTCTGATCTGTGCAGCGATCATGGGCGGAGCGGTGCACGTCACCATCATCGGCATGCATACCTACACCGTTAATGCCCGCCGGTGGGACGCAGCGGACCTGCCGCTGGCCCGCTTCGATACGCTGATGTCGATGGGGCTTGCGTTCGGGCTCTACAGTGTGGCAATCTACCTGGTGTCGGCGGCGGTCCTCTACCCCCATCAGGTAAACGTTAAGGGCGCCACAGATGCGGCACTGGCGCTGGAGCCGCTGCTCGGGCCCGGCGCCATGTGGATCTTCCTGATCGGCCTGTTCACGGCCGCGTTTTCAACCATTTCCCCAACCTTTCTGGCCGGCGCGTTCTTTCTGTCGGACAAGCTGAACTGGCCGCTCACCGTCAAGGACCGGCGGTTCTCCGGTGTGGTCTGGGCCGGGTGCGTGCTCAGCATGTGCGGGCCGTTTATTAAGGGGAGCTTCTTTATGCTTCTGCCGATCATGCTTGCGCTCGGGCTGCTCGGCACCCCCGTGATCATCGCGATCATCATCTACCTGCTGAACAGAACCGAACTCCGCACGGCGGCTCCCAGCGGGTTCGTGCTGAACGCCATGGGCATCATGACGTTTCTCATTACCACCGTTCTGGCCGGCAGGTTCGTCTACGTGAAGCTGTTCGGTTGAGCGGGCGCGAACCGCTGCTCGGAGGATCAGGTGCCTCCTTCGACAAGCAGCTCGGGTGCGGCGATGGCCCAATAGCAGGCCTTTCTGACTTCGTCCAGATCGGGGATGCGCCAGCGCTTGAAGCTTCCCGACATATTCGACAGGATCTCCGGCTCTTCCCGCTCGGACAGTTTGTAGAGAATATCGCGGGCCAACTGGTTGACGAGCACCCGCGCGTAGGGAAACTGCCCCTTCATGCTGCGCCCGTCCATGGCCGGGTAATAGGCTCCGTCGGAACCTTGCTTGCGTGATTTCATGATGGATTCCAGCCCGGATCCTTTTCGATTGAGCAGTTCCATCAGATGATAGGGGAGTCTCAGGGTGGTCGTGTTGAAATAACCTTCGAGCGGGTCGGGGGTGTACTGATCGAGCTCGACAGCGACCGTTATCTTGATCATCTTTTCGACCATGGCGGCACCTCCTGGGATAGGGTGGACTCGAATTATAACGGATGGAGCCGGGAACCGCAATAATTTTAACGTCTAATCAGACCTTTAATTTTGGTTCTCACCAGCAGGTTCGAATGAACTCCGCGCAGCTATCCGGATCGGGTTGCTTCACCTGAAAACGATCTTTATCCACCTGTTATTTCGAGAAATGCAGCCCCTCCCTCCCACCGATGCGGTAACCGGCCTTGACGCGGACACCGGCCAGATGTTTTACACACGTGCCAGGGGAGCGGTTGGGGAGTTTTCCCAAACCGAGATTCTGCTATTTAATGGGTCCTGTCGGAGGTGCCGGGGGGCAACGGGTGTTTACCGGGTCGGGTGTCGCAACTGATCTAAATAAATAAGAAAAAATGCTTGCAGATACCTAACCTGGCAAGTAAGTATTAAAAGATAGTGCTCACGTAATCAAGAATGACTGTGGTTCAGGGGGGACAGGATCTCCGGAATACTCGCAGAAGTTCTCGGAACGTTTGAGAGCATCTGTGGAACATGGATTTCGGCAGGACGGGGTGTTACAGGCCATAAGCCACACAACCTGACGGAGGAAATCTCAATGTTTCGTGGCATCGTCGTTACTACGAGCCAGTTCGCTTTCTTCATTCTTTCAATCATACTCGCCTCGACGGCTTGTGCCGATCAGCACTGCTCTCATCCCATGGCGCGGATGGTTTCAGTTCAGGGTGATGTGCAATTCCGCCAGGCAGAGCAGAGCGAATGGCTGCCGGTCGAACTGGACAAGGCATTTTGTGCCGGGGATGTGCTGCGGGTCGGCCGGGGAGGGCGGGCGGCGGTGGTACTCAGCAATGAGTCGATTCTGCGCGTCGATCAGAACACCACCATCAGCTTTGGAGGCAGCGAACAGCAGTTCTCGCTGCTCAACCTCATCCAGGGGGTTCTTCACATTTTCAGCCATCGGCCCCGATCCCTGAAGGTCTCGACCCCCTATGTGAACGGTGCGGTAGAGGGCACCGAATTTCTGGTATCGACTGATGAAAATCGATCTTTTATCAGTGTCTTTGAAGGACAGGTAATTGCTTCCAACGAATATGGTACCATCCAGGTCGGCAGCGGCCAGTCGGTATCGGCAGCACAGGGCGCAGCCCCGATCCATGAAACGGTTGTGAGGCCTCGCGATGCCGTGCAGTGGACACTGTACTATCCGGCCATATGGGACAGTACCTCGATTACCGGCGGCGACGAAGCCGCCGGCCGGCTGACCGAGGCGGCTCGAGACCTGTCTGTCGGCAGGGTAGAGGAAGCACGCGCTATTCTCGAGCGCTTCCCCGACCGCGGTGACGCGGTGGCACTGTTGTCAATCATCGAGGTGGTCCAGAACAACACCGAAATGGCCATGACGCTGGCGGAACAGGCCGTTGCCTTATCCCCCGATTCGGCGACGGCCGGCCTGGCGCTGTCATATGCGAGCCAGGCGGCGTTCGATCTGCAAGGTGCGCTTGCAGCTTTGCTGCACTCAGCTCGGATGAATCCCGACAACAGCCTGGTAATGGCCCGGCTGGCCGAGCTTCAGATGTCCTCCGGTCTGCTCGACGAGGCGCTTGCATCAGCCCGCCGGGCAGAACAGCTGTCCCCGGACAACGGACGGGCCCAGGCGGTGTTCGGGTTTGCCTTTCTGGCGAATGTGGATACCGAGTCGGCCGAGGCGGCCTTTACCAGGGCAATCAGGCTCGATCAGGCGATGCCGCTGGCCAGGCTCGGGCTCGGCTTGACCATGATACGGCAGGGTAAGGTGGAGGCCGGGCGAAGCGAGATCGAAATCGCGGCCGCGCTCGACCCCGGCAGTTCCGTGATTCGCAGTTATCTCGGCAAGGCCTATTACGAGGAAAAGCGTGAGCTGCTTGCCTCCCGGCAATACCGAATCGCCACGGAACTGGACCGCGCCGACCCGACGCCGTGGCTGTACGCTGCGATCCTGAATCAGACGCAAAATCGTCCGGTGGAGGCGCTCGAGTCGATCCAGAAATCGATCGAGCTCAACGATAACCGGGCGGTGTACCGTTCCAGCTTCCTACTCGACGATGACCTTGCCACCCGCAGCGCCAGTCTGGGCCGCATTTACCAGGATCTTGGCTTCGAGCAGCTGGCCCTGGCGGAAGGATGGAAATCGGTCGCCCATCAGCCGGGGAACTATTCGGCTCACCGGTTTCTGTCCGACAGCTATCGGAAGCTCCCGCGCCACGAAATAGCCCGGGTCAGCGAACTGCTGAAATCACAGCTCCTGCAGCCGCTCAACATCAATCCGGTACAGCCGCAGCTCGGCAAAAGCGACCTGGCAATCCTGGAGAGCGCAGGGCCGGGTCAGGCGGCGCTCAACGAATACAATTCACTCTTTCTGAGAAACCGCTTGGCGCTGCAGGCAAGCGGCCTGGCCGGAAGCAACGGCACCTTCGGCGATGAGCTTGTCCAGTCGACCGTGTGGAACCGGCTGTCCTACAGCATCGGCCAGTATTACTACGAAACGGACGGGATACGGGAGAACAACGACCAGCGAAGTGAATTGTACAACGGGTATCTGCAGGGCATGGTTTCCCCCCGGACCAGCTGGATGTTCGAGCTGCGTTACGACGACTATGAGTACGGCGATTTGACGATGATCATCGATCCGGCGGTATACAGCTACGTACCGACCCTTCGTCAGGAATCGGAAACCCGAAACGGGCGGGTGGGATTTCGTCATGATTTTCATCCCCGTTCGACCCTGATCGGCACCGCAATCTTTGAAACAAATGATTATTCCGTGACGGGATGGGAAGAGCTGGGTTCCTCCGTCAACATATTCGCTGATTTTGATGGGCTGTCCGGGGAGCTTCAGCACCTGTACCGCACTGAACGGATGAGTTTCCAGAACGGGATCGGATATCTTTATATGGATGAACAGGACACGATTGAGCTGGTGTTTCCCTTCCCGCTGGAGACCGTGACCGATTATGATAACAGGGAGGCCAACATCTACAGCTATGCCCAGTTTGAACTCCCCTATAATCTCATAGCCACGGTTGGCTTGAGCGGAGATTTCGTCGACAATTCTGCTGCTGATCGGGACGAGATAAACCCGAAACTCGGGCTCACGTGGCAGCCCACGGATTCCACACTGATCCGCGGGGCGATTTTTAAAACGGTGGGCCGGGTTTTTCTCAATCGGCAGACCATCGAACCGACCACTGTCGCAGGATTCAACCAATTTTTCAATGACGCCCTGTCCTCCATGGTGTGGACCTATGGAATCGGCCTTGACCAGATCTTTTCAGACAGGCTGTTCGGCGGTATCCAGTTCATGTATCGTGATCTCGACAGCCCCTACACCACCTTTTCGGAACTGGAGGGGATCCCCGTGGAGGCGGAGGAGCAGCGGCAAGAGCAAATCGGATCCGCTTATTTGTACTGGGCCCCGTTATCCTGGGCCTCACTCGGGTTCGAGTATTTCTACGAGGATTTCAGCCAGGACGAGCTCGATATCGGGGGCATATTCGGGGTCAAAGGGGTGACCACCCAGTGGTTCGCTCCCCAGATCAGGGTTTTCCTTCCGTCAGGCTTCAGCGCCCGAATCCAAGCCAACTATGTCGATCAGGAAAGAGACTTTGACGAGTATATTCCGCTGAGTGCGGTTAAAAGCGATCAGTTCTGGCAGGTCGATCTGGGCCTGAGCTACCGCTTACCCAAACGTTACGGCATGATAACGCTCGGAGTTAACAATCTGTTCGACGATGAGTTCAACTTTATCGATACCGACCCGGCGAATCCGCGGTTCCAGTCCGACCAGAAGGTGATGCTCAGTTTCACGATCCAGCTGTAATGGTTGCCGGTTGGCAAGGGGTGCAACGGCTCTGGGCTTGCGGGCGTGGTGCCGTGCAAGCATGTTTTGATTTGGCAGGCAACGGAAGGCAGTCAAAACCTCAGACGAGGAGCAGAGAGATGAGCGGAGAGAAGAAAATCAAACTGAAGTTCAAATTCAAAGGCTATGATGACGAAGGACCGATTATTCTCGACAACGAAAATAACCGGCTCCAGCCAACAGACGGTCCCCCCCCATCCGAGGTAAAAGAGGAAAATCTCATGATGCAGGTCTACAGCTACAATCCGACCTGTATTTACATCCCGGCCTATCGCAGATGGTATTGCCGGTAGCCGGAACGCGCTGACGGGGTTATTTCTGCAAGGAGATGATCCCGTCCCAGTCTTCTCCGGGGGGGCGGAGCCTGAACTCAGAACTCAACTGCAGGTAGAGACGGGAAGGCCCGTCGGCTGGATCCAGATCCAGGCATTTCCTGAACGCCGTCTCGGCATCCTTCCAGCGCTTTTGCTGAAACAGTTTAAGGGCGCCGGGAAACGCATCATCATAGAGGCTCCGCGTATCGGCTGAGGTTATTTCATAGGGCAGCAGCTGATACAGCGTGACCGGCCGTTTCTTGCCGCTCATCAGGAAGGAGCCCATCAGGCGTGTGGCGATGCTGGAGCACTGCTGGATCGTTTCCTCGGAAGCCAGAATCCAGGTGCCGAGATTTTTGTTGATATTCTCTATCCGTGACGCGGTGTTGACGATATCGCCCACCGGCGCATACTCATAATGACCCTCGGCACCGATATTGCCCATCAGCAGGTTGCCCGAATGCAGGCCGATCCGAGTGGGCAGTGCCCGCTGGGGATGACTCCGGTTGAACGATTCGATGGTATGGAAAATGTCCAGTGCGGCACTGCAGGCATGTTCCTTGTTGGCACTGCTGGGATCTGTGGAAGGCCACATGGAGAACATCGCGTCTCCGACCACGTTGCAGATGAGCCCGCCGTGCCGATTCACCGAGCCGAACATCAGCTCAAAATAGTTTTTCATGACCGCGCTCAATTCCTTGGGATCGAGGCGTTCCGACAGGGTCGTGTAGTTCTGCGCATCGGTTGCCAGGCAGACGCCGTACACCATCTGATCGCCGGTCCTAATGGTGGTAAGGTCGCTGGAAATTTCCTCGACGACATTATGGGGCAGATAGAGGCTGAGCGCCTTTTTGATGTGGGTCCGTTCGCGCTGGGTACCGATGAATCTGATGATTATCGCGGAGAAAAAGATCACCGGAGGCAGCAGGATCAGCCAGGTGATCACCGGCAGCCATATTTGATTGAGGCTGAAGAAATGGTCTGCTGTGAAAAGACCGCTTCCGATCAATATCAGCAGGGTTGCGATTGAAATGATCGGTGGAAGGGTAAAGGAGATGATGCTGTAGATCGTTGCCGAGCAGATCAGCAGCAGGATTGAGAGCGATACCGGAAACAGCTTCAACTGTGTATCATGCAGGAGATTTGCAAATACCGACGCAGCTACCTCCACCCCGCTCAGATCGAGTCCGTCGGCTTGGGTGAAGACGGTAAAGACGCCGTCGTTCTGTTCAGACCAGGTGGTTGTTTTTGCAGCACCGATGAATACCACCTTGTTGTGAAAGGCAGTTTTCAGGTCGGCACGGTCGCTTCCCGACAGCACCTCCTGCAGAGAGTAGGTGACAAGCGTTGCCGGGGGACCGTAAAAGTTGACGTAGACATTGTTTGCGCCGCAATAGGTCTTGACCAGTGACCGGAAGAGCGGATCAACCTCCGGGGACGAAGTGCCCGGCCCATCTGGAGAGAGCGGCCGGGGAACGGCGGAGGCCGGATGCAGGAGTTGCCGGTAGCGGTGCATGGTCTCGATGAGCCCGACCTCCTCGGTTGCCTGGCGGACTGAGCGGGGGATGGTCCCCATGCCGCTGCCGGTCACCGTCTTGACGTGGTCATAAAAGGCTTCGTAACGGGGAAGCGCGGCAGCCTGCAGGGCCACCACCGGCAACGTCGGCATATCCCCCGCCGATGCCTTGAAGGTCCACGACTGGTTGATTCTTCGGGGAATTTTGGGGATCGGGAACGGAGCCGAGGCAAGGGCCGCGTCGGTCAGCAGCGGTGCCGGGGGGACCAGCTGCTCGATTTCCACGGCCGAACTGACCCGCTGATCCGCCGACTTGCCCTTGTTCATACGGACCAGCTTCTGATAGAGAATCACCCTCCCGTTTTTACGCATCGCTTCGGCGAATCTGTGGTCACTGGCTTCATCATGGGGGTCCCCGAAATGAATGTCGAAGACGATGACGGCCGCCCCGAACTGGGTGAGAACCTCTACCAGATCGGCATAGATTGTGCGGGGCCAGTCCTCTATTTTCGAGTCCAGCTCGAGCAGCTCCGAGGACTGGTCGTCGATGTTGACGATAACCACATCGGCCGGCGGCTCGATGGAGCCACGGATCTTGAACAGCAGTTCGAGCCCGAACTCGTCCTCGATGCCCTGGCCCAGCGGAGAGAGTAACAGAAGCACCGCGGCGATCCCGATACTGATGCCGAAAATCAGAGCCTGCCTGAGCCGTTTCATGTCCGCTCGCCGGGGTCCGTAGTTCTAGATTTTGTAGGCGCTTATTTTATTCAACAATCCCTGTCGCGAAAGTCCCAGAGCCTTGGCGGCCTGGGAGCGGTTTCCGCCGGTCTCCTCGAGGGCCTGGCGTATCAGCTTTTGTTCCAGTTGGCTCACGGCTTCTTTGAGGGAACCGGGCTGGCTGTTAAACCGATCGTCCCGATAACCGGGGTGAGCTGATCTGATCCTGTCGGAGAGCATGTCCGCAGAAATGGTTTCCAGCCCGGCCGCCATCGTAATGGCCCGCTCCATCTCGTTTTCCAGTTCCCTGACATTGCCCGGCCAGTCGTAATGGGTGAGGATATCGAGGGTCTGCGGGGTCAGGTGGGGGGTAGGCTTGGCGTATTTGCGGGCGAGTTTTTCCAAAAAATGGCTGCAGAGCAGCAGAATGTCGTCCTTGCGCTGGCGCAGCGGGGGCGGCGTAATCTGGAAGACGTTGATCCGGTAGTAGAGGTCTTCCCGGAAATTCCCCTGTTCGACCTCCTCGGCGAGGTTGCGGTTGGTCGAGGCAATCAGCCGCACCTTGACCTGGACCGTGCGGCTGCCGCCGACCGGACGGAATTGGCCCTCCTGGAGGACGCGCAGCAGCTTCACCTGCATCTGCAGCGACATTTCGCCGATCTCGTCGAGAAAAATCGTTCCGCCATCGGCAATCTCGAACAGCCCTTTCTTGTCGGCAACGGCTCCGGTGAACGAACCCTTCACGTGGCCGAACAACTCGCTTTCGAGCAGGCTTTCCGGCAGTGCCGCACAGTTTTCGGCGATGAAAGCCTTGTCGCCCAGCGGGCCGTTGTAATGAATCACCTTGGCGATGAGTTCCTTGCCGGTTCCGGTTTCCCCCTGAATGAGCACCGTGGTCGGGGTGACGATCACTTTTTCCATCAACTCGAAGAGGTTGCGCATCGGCCGGCTGGTGCCGATTATTTCCTTGAAGCCCGCTTCCGAACGGGCCTGGGAGATGAGTTTTCGCTTCTCCTGTTCCAGCGCATGGAGGTGGTCCTTGAGGTCGCCGTAGAGTCTGGCGTTCTCCAGCGACGCGGCGATGGTTCCGGACAGTATCTCAAGAAGCTTTCTGTCTCGTTCGTTGAATTCTCCCGAGATCTTGTTGAGGGCATAGAAAACGCCGATGAACGACCTTCTCGTCTTCAACGGCACGCAGACCATCGACCGGGTCACAAAGTCAGATGACAGTTCGTCGGTGGTATAGACACGCTCATCATCGGTCACATCGTTGATCAGCACCGACTGGTCGTGCTCCATGACCCAGTTGGCGATCCCCTTGTCATCGGGGAAGGTGAACGATGCGCTCTCCAGCTTTCCGTCATCGTCCAGTTCCTCGATCATGCGATAAAAATAGAACTCTCTCCTGGTGGAATCATGAAGCGCGATCGACGCACCTTCGATATTGAAAAGCGGCCTGAGTTTGGTGATGATCTCCATGAACATGTCGTCCAGGTCACGAACCGTGTGAAATGAGGTTACCACTTCACCGAGCAGGGACAGGTCGGTCTCGGAAAGATGCAGGTCGCTGGCCATGACTGTTCTCCGATTGTAGAGTGAGCGGTGGCGTCGGCACGGTTATGCGAATAGGCGTGTACATCCATTGTACAACGCACGGAGACATGCGTCTACTTTATTGACATATGCGGGACATTTTAGCTGCTGCTGCGCTCCCGTGATGCCACGTATTGTTCTAATTACTGTTGTGATAACAGGTGATTGTCAGACAAAACCATCAAAATCGACTGGCCCTGGACCATCTGGCACTGCTCTGGCAAGGCCGTTTGCAACGATCGCCCAGGCATCTCGGTTCATGGCACAAGGGGAAGGGTCAAGAGACGGGGTTCAGCAAACGATGATACGATCATGTATATGGACACGAATTATCTTTTGATGGACAAATCCTTTTCCCGGCAATCAGACCTCGTATGGACCATGGTCAATGTCAACTCCGCCAGCCAGAAGGGTGATGCCCACGTCATAACCACCGGTAACAGACAGCATATCCTGATCGATGCGGGCCACCAGGATACGGCGGAGCGGTCGCTGCTTCCATTTCTCAAGGAGCGGGGTATCAAGTCGTTCGATATCGTGTTCATTTCGCACCCGCACCAGGACCATTACGGCGGGCTGGATGTTCTGCTGGATAACGGTATCGGCATCGACGAGATCTATTTCGATCTTCCGGACCGCACCACCTGCGACCGGGAAATCCCCTGGGGTTGCGATTATACCGACGTTGTCCGGGTGCACCGGAAGCTTGATCGACGGGGGATTGTGGTCGGTTCCGCCCGAGCCGGGCAGATCTTTCAGATCGGTAACGGCACCTGCCTTGAAGTCCTCTATGCATTCGACGGTGCAACCTCCCCGGTTGCCGGCATCGATATCAACGATCACTCGCTGGTCATGAGGCTCAGCCATGGAAAATTCCGCTTTTTGTTCACCGGCGACCTCAATCACAAGTTGGGCGAATACCTGGCGGTAACCTCCGATGATATTGGTGCGGACGTATTGAAAGTGCCGCACCATGCCGTCGAAAACCTCGCCCCCAACACCTTCTTTGAAAAAGTCGATCCCCGCTATGGGCTGATATCAGCACCTGAACATCTCTGGGTAAGCGAGCAGAGCGATCGGGTCAGAAACTGGTTTTCGGATAACGGCATACCGGTCTACATCAGCGGAGTTTCAGGCAACATCAACGTGATCATCGATGGCGACCAATTGAACATCCGCGGTGAACTCTGAGCCACGGATGTCCCGCCGGTTCCCGGCGGCTTCGCTGTATTGCGGCCGCGGTCAATCGGGACTGCGCTGCCCTCGATCTGAGAGTCTTTTCTCCCTGTCTTTCTGGCATCGTAATCCTGTGCAGGCTTTTTCGGCACATGTTCAGCCTCGGTAAAATCGCAGATAGGTGGAAAAATCACCTGAGGTGATGTAACGTAAAGGGCGTTACAGGGGGCAGAAGCGACGGGCTGAATGGTACCCGTGCAATGGAACTGAACATTGAGACGATGCTGCCGTCGTGCGGGTGACCCGCGGCAGCCTGAAGGTACGGGACGGATAGGTGTTACGGCGCATACCGAAATGGCTCTATGTGGTTGTGGCAGTTGCAGGCTTTGTCGGTTTTCATCTGGTTGCCAAATGGGGCCATGAAGCTCAGGGAATCGTCAGAATCGGCATAGCAGCGGCCTATTGGGCGCAGTTTATCGTCCCGGCCCTGCTGCTGGCCGGAGCGGTTTTTCTGGGGAGAGGGGACACCGACAAGCCCAAGACGCGACCACCCCGCGGCGCCAGCCTGCGATCGCCGGCGGCTCCAGGTGAACGTGCGTCGGCCGGTTCCATCATCAAGGTGGACCCGTTTCGCAGGATGAGTGAAGAGACCTTCCATGAGCTGATAAAAGCATTTTTCGTGAAAAACGGTTTTGCCGTCGATCCGGTTCCCTCCGGACTAGGTGACGGTGTCGATCTGATGTTGAGAAAGAACGGCAAGGTGTTTGTCGCCCAGCATCGGCACTGGAGGGAGGCGCGTGTCGGGGTGCCGATGGTCAGGGAGCAGCTTACCGTGATGCAGGCGGCCAGGGCCAACGGGGTTTATGTCATTACGACCGGAGAATTCACCTACAAAGCGATTCAGTTTGCCGAGGAGAAGAACATTTCGCTGATCGACGGGTCGAGACTCAGACGCCTGGTGAATCGATCGACGGCAGCCGAAGGAGACCGAAGCAGCGGGCGTGCACCCCTCTGCCCGCTGTGTGCCGCGGAGATGCTGGTCAGAACCGGAACCGATCAGGAGGGCGGCCAGCAGCGCTTCTGGAGCTGCTCGAACTACCCGCAATGCAGCGGCAGCCGCGAGTTCGAAAAAACCTGAAAGCGCCGGCCGTCCCCATCAGCGCCTGCGATCCGGCGGGCACCCCTGCCAGGCAGTCCTGGTCTTCGCATACTGGGCGCCGACCCGGTCGCTTTTTTGTTTGCACCTTCATATAAGTGTCGACAACCGGCTCGATGTCGATTTAGCTGGGCGCTTGAAATCGTGATGACATTCCACCATGACTTTTATCCATGCCTGCGCGGAAGACCGGAACTCATAAGCTCGGCCCGGCACGGGAACGACCATACTGGCTGGTGCTGGCGTCGGTCGTGATCAGAGCGCTGCATCAAGTCGGTGCGGCGGTCTACCTGAGTTCGTTTCTGCTTGGCGACGCCGACGGCCCGCCCGCTTTCTACCTGTGGCTGGCCATTCTGACCGGCGCGCTGCTGGTGGCTACCGAAGGCTTGCGTCATGTCCAGCTGTACCGGGAGGTCGCGGGGCTCGGAACCGCGGTGAAGCTGGTTCTGCTCGGCCTTGCCTTTCACGGGGTGCTGCCGCACACGGCAACCGTGGCCGCGGCATTTATGGTGGCGGCCATAGCTGCTCATCTGCCCAAGACCATCAGGCATCGCCTGCTCTATTGATTGACAACCGGCGTCGCAATCTCAAACATAACACCATGGATCCTGAAAAGACCGCATACTTTTTTGACTTCGACGGGGTGCTGCTCGATTCCGTCGGGGTGAAGACCGAGGCGTTCGTGACGCTGTTTGAACCCTACGGTCCGAAAGTCCTTGCTCAGCTTCTGGAACACCACCGGCTGAACGGCGGCATCAGCCGGGTGGACAAGATCGAACATGCCCATGCCGCCTTCATCGGCGTACCGCTTTCCGCAGATGAACTGAAATCCTGGGGAAAGCGCTACTCAGAGCTGGTTTTCGACCGGGTGGTCGAGGTTCCGTGGATTCCCGGAGCACGGGAATTCGTGGAGGAAATGAACGGAACTTGTCCGATGTTCGTTATTTCCGGTACGCCCGAAGCCGAGTTGAAAGCGGTGATGGAAGCCCGGGGTATGAACCGCTGGTTCACCGAGATTCTCGGCTCACCGATCCGCAAGCCCCAGCATATCCGCTACCTCCTCGCCAAGTACCGTCTGGACCCGAACAACTGCGTGTTCGTCGGCGATGCGCTGACCGACTATCATGCGGCCAGAGAAACCGGGTTGCATTTCTTGGGCGTGCGGGGGGATGTAACTCTGCCTGATGACGCCGTCGTGCTGCCCGACTGCACCGGGCTGAAGGAGGCCGTCAGCCGGCTTTAGCGAGCCGCTCCATCGTCCGGGCTCAGCGCAAAGTCGCTTCTGATCCGGTCGGCCAGTCCCCTGGTCATCGACAGGACCTTTTCCGCCAGCCCGGGACTGAGCGAACCGGTTCCGCAGGCCGGGGCGATCAAGCTCCGGGAGACCACGTACTGGCTGGTGAACCCTAGAGAGCACAGGGCTTCCAGTTGTACTTTCCAGGCCTGGTAGAGGCTCTCGACCTGTTCCCGGACGACCGCGTCCGGATCGCCGGTCGGCACGATTCCCCAGGCCAGGATACCCCCGCTTTCAAGAAATGAAGCGAGGTGGTCGCGGTAGAGGATGAAATGATCGAAATATGAATAGGCGTCGAAACTGATGATGTCGGCACCCGAGGCCAGTGCCGGCTCCCAGTCCCCATTGGCGCAGATATGGATACCGGCCAGCCCCCCTGCGCCCTTGATGGAGGCGATCAGCGGGGAGACGGTCTCGGAAGCGAGTTCCCTGGAGATCCCGGCAAAGGCCGTCGACCCGAAACTGACCATCCCCGGTTCATCGATAAAGACCAGCGGGGGGACCGCCGCGCAGTATCGTTTGAGCCGCTCCACCTGCCAGCGGGCCTTGCCGCCGAGCAGCTTGACGAGTATGTCCCTGAGGTTATCGTCATGAAGCAGCACCGCGCCGCGGTGGTCCCTGACGCCGATGCCGGTGGTCACCGGTCCGGTTACCTGGCCTTTTACGGTGACCGGCGAGTAGTGGCCGCCTTCGAGCATTTCGGTAAAGGTGAAGAAGCCTCGGGCAGTGTCGGGAGGCAGAGAAAAACAGCAGACATCCGGCAAGTGCGGCTGCGACTCGCCGGTAAAAAACTCCTCGTAGAACGACGCCATCTGCCCGGGGAAGTCGTCGCTGTCGCTGTCGACCCAGTACTTCCGGCCGTGATCGATGAGGCCGGGAAACCCGTCAATGAACTGTCGCACCATGCCCTCCCTGCTCAATGCGGGCAGCTGGGGCCAGAGGGGGATTTCCGGGGTAAACCGGAAAATCAGCTCGACCGCCTGCCGGTGGCTGCTCAATGGCAGGCTGCCAATCAGCACAGGAAGGCAATCGGGTGAGAACATCGGTGTCTGTTCCTGAAGCGTGTGTTCCTGAAAATGTGGGTGAATCGGCCCCGTCATGATACACTGGAGCACACGGAACGCCAAACGATAACTCCTCAGTAAAGAGAACACCGGGATGTTTGCGGGCGGATCATGGTTTTGTGAGGACTGAAACGATCCGCGCCGCCACTGCCATGGAGACGATCAAAAACCTTGCACACGTGCTGGGCGAGGTGCTCGAGCGGGGCATCGCTGTCCCCGAGGACACGCTGTATTTCGCGGAGTCCACCTACGGACTCGGCCATCGGTCTCTGGTGTCGGCCCTGAGCGATCCCGATTTCGAGGGAACGGAAGCGCTGAAGGAGCTGGTCTTCAGCCCCGGTGAGGATGTGAGAACCATCGTGGAGCCGCTGGTACCGCTCGAGGGGATGCCTGAAAAGGACCTCGCAGGCCTGGCGACATGTCTGCTCGATGCCGTCAGATCGCTGGATCTGGTGGTGGACAACGGTGCCTGCCTCTATCCGGTTGACCTCGACCGGGATGCGCTGGCAATCTTCATCTCCAAGCTCTACCTCGAAAGGCCCCTGGATGCCCGGGTAACGGCTGCACTTGAAGCGAGCTTCCCGGTCGCCTCGGTGATGTCCTCCCGGGTTTTGATGCGCACCAGGAACGATCTGTTCGGCGAGCACAAGCGCACCTTCATGTGCCGGTTTATCGCACGGAGCGAACCGTACCAGGACCGTTTCCGCGATCTGCTCGGCATCGTTCTGGCGGCACTCGCCGAGATCGACGATACCCGGCCCATCGAACCCTACCTGCTGCAGAAAAGGCGCGGACTCATCAGCCGGCTCAGGGAAATCCGCCATTTTCACGGAAAACGTGATCAGTACTCGATGGAATACCTGATGATGCAGCGTTTCCGCATTCCCCACGAGAGCGAGGAGGAGGTGTTGGGGAGGCTCTTTCTGCTGTCCACGGTTACCGATCTGATCCTGGGTTTGCCGCCGGACCCGACCGTCCGTATCGAGTCCGAGGATCTCGGCGCTTTCGGAGCGGACATAAACATACCCCGCTTGATCAGGCGGCTGTCCTGAGCGGCGGAGCCTGAGCCACGGCCTGAGGGCGGGGCGATGAGCGCCGTTCGAGCTCTTTTTCCATCTCCCACAATGTGGCCGTTATTCGAGTTGTTTTAGCTGGTTACGCCGTTCTGTGTTATAATGGAAGAAAAGGGGAACCGGATCATGGAGACCGGCTCGCCGGGCGGCTTGACATGATCTATCCGGTCTCCCGCAAATGTTCGGTTGCAGGGAGGTAGACCATGACGAAAAGCTATTATGTGCAGGTGAAGGACAAGAAGTATCTGGTGACCGAGGATGACCATCTGGTTCATACCGGTTCATGGGACACGGCCATCAGGGACTGGCTGGCTGGCAAGGTCGGGGTGGTGCTGAGTGCCGAGCATCTTGCCGCCATCGAATTCATCAGAGCGGTCTACGACAGGCGGGGACAGCACCCCAATCAGCGGGTCATCGCGGCCGAGCTGGGAGCCCGGTTCGGCCCCGAGAAGGGCACCCTGAGGTTTTTCTACAGTCTGTTCCCGCGGGGGGTGAAGCAGGCCTTTTCCATCGCCGGATTGCCGATGCAGGGATTCTGTTTCTAAAAACCCCGGTATTATCAGACCAAAAAGGCGGAACACCGGCAGGTGCCGGCGTTCCGCCTTGGTGGTTCAGGTTGAGGCGCGGCTCAGCGGGAAACCATTTTCTGGATCTGATCAACGATTTCCGGGTTGGCCAGCGTCATCACGTTGCCGACATCGCCTTTGTTGGATATCGCCCCGAGCACCCGTCTCATGATCTTGCCGGAGCGGGTCTTGGGCATGTCGGGCACGATCCAGACATTCTTGCACTTGGCGATCTTGCCGATTTCAAAGACAATTGCGTCGGCAACCTTCTTCTGCAGTTCCGGGGTAGGCTCGATGCCGGGCTTCAGCGATACGTAGAGTTCCGGCTCCTTGCCCTTGATCTCGTGGGCGACCGGAACAACCGCCGCTTCAGCGACTTCGGGCACGGTCAGCGCGGCGGACTCGATCTCCTTGGTGCCGAGACGGTGGCCCGACACGTTGATAACGTCGTCGATCCTGCCGAGGATCCTGACATACCCGTCAGCTGCGACAACGGCGGCATCACCGGTCAGATACGGCCAGTCACGCCAGTCTTTGCTGTTCGGGTTTTTGTTGTACATGCTGAAATAGGTTTTGACAAACCGGTCTCGATCCCCCCATATCGTCATGAAGCAGCCGGGCCAGGGGTTCTGAATACAGATATTTCCGGCCTTGCCGGTACCGGCTGGAATTTCATTGCCTTCCTCGTCGAACACGATCGGATGAATGCCCGGTACGCCCTTACCGGCACTGCCCGGTTTCATCGGTGAAAGCCCCGGAACGGTGGAACAGAGGAATCCGCCGGTTTCCGTCTGCCAGTAGGTGTCGACGATAACCGCCTCGCCACGTCCCACGGTGCTGTGGTACCACCGCCATACTTCCGGTTCGATCGGTTCGCCGACCGTGGTCATATGCTTGAATTTATATTTGTATTTTGCCGGCTCATCAGGCCCGACTTTTCTGAGCGCACGGATTGCCGTCGGGGCGGTGTGGAAGATGTTGACGTCGAGCTCCTGAGCGATTCTCCAGGATCGGCCGGCATCCGGATAGGTCGGTACCCCTTCGTAGATTACCGTCGATGCACCCAGAGCAAGCGGTCCGTAGACGATAAAGGAATGACCGGTGATCCAGCCGATGTCGGCCATGCACCAGTACACGTCTTCGGGATGAATGTCCTGGATGTATTTGGACATTGCCGTGACATAGGAGAGATAGCCGCCGGTACCGTGCTGGCATCCCTTGGGCTTGCCGGTGGTACCGCTCGTATACATCAAGAACAGCGGATCTTCGGAGAGCATTCTCTCCGGTTCCACCCGGGCGCCGTAATGTTTTTTCAGCTCATCGTTGATTATGATGTCGCGGCCTTCGACCAGGGGCGCGTCGGAGGAGTATTTGCCGGGATAGCGTTGCCAGATCAACAGCATGTCAACTTTCTGGCCGCCTTTTTCGGAGAGCTTGCAGGCTTCGTCGTCTACCGCTTTATGATTGAGCAGCTTGCCCGCCCGGTAATAGGCGTCCATGGTGATCAACACCCGGCTGTTGGAATCGATGACGCGGTCTGCACAGGCGCTCGACGAGAAGCCGCCGAACACCACAGAGTGGATCACGCCGAGACGGGCGCAGGCCAGCATCGTGATCGGCAGTTCCGCCGACATCGGCATGTGGATGGTGACCCGGTCGCCGCGTTTCAGGCCGGCGGTGTTTTTCAGCAGTGCCGCCATTTCATTGACTCGGACGTAGAGCTCCTGGTAGGTCACATGATGCACAGCCTCATTCTCGAGTTCCGAGACGAAGTGGATGGCGGTCTTGTTCTTGTATTTGGCAAGATGACGATCGATACAGTTATAGCTTGCATTGAGCTTGCCTCCCCGGAACCACTTCCAGCAGGGAGCATCGCTGGTATCGAGCACCTCGTCCCAGTATTTGTACCAAGTCAGCAACTCGGCGAACTCTGTGTAGTAATCAGGAAAATTATCCAGGCTGAAACGCTCGAAAATAGAAGGGTCGGTGAGATTTGCCTGCCCTACGAATTCTGGGGGCGGGAAGATGTATTGTTCTTCCTGCCAATGTACCGCAATTTCCGCTTCAGAAGTTTCGATAACCTTCTTGTCGTCACTCATAGAATAGCCTCCTGTCCGGTAAGATAAGGGTGTCATTCAACTGACCAAGCATGGACCTCCCCGACGATTTCCGAGGGTAACGATCATGTGTCAGCCGTGCCGAAACTTGTCAAATACAAACTGTGGTCAACAACCGGTAAAGCCTGCGAAACGAGGTATTCCCGATTGGCTAACATAAAACGGAAATTAATGCAATTAATCTTATTACTGGGTTCAGAAAAATTGATGTGAATGCTGATTCATTGGTCCGGCGGAACGACAGTCATATCTAGGAATACCGGGGTGAACTGCACAGGATATCCGCAGCCGGTTCATCGAAGAGCGGCGAGCGAAGCGCTGTTTGTCATTGGCGCGGAGAGGATATATTGTTACCATCTTTCCACTTACAAGGTGCATCATTGGATAATCGATCAACACATCGGATCCGCGCAGGCTGGCTGATTGACGGTAGCGGCGGCCCCATCCTCAAAGACCGGGTGATCAGCGTCGAATCGGGGATGATCTCCGATATTTCAACCGCCTCCGAAGTCCGCCCCGGCAGCGGCCCGGTCACCGATCTGTCACGCTGTGTCATTCTCCCCGTCCTGGTCGACAGCCACGTCCATCTGTGCATGTCCGGAAGTGTCGATCCGATTCTCAGATCCGGCCAGCTCCGTGCCGGCTACGATGCCCTGGCGCCGGTTATCGCCGAACACCTCCGGCACCATTTCTCCCACGGCGTGCTGGCGGTGCGCGATGGCGGTGACCGGTTAGGCTCCGTGCTCCGCTATCTGCAGGAACGGCAGGGCCGATCTGAAAACCCGGTGATCGTGAAGAGCCCCGGCAGCGCCTTTCATCAGGACGGTCGCTATGGATCGCTGATCGGCGCCCCCCCTCGTCCCGGTGAGTCGCTGCTGCAGGCGTGGCATACCAGGCCAAACCGGACGGATCTGGTCAAGATCGTCAATTCCGGCCTCAACAGCATGACCCGTTTCGGCGCCCAGTCGCCGCCGCAGTTTACCGGAAGCGAACTGGGCGAGCTGGTTGCCGAGGCGAAGCGATGCGGGTGCCGGGTCATGGTCCATGCCAACGGCAGATTACCGGTGCAGGAGGCAGTGCAGGCGGGCTGCGATTCGATCGAGCACGGTTTTTTCATGGACCGGGACACGCTCGACATGATGGCCGAGGCGGGAATATTCTGGGTGCCGACCGTCTATACGATGAAGGCGTACGCCCAGCATGCCGGGGTTTGCAGCGCCGAGATCGATCCCAAGGTGGCGGAGAAAAATCTGCAGAGCCAGCTGCAGCAGCTTGCTTACGCGCGGGATCGCGGAGTCGAGGTGGCGCTGGGCACCGACAGCGGCAGCATCGGCGTGCTGCACGGGGAATCGATGGTAGAGGAGATGAAATTATTCATGCAGGCCGGCTACTCCCTGAGCGAGGTGATACGCTGCGCCAGCGAGCAGGGCGCGCGGCTGCTCGGCCTCCAGGAACTTGGTGCGATCGGCGTCGGCAAACCCGCGCATTTCCTGGTTGCCAGAGGAACCCCGGCGCAGCTGCCACGCAAGCTGTCATACCTCGAGGCGATTTATCTGAACGGCCTGCCCAGCCCGCTCTACCGCAGGGACCCCGACTACACCACCTTGAGAGCCTATGAGGGCGTTGATTTTGGCGGCAAAGTCAGGTATTAAGCTGAGTATTTCGGGTGAGGTGCGGTGCCCGAAAAGGTCGGGGCAGCCGTGGCTGCCGTCATCACAATCTGGAGGAGCGTATCACAATGAACCATGCATTCAGGGTCGCGGACCGGGTCGCCAGTCTCGGGGTCGAAACCGCCTTCGTGGTGGCGGCGCAGGCAGCCGCCCACGCTGCCGCCGGCAATCGCGTTTTCCCGTTTCATCTGGGTGATCTGAATCTAGCCACTCCCGACAACATCAAGGAGGCTGCCTACCAGGCCCTGCTGGAGGGCAAGACGGGCTATACCGCCAATGTCGGCATTATCGAGCTTCGCGAGGCGCTGGCCGAAGAGTTCAACCGGACCAGGCATACCTCCTACACGCCAGCCAACGTCGCCGTTCAACCCGGCGGCAAACCGGTGATCTCCAAGTTTCTGCTCACCGTGATGAACCCCGGTGACGAGGTCCTGTATCCGAACCCCGGCTTTCCGATCTACGAATCCCAGATCGAGTTTCACGGCGGTGTTGCGGTGCCCTACGGCACCGTTCCCGGGGAGTCCAACTTCACCTTCGACCTCGACGGGCTCGAACAAGCAATTACCGACAAAACCCGCATCCTCATCGTCAACGACCTGCACAACCCCACCAGCGCCGAGTGCAGCGCCGAAGACCGGCGCCGAATCGCTGAGCTGGCGGTCAAACACGAGCTGATGGTGCTGCTCGACGAAGCCTATTTCGATATTCACTACAACGGGCAGTCGGCCTCGATCATCAGTGAGCCCGGCATGGCCGAGCGGAGCGTGATCCTCTACACCTTTTCCAAACGTTTCGCGATGACCGGCTGGCGGCTCGGCGCGGCACTCGGACCGGAGGAGATCATCAGCCTTATCGGCAAACTCAATGTCAATGACGAGTCATGCTCGAATCATTTCGTACAGTGGGCGGCGCTCGAGGCGCTGACTGGAGACCAGAGCGATGTCCGGGCGATTCTCGAGGTGCTCAGGCAGCGGCGGAACCGCTGCGTCGAGCTGCTCAACACCATCGAGGGGGTCACCTGCATGAGGCCCGAAGCGACCTTCTATCTGTGGCCGGATGTGACCGATGCGATGAAAAACAAAGGCTTTACCGGCTACCAGGAATTCATCGGCGATGTGCTGAAGCGGACCGGTGTCTCGATGTGCGCAAGGTCCCATTTCGGCAAGCCGCTGCCCGGCGAGACCAGAAACTACCTGAGGCTGGCCTATTCCGGCATCGACTTGGAAATGATCGAGGAGGGCCTGGCCAGGTTCAAAGCGTACCTGGAATCCTGATTAACCAAAATAATTAAGAGGCTCGCATGATCTAAACGGGTTGAGACGGTCCGCTAGCCAAGGAGACTTGAGGGAAGCTATAGTGATCTGTGCTTCCCTGAAAAGCGACGCAGGATAGTGGGCCGTATCGGGCCGATTACGCCATGTGACTAGAAGTTTTGCACGTAGTAGTCGTATTTCTTCAGGTAGAGCTCTGACAGGGTAAGAAACGCGGTGACAATCAGCGGACCGTAGATGATCCCGAGTATCCCGTAGACGCTCAGGCCGCCGATGATCGACAGGAATACCAGCAAGGTGTGCATCTGCACCTCGTCCCCCACCAGTTTCGGCTTGAGCAGGTATTCGACGCCGAAGGACAGCACCATATAGAAACAGAACAGAAATATGCCGGCGGTCAGACGGTCGTTGACGGCCAGCAGCAGCGCCGCCGGAATCATCACCAAACCGATGCCGAAGATAGGTAGAAAGGCGAGAATGCCCATGATGCAGCCCCACAGGACCGGTGAGTTGAGGTCGAGGGCGTAAAACACCACGCCTCCCAGAACCCCCTGGATGACTCCGCAGATGCCGTTTCCCTTCAGCACCGCCGTGGCGATCTCCTGGAATTTCCGGATCAGCAGCCGGTCCTCGTCGTCCGGCAGCGGTGACAGCCGGATCAGGTAATCAAGCAGCTTGGGCAGGTCGATCAGCAGGAAGAAGATCACCAGGATCATCATCACGAACAGGACCAGGAACTGGGCGATATTGGCCGCCCAGGCGCTGGCCTGGTTGTAGAGCATCAGCCCGCCCATCTTCACGACATAGGAAAGCCATTCCGAGACCTTGGATGCATCGAGGTCGAACCCCACTTCGTGCAGGTATTCGAGCCCCTGGGCGACCAAGGGGCTCTTCTGGATGAACAGCTGCAGGGTCAGCCAGACCCTGCTGTCCCGCCCCCACTGGTAAACGGTGAGCGCTTCGTTGGAGAGCGCGCTAATAAAGAACACCAGCGGCACGAAGACAATGGTCGTGATCAGCAGGCAGGTGATCAGCGAGGCCGGCGTGGGCGGGAGTTTTTTATTGAGAAACAGGTAGGCCGGCCTGAACAGCGTGGACAGGATGAACGACAGGATCAGGATCGACATGAACGGGTAGAGCACCCTCCCCAGCATGAACAGCGAGATCAGAAAGACGATCAGGAAATAGCGCACCCGCATCGGGCTCGGGCCGTCCGCGGGGTAGTGCTCGTTGCGCTTCTGCAGATCGTTCATGTTGATCACTGTGGACGAGGCATGATAAGAGCAGATGAAACCGCAATTACATTTGCAATTACCAAGCGGGCTGAGTTATGGTGATATCCCTCGGATATTGGTTTGACCAGCGTTGTATAACTATATAATGATCTGGTGATATTGAAAAGCAAAATACATTGTGCAGTCTGGTACGGCTGGAGAAGGTATCATGTGGAAAGATCTCGATATTTCGCTTGAGAAGGCAACCGATTTAAAACCCAGGCCTTCGGGGGAAAAGCTGGGGTTCGGGCAATATTTCACCGATCATATGTTCCGGATGGACTGGAACCGGAAGGACGGTTGGCACAGTGCCAGGATCTGTCCCTATCAGCCGTTCTCGATGGATCCGGCATCCACGGTGCTGCACTACGGCCAAGCGATTTTCGAGGGTCTCAAGGCCTACCGGAGCGGCGATGACCGGCTGCTGCTGTTCCGCCCGGAGGATAATTTCAAGCGGATGAACGACGGTGCCGTACGCATGAGTATGCCGCGCTTTTCCGTCGACCAGGTCCTCAAGGCCCTGAAGGCGCTCGTATACCTGGACCGGGACTGGATACCGACAGCCGAGGGCGCTTCGCTGTACCTGCGACCGACGATGATCGGGGTCGACCCGTTTCTGGGACTCAAACCGGCTTCCACCTATATCTTCTACATCATCATGAGCCCGGTCGGCGCCTATTACTCGGAAGGCTTCAGCCCCACCAGGATCTATGTCTGCAGGGATTATGTCCGGGCCGTCAAGGGCGGGGTCGGCAACGTCAAGACCGCAGGCAATTACGCGGCGTCGATGCTGGCGGCGGAGAAGGCCAAGGAGGCGGGCTATACCCAGGTGCTGTGGCTCGATGCCTGCGAGCGGAAATATATCGAAGAGGTTGGAACCTCGAATATCTTCTTTTTCATAAACGATACGGTGATCACCCCGCCGCTGTCCGGGTCGATTCTCGGCGGCATCACCAGGGATTCCGTTATCCAGCTGCTGAGAAGCTGGGATATCGCCGTCGAGGAACGGCAGATTTCCATCGATGAAGTGATCGCTGCTTCGCAGGACGGCAGCCTCAAGGAGAGTTTTGCGACCGGAACCGCGGCGGTGATTTCGCCGGTCGGGGAGCTGTTCTACGATGATGTCTCCCATCTGGTGAACAACGGCCAGACTGGCCCCCTGTCGGTCAGGATCTTTGAAGAATTACAGGCGATTCAATTCGGCCGGACGGAGGATCGGTTCGGCTGGACGGTCACGGTCTGTTGACCCCTCTCCGAGCCCTTAGCAGATACAGATTTAGACCGTAAAATAGCTAGATAGCAACCAGTCTGGGGCGGCCGCAAAAAAAGTGCGGCCGCCCCTTGATTTTTGACTATGCGCGCCTATATTTTGCCGTGTTCAAAATAAGCCCCAGTTTGCGGGCACATAAATGTGGCTGCGCGTTGGGATGCAGCCGAATGGTAAATCAATAAAACGTATCGAGAAGTTTAGGAGGGAACAATGAAAATTCGTCCGTTGAATGATCGTCTTCTGGTCCGGAGGCTTGAAGAGGAAGAAAAAACCGCTGGTGGCATCATCATTCCCGACAGCGCTAAAGAAAAACCGGCCCAGGGAAAGGTTGTGGCTGTCGGCCCGGGTAAAACCAACGATGCAGGCGAGCGTGTTGCCCTGCAGGTAAAAGAGAATGATGTGATCCTGTTCTCCAAATACGGCGGCACCGATGTGAAGCTCGATGGAGAGGATTTCCTGATCATGCGCGAGGACGACGTGCTCGGCATCGTCGAATAGGCACGTTTCGATTTTAATTTGTTTCAATATTCAAAGAATTTAAGGAGAAATTCACATGGCTGGTAAAGATATCAAATTCGGAGTGAAGGGTCGCGAGAAGATCCTCACCGGTGTCAATACCCTGGCAAACGCGGTAAAGGTCACCCTGGGTCCGAAGGGCCGCAACGTGCTGATCGAGAAATCCTTCGGCGCCCCGACCATCACCAAGGACGGCGTCACCGTGGCCAAGGAGATCGAACTCAAGGATAAGTTCGAGAACATGGGTGCCCAGATGGTCAAGGAGGTCGCTTCCAAGACCTCCGACGTAGCCGGTGACGGCACCACCACGGCAACCGTGCTCGCCCAGTCCATCTACACGGAAGGCGCCAAACTGGTCGCCGCCGGCAACAACCCGATGGATCTGAAGCGCGGCATCGACGCCTCCGTCGAGGTTGTCGTCAACGCGCTGAAGGGCATCTCCACCCCGACCAAGGAGCAGAAAGAGATCGCCCAGGTCGGCACCATCTCCGCCAACAGCGACGAGACCATCGGCAACATCATCGCCGAGGCCATGGACAAGGTCGGCAAGGAAGGCGTCATCACCGTCGAGGAAGCCAAGTCGATGGAAACCACGCTGGACGTCGTCGAAGGCATGCAGTTCGACCGCGGCTACCTGTCCCCCTACTTCGTCACCGACGCGGAGCGCATGGAAGTGGCGATGGACGACCCCTACCTGCTGCTCGTCGAGAAGAAGGTTTCCAACATGAAAGACCTGCTGCCGGTGCTCGAATCGGTCGCCAAAATGGGCAGAGGTCTGTTCATCGTCGCTGAGGATGTTGACGGCGAAGCGCTGGCAACCCTGGTTGTCAACAAGCTGCGCGGAACCCTCAACGTGGCCGCTGTAAAGGCCCCCGGTTTCGGCGATCGCCGCAAGGCGATGCTGCAGGATATCGCCATCCTGACCGGCGGCCAGGTCGTCACCGAAGACCTCGGCATCAAGCTCGAGAACATCACCGTTAACGATCTCGGCACCGCCAAGCGCATTGTCGTCGACAAGGACAACACCACCATCATCGACGGCGCCGGCGAGAAAGACAAGATCGCCGCCCGGGTGAAGCAGATCCGCACCCAGATCGAGGACACCACCTCCGATTACGACCGCGAGAAACTGCAGGAGCGCCTGGCCAAGCTGATCGGCGGTGTCGCCGTGATCAATGTCGGAGCAGCCACCGAGATCGAGATGAAAGAGAAGAAGGCCCGTGTCGAGGACGCGCTCAACGCCACCCGCGCCGCGGTCGAGGAAGGCGTCGTTCCCGGCGGCGGTGTCGCCTATCTCCGCTGCCTCGACGAACTGGCCAAGCTGAAGCTGCCCGGTGAGCAGGCCCTCGGTAAAAACATCGTGCTTCGCGCCCTCGAAGAGCCGATTCGTCAGATCGCCGAAAACGCCGGTCTCGAAGGCTCGGTCGTGGTCGAGCATGTGAAGGGCATGAAAGGCGCCAAAGGCCTGAACGCCGCCACCGAGCAGTATGAAGACCTGATCGAGGCAGGCGTCATCGATCCTGCCAAGGTCGCCCGCACCGCGCTGCAGAATGCCGCATCGGTTGCCGGCATGCTGCTGACCACCGAGTGCGTGATCGCCGAGAAGCCCGAGGAGAAGGATCCGGGAATGGGCGGCATGCCTCCGGGAGGAATGGGCGGCATGGGAGGAATGGGCGGCATGATGTAAGCCGTCGGGCCATCCGTCAGGCCTTTTCCACAAGCATTTCCGAAGGGGGCTCAGAGATGAGCCCCCTTTTCCTTTGGGCGCCCGGCAGGGCGCTTCCGCCGTGCGGCTCAGGTTTGATTTACCTTCGCTAAAAGGGGCATAGTCGGGCCGCTGCAGAGCTCCCTCCGATTCCTTCCGGATGCAGTCCTGGCGCGCCCCGCAGCGCCGGAAGCCGAGATTTTCTGTTGACACCAATAGATGAATACGGTATCTATTGTGTCCTTTATCGCATGGCGATGTAGCTCAGATGGTTAGAGCATGCGGCTCATATCCGCAGTGTCCGGGGTTCAATTCCCTGCATCGCCACCACGTTGCTGAAACCCTCGTAATTTTAATTAGTTACGAGGGTTTTGTTTTCTGAGGGTACGGATAGGGTGCAAAATGATGCAAAATACTTGCATCCGTGTATGCCATAAGTTATTGATTTTACTTCATAGTAAATCCTGTTGAGCGAAATACGAATCCGTAGGTCGGAGGTTCGAATCCTCTCTGGTGTACCAGTTAAATCAAGCGGTTAGGTCATTTTGGCTTAACCGTTTTTTTGTTTGATATGGTTTTTGCCCCCACCCTGCCCCATTTTTGAACTCATTTAGGCCAATTTTGATATTCAACACCGGACGGTCAGTGTGATTGCAGACCCACTCTGGTACTACCTTCTTGCTATGCGCGAAATGGTCGGTAAAATCTCAGGTGTTCTTCAGCCAGTTCTAGCATGGGCAAATCCGAAACCGTATCGCCGTAAGCGTATATCTCGTCAAAATCTTTGAGATCGTATGCCGCTCGTATGCGACTGACTTTTTCTGGTCCCCGGCAATTTTTCCCATCTATTCTACCGGTTAGTCGCCCTTTTTTATCGAGTTCAACCTCGGTAGCGATCAGGTCAAGCCTCCGGTCCCGACACCACTGCTCTAATATGAAGCGGGGAGTGGCACTGACGACCACGATCTTATCGCCTGCCGCACGATGCTGATCAATACGCTTTATGGCGGCCGGCCTCTCCGTAGCTGAAAGGCTTTCCCGATTGAATCTTTCGGCTGACGACCGCAACTGCTCGAGAGGTACCCCCTTGAAGAGTCTTTCCAGAAAACACTCCTTAATCTTGTCATTCGAGTAGAAGCCAAGCAAAAACAGGCAGATCCGCGGGGAGAGCAGAGCGCAGCATCGCAGGAACCTGCCACGGTATACCGTTCTCATGAAGCCCAGGAAACTGTCGGCTGAACTGATCGTGCCGTCGAAATCAAAAAGCGCCAGATTCATCTCTCCGTCTATTGCGCAGCTGGAATGGTCGACTGGAACAAGTCGTAGAGGCCGGGCAGATCCACGAACAGTAGCAATTGCATGATGATACCGCACAAAAGGCAATAGGCGGTGAAGCTTTTTTGCCTGTATAACAGTTCGGGATATTGTGTGGGACTATCCTCGAGAAAGCCGAGTCGGATATACCAGGCGATAAAACCGGCGATCAACGGGATCGAGAAAATCAGCTCCATCTTGTAGCGCATCAGGAAAATCCCGAAAAAAAGACCAAAACTGACCGCATAGTAGATGATTGAGATCAACAGCCGTTCTTCGTTGTAGTACCTGAACGAACGACGGTATTTGGCGCTCACGTTGGGATCAGCGATTCGTCGGTATTCAGCAAATCGTTTCACCGCCATGAAGAAAGCGCCAACCATCCAGTAGGCGAGCAGAAGAGAGACCGGTGGCAGGACCACAATCCCAGTTGCATACCAGCCTAGCAACAGCCGAAGCGGATTGTTGACCGATTCACTGAGCACATCTATGAAGGGTTTGTCCTTGGTTCTGAAAGGCGGAATATTATAGAGGCAACCCATAATCCACAGAGCCAAGGCCGGAATCAGAAAACGAACTCCGAGGGGCAAGGCTAATGACAGTCCAAGCAGCGCCAAGGCCATCCATTCAATATAAACCAGTTTGATATTAATTCCGCCTGAAGGAATCGGCCGGTTTTTTTTAACCGGATGCAGCGCATCGTAGGGAGCATCGAGCAACTCGTTGATCACATAGTTACTTGAAGCGATGAATCCGGTGGCCAGCAAACCGACCAAGAGTTTAAAAAACACCAGCCCATTTAACAGTTCCGGCTGGGCATAAAAGGCCAGCACAACCCCCGGTATCATAAAGATATTTTTAAACCAATGATCGAAACGGGCAATACTGATATATGGTCTGAAAAACATACATGTCCCTCATCAAACAGCTTTCATAAAATCATTGAGATAGCGAGCGGGCCCATCTTCAAAATCGTGGCCGTCATCCAACAATACGCGTTCTATCATGAGGCTATTGAGCGAATTGTCAACCTTCGGGATTTGCCGATATTTAAAGTACATATTGATGCATTAGACCGAATTCGCTAGAATTGCCTTCTATCATCGTTGAAGGGCTTTGATTGTTTAAGCTGACTGAATCGTTCTACCATTACCGACAACAAAATCATGTTTCTGAAATTATTGCAGTTTCTTCGTAACCACTGGTTTGCCGTTTGCATTGTCCTGCTTGTGGTGCTTAAGCACAGTTGCCTGGCTGAACAACCTTTTTTGGCCCGCAGCAATTACCCACATGACGACACGCTGTTTCTTACCAGCGCACTTCATATAATCTCGGGGGAATGGTTGGGGCCTTTCAACCAGCTTACTCTGCTGCGCGGCCCCCTCTACCCCGTATGGATCTCATTTATCTACTGGCTAGGACTGCCGCTGATCCACGCCAACGACCTGCTCTACCTGGCAGCTTGCCTGGTTGCAATCCAGGCACTTACGGTCGTTGTCAAACAACGATGGTTTCTTTTTCCGGCATTTGTCTTTCTCTATTTTGCACCTCACTCCTATGACTACCAGACCGTGGCTTACTCATTCAGGATGTCCATCTATCCATCGCTGGCTTTGTTGGTGTTGGGGTCCGCACTGGGACTCACTCTTCGACTGGTTGGTAATGAGGGTGGAAGGGGGCTCTGGTCGGTGCTGTTCGCCGTCTCATTCAGTTTTTTCTGGTACGTGCGGGAAGAGGGTATCTGGATAATTCCGCCACTTGTCCTTCTCCTCATCTATGTCGTCATTTTTGGAATATTTCGTTCAGACAGTCGCCTCAAACGATCTTTGAGATCCATGTTCCTATTTGTTTTAATGCCGGCTCTGTTCTTTATGGCGACGACGTTTGGGCTCAGGCAGCTCAACGGAATCTATTACGGATCGCCGGTAATCTTGGAGATCAAAGCGCCTGAATTTAAACGGGCTTACAACGCCCTGCTGAGCGTCGAGGCAAGAGAGCCAATTCGCTACGTACACGTGACCAGAGACACACTGGAAACACTGTACCAGGCAAGCCCCAAGATGGCCGAGTTGCAGGATTATCTGACGAAGGCCGCGGATAACCTGGGATTTAAGGGACAACTGCCAGCGGCCACCTTTTTCTTTGCCTTCCGGGATGCAGTCGCAACTGCTGGCTATTATAAACTAGGATTGCCGGCAGTGCTGCGTTTTTATGACGAACTAGGTGAGGAGATCGAAATGGCATGCTCCGCCGGCACGTTATCTTGCGCTCGGCTCGTTTATCCACTCGTGCCGCTATGGCGTCAGGAGCATACCAACGATCTTCCCGCTTCCCTATTGCGACAGTTCGACCTGATAGTCAGATTCCCGGAATTCAAACCTTACATAAACCGTGTCAGTATTGGAGATCAACAGTTTCTCCATCACGTCGGCCGTTTGATCCACTCCTCCCCTGCAGCTACCGACCACGTCGCCCAAGCTCTCGATTTTCCAGAGAATGCGAGGCATCTCAAGCTCGGCTTGCTTGATACCGTTGGCGAATTTCTTCAAATAGTCAGAATTACGCTATTTTATATATGCCTGCTACTGATGATTTATTTCATTATCGACGACCTGAAGAATCAAAGGCTAGAACCGCTTCCCGTTGCCGGCTGCAGTCTGTTCGGAGCACTGGTTTGTCTGACAGCGATTCTCTCTGTCATCGACGTCACCTCATTTCATAGCCTCTTCCGACAGCGACACGGCGCGGTCGCTCTGGTATCACTGTTCGTCGTTTGTATAATTGCAGAATGGTGCCGCCGCCGAGCAAAGCGCCATGCCTTTAGATTCTGAAGCCTTTGTCGATTAGAATTGATGGAAAATAGGGCCACCGATATCTATACGGTTCCCTTTGTAGACGACCGTTTTGGAGATTCCGCCGATGTCAGCCGACATTTCACACACGACCGGCTTGATATCAGTATTTTTCAGCAGCTCATACGCTGCGGTAAGTCCGCCGGGCCCCGCCCCTACGATCACAGCCGTTTTCTTTGCATTCATGTTCTCTTATAGATGGAGTTTCAATCCCGTAAAGAGCATCAGGGGATATCAGACTGGATACTCTACATAAAAGCATATGAATCAAAAAGCAACCCACTGCAGAGCCGAAGAGATATTAAATACTCAACATTGCGGGCTGCATTGAAAAATTGTCTTTTGACTCAGACTCTGCGTTACCTCATGAACAGGTTATCCTCGACATATCAACTATATGTGTGCTGCAACATCTTTATGCATGTTTTGAATTCGAACCAAAATCCTTATTTTTCAAGGGACCTTGTGCTAGCTCATCCGTCTCTGCTAATGCTGCCGCTGCTTTAAAAGAGGAGTTATGTCTGCTCTGAATTGCAAAGAGAGCAGGCAAGGCGATGGCTTTCACCGCAATGGGGATTGAAGATGGGCTTTAAGGCTTCTACA
>JAJDNR010000023.1 GCA_022340565.1 Desulfofustis sp.
GAACAAAAATGGAGGACTTCTCGGCCAGGCAATCATCGCCATATCAGTGGATGACTTCTGCGAACCCAGGCAGGCAAAGGCCGTGGCGCGGCAGTTGGTAGACGAAGGAGTCGTATTCGTCGCCGGTCATCTCTGTTCGGGCTGCTCACTTGCCGCCAGCAAAATCTATGAGGATGCAAACATTATCATGATATCAGCAGCATCCACGAATCCGAAAGTCACCGATGAAGGAGGCCCGAATGTTTTCCGGGTAATCGGACGTGACGACCAGCAGGGCACCATCGCCGGCGACTACCTCGCCGACAATCACAGCACAGACAATATTGCCATTCTTCATGACGGCCAGGCGTATGGTCAAGGGCTGGCGGAATATACCAAACGCCAACTCAATAAACGCGGCGTCAGCGAAGTCCTGTTCGACCGTTATGCAAAGGATCAGAAGGACTACCAGCCGCTCGTTGACAAGCTGGTGAGCAATAAAATCGATGTGCTCTATATCGGCGGATACGAGGCGGATATTGGAATCATCATTCGCCAGGCCAAAAAGTCGCTGCCCAATCTTCAGCTATTTTCAGGTGATGCGCTCGCCAGCCCTGATTTTCTGGTTTATGCGGGTGAAGCAGGTGCAGGAACCCATTTCACCTTTGGGCAGGATATGCGCCAGAAGCCGCAGGCCGAGGACGTTGCGGCTGCGATCCGTGAAGAATACGGTTTTGAGCCAGAGGGATATACCTTGTACAGATACGGCGCCGTACAGGCCTGGGCACTGGCCGTCAGCCAGGCCAATTCCCTGGATTTTGAAGCTGTCATCAAAGCCCTGAGGACGGGCACCTTCGAGACGGTGCTGGGAAAAATCGGTTTCGACGAAAAGGGGGACGTCACCGGCATCAGCTCGTTCAGCTGGAACGTGTTCGACAACCGGGGCTACACCCCGCTCAAATGACCCGACAGATCGGTATGCGGAGTAGCCGGTAAGCGCTCATGACCACAGCCCAACCACAGAAAACCGCGTCGTTGGGTGTCCGTGGAAGACTGCTGCTGGCCTTTCTCTGCGTCTCCATGTTTTCTCTGATTGCAGCGGTCTCCGGGTTATATTCCCTGTCGCAGGTCGGCGGCGCCCTGAACAGAATCACCGAGCACCGTGTCCCGGAAGCACTTACCTGGCTTGAATTGTCCCGGCAGGTGGAGAGTGTCGTCCGGGCGGCGCCGGCACTGTTGGCCCCAACAGCCTCTCCCAGGTGAGAAAAAGCGAAATTGAAGTAATGGATGAAGCCGAGAGACTGTTGGCCGTAAACGTTCGCTTTTCCAGATATTTGACCAACTGGGTCAACTACCTGGTGAACCGTTCCACAGGGGAATCCGAGAACGCGAACCAGCAGGCTGCCGACCTTCAGAAGCTTAATCGAAATATTTTGATCGGAGTGGTTGCACTGAGTCTTATCAGTTCCCTGCTCATCGTCTGGCTCTATGTCGGCCGCAACCTGATCGCCAGGCTCACAGCGTTGAGCGACAGCATGCATGCCATAGCGGCCGGCAATCTCAGAACGCCGCTGCCGGAAGCTGGCGGCACTGATGAAATCGCTCGCATGGCGGAGGCTCTGGTCGTCTTTCGGGATACCGCAATCGAAGTCGAGGAAAACAATCTGCGCGACATCGAAACCGCCCGCAGAAGGCTGGTCGACGCCATTGAAAACTCATCTGAAGGATTCGTGTTCTTCGATCCCGACGACCGCATGGTTCTCTGCAACTCCAGATACACAGAACTGCTCTACCCGGGCAGCACCACCCAGATCGAACCGGGGACCGCCTTTGAAACGATCATAAGAAACGCGGCCGGGCAGGGATATATACTCGATGCTCAGGAGCGCATCGACGAGTGGGTCGACGAGCGCCTGACAATGCATCGAAATCCGGGAGAATCGAGGCTTCAGCAGAGAAGCAACGGCCAGTGGATACTCATCACCGAACGCAAGACCAGTGACGGCGGCACGGTGGCAGTCTATTCCGATGTCACCGCCTTGAAACAACGAGAGGAGGAGTTGACCGCCAAGACCCTTGAACTGGAACAGCTCTCCAATCAGCTCGCCAAATACCTCTCGCCGCAGGTATACAACTCGATTTTCACCGGCAGGCAGGAGGTAAAGTTGGCCAGCAGGCGTAAACGGCTGACCATCTTTTTCTCCGATCTGATCGACTTCACCGGCACCACCGAACGACTCGAATCAGAGGACCTCACCCGGCTGCTCAATCACTACCTGAGCGAGAAGTCCGAGATAGCCTTTTCCCACGGGGCGACCATAGACAAGTATGTCGGTGATGCCATTGTCATTTTCTTCGGTGACCCAGACACACTTGGGGTCAAGGAGGATGCGACCGCCTGCGTCGCCATGGCCATCGCGATGAAAAAGCGCATGGCCGAGCTGCAGAAGATCTGGATGAGTTCGGGCCTGGAAAAACCGCTTGCATGCCGCATGGGTATCAACACCGGACTCTGTACGGTGGGCAACTTCGGCAGCGAAGACCGCATGGATTACACGATCATCGGCAGCGGCGTAAACCTCGCTGCTCGTCTTGAGAAAGCCTGCCCCGCTGATGAAATTCTCATCTCGTTTGAAACCTATTCCCACGTAAAAGATACGATCAGATGCGTGCCCGAGGGAAAAATCGACGCAAAAGGCTTTTCCGATCCGGTATCCACCTTCCGGGTCATTGATCTTTACGAGAACATCGACGTCATAAAGCAGAAGATCACCTCCAACAAGCCGTACCTGAAACTTGATCTGGACCTTGCCGACATGACCGCCGCCGAGCGTCGTGAAGCTGCTGAAATCCTCGAACATGCGGCAGAGGAACTGAGGAAAGATCAGGACATCCGGTAAAATCAAATCCTTTACCGGCCGCCTATCAAATTTCCGTCCCGAAGTCCGTTCTCTCCTCTCCAGCTCTACCGGCACCAATCCGCACAATCACTTTACATATCGACCGGGTTTCGTCAACCAACTGGACACCTCACCGGAGCCATGTCTTCTCCTCCTCTTCTCGACGGCACCTCGGACCAGCAAATTTACCATATGATATCAATATTATAGAAATTTTCTTAAGGTTCTTTCCTGTAACCCGTGCGTTTGGCACATTTTTGGCAATTCAGAGGTGGGGGCCAGGAATTGCGCACTTCTAACCGGGTGCAGGCATGAGACATTGACCATCGAGGTGCCTGCCGCCGCGGTCTGAAGGATCTCATCACGGGGGAAATGACCATGAAAGGGCAGTCGTGGAGCGATAAACGAAAACAGGGGGCAATACTGTTCCATCCCACCAATCCAGCCTTTGCCGATCCACCCGGGGTCATTCCGAAATCCCGGGCCCTGCTGCTCAAAGCAGACCGGCGTGCAGATGCGTTTCTCATCGTGGGCAGGGCCTATAACGAGCCCCAGACATCCAATCATGTCGAGGATATCCTGCTGCAGAGAGATTTCATTATCGATTGAACCTGCGGGAAAAGCGCTACCGTATCCCCAGAACTGGACACCTGGGCCGAAAACCTTCATGCCCCGCCAGCGTAGATTTTATGCACCGGCGCCGGGGGAGTGCATAATTATTACACACCACTGATCGCCAGATTTCCCTCCAAAGACGAGGACATTCCGACCTCCACACAGCAGGTATCTGATAGCACGAGCAATTTAACTATTTAATTATTTTATTTTAAACATGGCACGGTACTTGAAGTGGTACCGCATATCTCAACCAGGCATTAAACCACCACTTCGAGGAGCTGTCATGAACATGAGAAAAATCACTTCGATGACCATGCTGTTATCGCTGATCGTACTGGCCATCAACTCAATCATCCTCTATGCCGTGCCCGAAGGGAGGATCGCCTACTGGGCGGACTGGAGATTCCTGGGGCTGACCAAGGGAGACTGGAGCGCCCAACACACGACCGTCGGCGTTTTGTTCCTGATCGCCGGGATTTTGCACATTTTCTACAACTGGAAGCCAATTGCCGCCTATATGAAGAACAAAACCCGGCAGATCAGGGTGTTCACCGGGCCTTTCAATATCGCACTGGCAGCAACCGCCGTCTTTATCGTCGGCACCTACTACAATATTCCGCCGATGAGCACCATTCTCGACATCTCCGAATCGCTGAAAGACTCGGCTACGGTAAAATATGGAGAGCCGCCTTACGGCCATGCCGAGTCGTCTTCATTGAACATGTTTGCCAAGCGGGAGAATCTCGACCCCGAAAAAAGCGTGCTGCTGCTGCGTGAGGCGGGGCTGGTCGTTAAGGGTCCCGAGGATACCATCAAGGATATTGCTGCGATCAACAAATTGGCGCCGAAACAGATCCATGACCTGATCAAGCCCGCGGCGCTCCCAGAAGCTGTTGTGAAAAGCAGCTCATCCAATCGTTTTCCCGATGCTCCGGAATCCGGCTGGGGAAAGAAGAAACTATCCGAAGCCTGCGATGAATACGGTCTCAAACTCGACTATATCATCAGGGAACTCGGTGCCAAAGGGGTCGTTGCCAAAGCAGATATGATCATCAAGGACATTGCCGAGGCCAACAATCTCGATCCGATGGGGGTCTTCGAGGTGATGCACGAGATTGCCGCTTCTTCGAACTGTTAGAACCGGTAATCGCTCCCGCACCTGCAGACAGTTTCAGATACGATTCGTCCTGCCGGACCGAGCCTGCCGGACCGCCGCCACACCCTCTGACTGTTGTCGATCAGCCACAGCAGTCAGAGGGCTCACAGACGATCCGCCATTAGGTGCCGGCCATATCCGGGCTGATCCTCGATCCCGCTTTTTTCCTTCAGCCATTTCTCCCACTCCGCCCTGCCGCGGGCAATGGCTTCACGCTCTCTCTGATTATGGCGCTCTATGCGATGCTTCAATCGAACCAGAGACTCATGATCATCCGATACCGTCATCAGCGTTCCTTCAATAATGAAAAGACTGTTCCCCGAGGATGTATCGGGATTCATTTTATGTTAGGCAAAGGGCAATTTCAATCGAAGATTTGCAGGAAAAAGAAGAAAAGTTGCAGAAGTACTACAAACGGGAATTGATTTTCTTTCGTGCTTTGGTAAAGCTGATCGCGGAATCGGATTTATCTTGGTCGATCGTCTGATTCCCCTCATATTCCCCCTGCACACCGCCTTGCCTATGATGTTCAGGGGGAATTTTCTTGAAACGCTTCACATCCCGTTGTGCCCGAGAGAGCAAACGGGCCCGCCGGCAATTCACACGGCCGGCTCGTTTTCAAAGGCACATGCCTCAATCCTGGTCGATCTCTTCCACGTGCGCGAAAACTATACGCGACAGGAATCGGGTATGCTTGGCCAAACGCGGCTGAAATTTGGCCAAGCACGCCGGGTCGTTCCAGGCATAATTAACCCGGATATTTCGCGAGTTGAGACGGCCTGCGAGTCAAGGAGCCTTGGGGAAGATTATAGAGCTACTATGCCTTCCCCAAAAGCGACGCGGGATCGCAGGCTGTATCGACTCGCCCGCAGGGTGGAACGTTGGTCTTTTCAGCGTTGATTCCATCAGGCGCAAACAGTTTCGGTTACAGGGCTTGAGGTATCCCAGTTATCCTTTGATTTTGCTGATTATTTTTTAAATATACGTTTATTTTCCATGAAATATCCGGGTTAAAGGTCAGCGTTCCTGATCGTGGCTGTCTGCCTGTCCTGATCCGGATGAATATCCCTGACTGACTGCACCCCTGTTTTAAGATCTCGATCAGGATAAGGCACATCCAGCAATCGGCAAGCGTTTGAACACAGGGTTACGATCCATCTGATTTACAGGGCGCCGGGGAATGATTATTAACAGCCTTGAAAGGGGAACTAAGGGACAATCCTGTTCCAAATTTGAACCTGAATCAACAATCCGATCAGGAGGTGCAGCATGACTGAAATGTATATCGACCCCCAAGTATACGATCTCTATGATGAATTCTGTCATACCCAGATGACCCGCCGCGAATTTCTCAACCGGGCGTCGGCCCTCGTTGTCGTCGGCGGCTCCGCTCTGGCCATGGCCGAGGCCCTGCTGCCGCGCTATGCGAAGGCCCAGACGATCTCGTTTACGGATGAGCGCATCAAACCGAAATATGTCACGTATGACTCGCCCGGCGGCTCATCCGGGACCATGCGGGGGTACCTGGTGCAGCCCGCCGGCGAGGGGCCGTTCCCGGCAGTCGTGGTCATCCATGAAAACCGGGGACTGAATCCCTATATCGAAGATGTCGCCCGACGCTTGGCGGTAGAGGGTTTTCTCGCCCTGGCCCCGGACGGACTTGCTCCGATCGGCGGCTACCCGGGAAACGACGAAGACGGCAAGGTGATGCAGAAATCGCTTGATCCCGACAAGCTGTTCACCGACCTGCTGAACAGCGCCAGATATCTGAAAACCCATGAACTATCGAACGGCAAGCTGGGAGCGACCGGCTTCTGCTACGGCGGAGGCGTGGTCAACAAGTTCGCGGTGGAGCTGGGGGCCGACCTCAACGCCGGAGTACCGTTCTACGGTATCGCCCCGAATATCGAGGACGTCGGAAAAATCCAGGCGCCGATGATGATGCAGTACGCAGAAGACGATCCCCGCGTCAACGAATCGCAGGCAGGATATCGAACGGCCCTGGAGGCGAACAACAAGGACTTCGTGATGTACACGTACGAAGGAACCAAACACGGCTTCCACAATGACTCGACTCCCCGCTACAACAAAGAGCAGGCCAAACTGGCCTGGGGGCGCACCGTCGAAATCTTCACGAAGCACCTGGGCTGACAGGCCATATGCACAGCGACGAAGACGGCTGCCCTTTTTCTGAACGACCCAGCCGTCTTGTTCGCGTTCAACTATTCCGGGTCGCCTGGTACAACCGTTCGACCAGGGCGTGGTTGTAGCCGTGGGAGGTCATGTTTGCTACAACCCGGCCCCTGATGGGGAGGCCGAGCAGATAGAGGTCTCCAATCAGATCCAGAACCTTGTGGCGGACGAATTCATCGGCATAGCGGAGTTCGGTGTTGATCACCTTGCCCTCGTGGATGATGATGTGGGAGTTGAGATATCCGCTCCCCACCTTGCCGAGCCGCTGGGCCATTTCGATATTTTCGAAGGTGTTGAAGGTGCGGGCGGGGGCGATTTCTTCAGCGAAAGAGTCCTTCTCAGGGTTGAAGGTAAAAACCTGCTCGCCGATGGGCTGGGGATAATCGACCCTCATCGCCACTTCGAATCCCTCGAACGGCTCCACATAGAGGTGCTTTTCACCACGCGTCTCTTTCCCCACTCCGATCTTCCGTCTGATTACCGCGACCCTGGTGGGGGCCTGCTGCTTGACCAACCCGGCCCGGGCGATGAGGTCGCTGAAATCCTTGGCCGAACCGTCGATATTGGGAATCTCGTCATCAACCTTGATCAGCACGTTGGTGATACCGTACACGGAAAAGGCCGCCATCAGGTGTTCGACGGTGCGGATTTGCTGCATCCCGTTGGCCAGCGTGGTGGAGTTGGCGGAAAACAGTTTCGAGGGATCTATATTGGAATAATTTTCCAGGGAGGTGATATGCCCCGGGATGGTCTGACCGTCCAGGGTCTGAAAGACGACTCCCTCGTTGACCCCCAGAGGGCTCAGGATGATACCCGTCTTGCGGCCGCTCAGCAGCCCCACGCCGTTAAGTACCACATTTTCCCCGAGGGTGCGCTGCGGCCTTGAAGAAACCACCACTTCCAGCGTTCCGGCCGGAATTGAGGATTCCGGACTGGCGCCGCCAGGCCCGCTGCCCGCGGCAGGGGCCGAGCCGTTTCGTGCCGGCCGACGGTTGATTGCGAATTCCACCTTTTCGAGCAGGGCTTCGAGGTGGAGCGGTTTCTCCATGAAATCGCAGGCTCCGGCCTTGATCGCGGTAACCGCCGTCTCGATCCCGGCATGTCCGCTCATCATGATCACGGGCAGTGCCGGAAGGCGCTCGTGCAGGCGTTTCAGGAGTTCCAGGCCGTCAACGCCGGGAAGCCAGATATCGAGCAGGACAAGAGAAGGTTTCTGGGTATCGAGGCTCTGCCAGAAACTCTCCGCATCGTTGAAGGCGACCGTATCATACCCTTCATCGGCCAGGATGCCCGAAACGGCTGAGCAGATCTGGGGCTGATCGTCGACTATGCAAATGGGATTCATGTTTTTCAACTCGAATTATCGTGTATTGATCACCCACCCGACTTCCATGGGAGGCATCATAAACATGCGGTGGAGGATTCTTATGACAAATACAGCCTTACAATATATGCAGATTGTATCGAAAAGGTAAAGAGTCAATATTCCTGTATGCAGAAATCGCCCATCGGACGGTTCCATCAACAAAGAGCGTGCGAATCACAGATGGGCATGGCTCGCCCATGGCGGCAACCGTCACCGGCAGCCTCTGCAACGGGACGCGGTAACGCAGGGTATACCCAAAAAGACAAGAGCAAACAGCATGCTGAAACGGGTAAGGCCGGGTAGCGGTTTCGCACCCGGCCTTGTCACAGGATGTTATCCGCTCCCCTCACCCTGCTGGAGAGCGGGACAGCACTGGCGAATCGGAGACTTATCATCAATTATCTTCAAAGATCATCTCGGATGAATCGTCGTCTTCTATGTAGCGATCCTCCGACATCTTTAACTGCACCGGGTCTTTCGACTCTATGAAATAGACGGTCCCGCATTCGTAGCAGCTGATCTCGTCACCGATCCCGAAATAATACTCGATCGGGATATACCCGAGACAGATCTGACACTTGCCGAAACGCCCCCTGTCCTTCTGCTGTTTGTTGATCTTTGCCATACCGGCCTCCTCCCGTTGATGATGTGTTGAGGTAATCAGGCGAGTGAGGACATTTCAATGTCCGTGCCATTTCCATCAAACGGGCCTATCAGGCTGGAATAACGAGATAATGTCAGGAATCAAAGGAGCTGGAAGGC
>JAJDNR010000044.1 GCA_022340565.1 Desulfofustis sp.
CAGCTTGTCGAACCAGTTCCAGACGCCGCGATTGAACCCGCTGATGGACGCTCCGCCCGGGAAGGTGAACCTCTCCCTCAGTTCGTCCCAACGTGCCGCTTCCTCGGGGTATGCGCTGAGGATCTGGCTGTACTTCATGCCTTCCCACACCCCGAAATCGATCTCTTTGAGCGCCTCGTCGAAGGTGACTTCGCAGTTGAGAGCGATCAGCCGCAGCGTATCCCTGCAGCGGCTCAGCGGACTGCAGTAACAGGCTTCGATACGGGCAGCTTCCAGCAGCGGGGAGATTTTGCGGATCTGTTTCTCCCCCTCTCGGGCCAGCCCTATATCGGTAATTCCGGTGAACGTACCCGGTCGAGTCGTGCGGCCGTGCCTGAGCAGGTAAATCTCCACCGGATTCAAGCCAGCCGATACTTTTCTTTATAGCCGCGCGGGGTAATCATCCTGTCGTTGCGGATATAGGTGGCTGAATTCCCGATAATAACCAGGGTCTGCATGTCGGCGAGCTTGGGGTCGAACTGCGCCACCGTTGTGACAATCACCTTCTCATCCTCCCGGGTTGCAGCGTGCACCATGCCGACCACGGTCTGCGTTCCCCGCATATCGGTGACGATCTCGAGCACCCTGGCGAGCTGCCAGTCACGCTTTTTCGAACGCGGATTGTAGATGACCAGCACGAAATCCGCCCCGACCGCGGCCCTGACCCGGGTTTCAATGACATCCCACGGGGTGAGCAGGTCGGACAGGCTGATCGTTGCAAAATCGTGCATCAGCGGCGCCCCGAGCCTTTCGGCGCAGACGTTCAATGCGGCAACTCCGGCTATCACCCTGATTTCTGTGTCACTCGCCCGCGCCTCGGCGACTTCGTACACCAGGCCGGCCATCGCATATATGCCGGGATCACCGCCCGATACGAGGGCGATATGCCGGCCCTGTTCGGCAAGATCGAAGGCCCTGTTGACCCGGTCCACTTCCTGCATCATCGCCGATGCGACAACCTCTTTTTCTTCGATGATGCTGGCGATCAGGTCGAGATAGGTCCGGTACCCGATAATGACGTCTGCCTGCCTCAACGCATTCAGGGCAGCAGGGGTCAAATAGTCCGCAGAACCCGGCCCGGTTCCGACTACGCTCAATATTCCGTTTCCGCCACTGCCGCCGTGATTCTCTGCCATTTCCGCTTTTCTATTATCAATCGAGCGCGGCTCTTTCCCGCCGAGGCAGCGAGAATCGCCGTCGCCTCGCTGACGCTGTACACACCAATCTTGTCATAGACGATGTCCGAGCTTCCTGGTACGACGACCGTGTTGATAGCATCTTTGGAAAAAAACCGGATAGGCCAGTGATTCAGCCTTGCCGCCTCCAGCAGCCCGGTTTCGTCCTGCTTTATATCGATGCTCGCAACCCCTGCCACGCTGCGCAGATCCAGCCCGTGCTGGACCTGCAGTTCGTGAAAGGCCTGGTTGAATTCATCGACGCTGGCTCCCCGCCGGCAGCCCAGGCCGATATATCTGATACGCGGTATCAGCTGCAGCGCGGTTTGGTGATCGTCATGCCTCTGGGCAATGACGATATCGCCATCGCGTCGATTTATACAGCTTCTGAAATCATCAGGCAACGTTTTCACATACTGTTTTTCCTGGAAAACGCAGAGACAGCCCCTGCGCAGCAGTTTCGCCGAAGTCGCGGGTAACCGGTCTGGATTTACTATCGTGCAGTTCTGCCGGATGCTCCACAGGTCGACGGCGGTATGGCCGGATACATCAGAAGCAGTAGTGAGCACGGCAGTACCGGAGACGATGGCGGCGACGCTGCGGGCAAGCTCGTTGCCGCCCCCGATATGTCCGGACAGCAAGCTGATGACATGGGACCCGGTCTCATCGACCACCAGCACGCACGGGTCGCGGAACTTGCTGGAGCACAGTCCGGCCACACATCTCACCACAATCCCCGCGGCCATCACACAGATCAGCGCATCGTGCTCATGCCAGGCCCGCTCGATCGCCTGTCTGATCCCCGAGGAATAGCGGTACAGTACCGAATCCGGCAGTCCGCCCTGGATCCTCTCGGCGGTTTTCCAACCCTGTTCGGTGACTGCCAGGAGCGCTGTTCTCATCTGCTTGCCCGACTACGCATTCGCGTTGGTCAGCGCATCCAGCTGTTCTCTCGCAAAGCCGATCGAAGGATCGAGCGTCAGCGCCAGCGTGAAATAGCGGATCGCCTCTTCGCTGTGGCCCAGCCGGTTGTGATTCACCCCGAGATTCGCATAATCCATTGCTGAAGCCGGATTGAGCTGAATCGCCCGTTCGAAATGGCTGATGGCCGTTGCATACTGCTCTTTTTTGAAATAGCAGAATCCCAGCAGATTGTGGAGGTCCTCACGCTCATCGTCCAGCTCACAGCCCAGCCTGAGCGTTTGGATGGCCTCGTCATAGCGCTGAAGATCTTTCAGGCAGTGAGATTTGAAGGCGTAGATATAGGGGATATCCTCCTCTTCAGGCTGCTGTTCCAGGGCACGGTCGAAGAGCGTCAGGGCCTGCCCGTATTCTTCTCTGTTGTAGAGGCTGATTCCACGGTAAAAAGAGAGATAGTATGATTGAGGCAGATAATGCTCGAACTCCTCGATCTTGGCCCTGAACAGCCACGGGTCGTCAACCAGTTCGTTGAGTAGCTTGGCGGCAAAGAGCCCGGCGTCGCGACGCACGGACCGTTCCCTGAAATGGGCTCCCGGGACGATGGTGTATAAAGCGGGTATCTGCAGCTGAGGATGGGTTACGTCGATCATGAAGATATCCATGCCGATGGCGCGCAGCGCGTCGATACAGTTGTCGATCTCGACCTTCATATCGGGGTCGGAAAGATCGTTCATCTGATTCACCGTGATGGTTTTCGAGGTCGAGGTGAGATAGTTCACTTCGCTCATGCTGAGCGGTTTCGGCAGTCCCGATGCGACATAGTTCGCACCGCTATTGAAATCTCCGGCCAGTTGGGCGACTTCAGTGATGGCTCTGATAATCGCCTTGTCGGGGCCCGGGGTGGTTCCGGCGGTGAAAACGATCTCGCTCCGTTCGGGAAAGGTCGAGCGGTCGACCGCCAGCGCCCCGACCGAGCATAACCCGGTGTCGAGGCTGAAATCGTGGAGATAGAGTTCGATACCGTTTCTCCTGAATTTATCGATGAGTTCGACGGCCACCGGATCGGTGATGGACCTCTGATCGATGGCGGGCACTTCCAGTTTGTCCCGGTTTATCAGCGAGCAGACATGGCGCTCGACAATTTCGCTGATCCCCTGCAATGCCGCTTCTTCCACGGTATTGCCGGCGGACGGCCCGTTGAACTCATTGATCGCGTAAAACCACGAAAACGGAATGAGCACCTGCTCCCGGCGGGTGATATTAGTCGCCCAGGTCCACCATATCGGGATATCCTCGAGCAGGGTTTCCAAGGTTTGGCGATCCAGCTTGGTATCCCCAACCGATGTCAACAGATATGCACTGTCCATGAGCGGGTATCCCCGTTCTGCCAGTGTCTTGAAATCACCGACTATGAAATTACCGGAATCGGCCTTGAATGAAAAAAAAGAGAAGCGCTCCGCCAGTTCCATACATGCCGAGGCCCTGGATTGTTCCGGCGATGCACCCTTTCCCATCTGCTTTTTGGTACCGGTGAGAGCCCGGGCTTCGTCGGTGCAGACACTGAAATAGACCGGGATATCGAGCCGGCCGTTATCGATGCGCCTCACCTCGCTTAAAATCTTCACATCGAAGGCTTCTATACGCTCATAGAACTGGGAGATGGTCTCTTCCGGGGTACGCGCCTTATCCTGGTCACGGGTAAAGGTTTTAGGACAGTTATTGAAGGTGATCGTACGGTTTCTCATGAACGGGGTCCTGATTCTGTTGCTCTTCGGTCAAGTCAATGGTCCGGCGACCACCGCCGGCCTGCAGTACAATTCACTGTAATGATGTTTGCGATTTACACAACCGCGGCCCGCTCTCTGCTGGGACCTTGCGCGGTCATCGGCTGAGCCGGGGCTCCAGCCGGCTCAGATGTCTCTGCCAGCGCGGCAGGCCGCTGTGCAGCACCATCAGTCGTGACGATTCATCGATGAACGACAGATGTATGATCAGAGAGGAGGCGGGAATGATCTCTTGGGCCCTTTCGAACCACTCGATCAGCGATATTCCACCGGCCTCTAAATAGGCTTCCAGACCGAGTTCGATCACCTCTTCGCTCGAAGCCAGCCGGTAGAAGTCCATATGGTAGACGGGAACTCTGCCGGTATATTCGTGCATGACTGCAAAGGTCGGGCTCGTTACATATTCATCGGCTGCGACCCCTGCTCCATGTGCGATCGCCTGCGCAAGCGTGGTTTTGCCGGCGCCGAGCTCTCCTCCGAGGCAGATCACATCATCGGCCTCACACAGTGAACCGATCCGCCTTCCGAAAACCCTTGTCTGCTCGGGCGATGTCAGCGTAATCTTTATCTGGCCGGTTCCTTCATGCATGACGCATTTGCTCATATGGAGAGAACATGCATAAAAAAAAACCCCAAGGCATCCGTGCGCCTTGGGGTTTTCAACCGCGTCGTGGCGAATCAGCCGACCTTCACCACATTCTCCGCCTGGAGCCCTTTGTCCGTCTGTGCCACCGAAAACTCAACGGGCTCCCCTTCTTCAAGGGTACGAAAACCTTCTCCCTGTATGGCGCTAAAATGGACGAAGACATCAGCTTCTCCATCCGGCCTCTCAAGAAATCCATACCCTTTACTTGCATTGAACCATTTTACTTTCCCTTGCACACGTTCCGACATACTCAATCCTCCCGGCAGTTCGACGGTATCCACCCGTCTGGTCGATCTAGGGGCTGCAGCCCCTTGATATTACTCATACTCAGCGCAACGGCGGAGTATATATTCGCACTGTAGCAGCAGGCAAAATCACCGTCAAGAAAAAAAAACGAAAATCATCCTCAGAACAATGATTTAGACGAGCTTGTCAGAAAAGTGCGAGAAAATCAGCCGGCAGATAATTTCCTGTCAGGACTCCTGATACAGCCGTTCAGACACTCACCGGCTCCACCATGTTGTTATAAAAGCCATGTAATCATAATACGTTGGCAACGTATCGGGAATGTTGAATCGGTTATGATAGGCCAGACGATGCCCATTGAGGTACCAGTTTGGAACGAGGTAATAGCCGAACCAGAGCACCCTGTCGAGCGCCTTGACGGCGGCGGTGAGTTTTTCCGAGGTTTCGGCATAGATTATCTGGTCGATCAACCGGTCGATCGCTTCGCTTCTGATTCCGGCCAGATTTCTCGAGCCTTCTCGGTCAGCTGCATCGGATTGCCAGAAATTTCTCTGTTCATTGCCAGGAGACTGGGACTGGCCATAAACGAACACGCACATGTCAAAATCGAAACGGTTTATTCTGTCGGTGTAGAGCGCCGGGTCGATGGTGCGATAGCTCGCCTCAATGCCGATTTTTTTCAGATTGTCCGAGAAGGCGGCCATCACCCGTTCGAAACTCTGATTGACGAGAATGATTTCAAAGGTGAATTTTACCCCGTCGCTGTTCTGCAGAATTCCATCCTTCAGCCGCCATCCCCGCTCGTTGAGGATCCCCATGGCGCTTCTCAAGTTCGCACGGATCCCGCCCTTCCCTTCAGTCCGGGGTGCCCGCAGTTCAGTGGTGAACACGTCCGGTGGAACCAGCGTGCGCAAGGGTTCGAGCAGCTCCAGTTCGACCGCTCCCGGCAACCCCGTTGCCGCCAGGTAGGAATTGCTGAAAAAGGAATTACTTCGTTCATACTGACCGTAAAACAGAGTCGCGTTGGTCCATTCGAAGTCGAAGGCCAGACCGATGGCCCTGCGTACCTCCGGGTCCTCGAAGAGCACCCGTCTGGTGTTCATCACGAACCCCTGCATCCCGGCGTTGTTGCGATGGGGAAATTTACGCTTAACGATTTCTCCGGATTCGATCTTCGGTCCCTCCAGATCACGGGCCCACTGCTTGGCGATATTGACCGGCAGCACGTCAAATTCTCCAGCCTTGAACGCTTCCAGCGCAACGGTCTGATCCTTGTAGTATTTGTAGGTGATCGTATCGAAATTGAAGCGGTGCTTTCTTACCGGGTGATCAATTGCCCAATAGTCCCTGTTACGCTCGTAGGTTATCGAACGCCCCTGTTTGAAGGATTGTATGCGGTACGGTCCCGACCCGACCGGTGCGATCAGGTCCCGGCTATCGAAACCGTGCAGGTCGTAGAAGGCTTTCGGCATGACCGGGATCTGCCCGGCAATGAGCGGCAGCTCCCGGTTTTTTTTCTTGAAATCGAGTCGCACCGTGAGTTTGTCAAGCACCACGGCGTCTTTTATATCGGCATAATAATAGGGATAGAAGGGGTGCACCTTGTCGCTTTTCAGAGTATCGACACTGAACTTGACGTCCTCTGCGGTGACCTCCGACCCATCCGAAAACCGGGCCTTTTCATTGAGCACGAAGGTCGCCGACAAGCCGTCTTCGGCAATGCTGATATCCTTCGCGAGCAGGCCGTACTGAGCGAACGGCTCATCGAGGCTTGATTCGGCCAACGATTCGAAAACGAACAGTTCCAGTCCCTCAGGCGCCGATCCTTTGAGGGTATAAGGATTCATTTTGTCGAAGCTGCCGATGGCATTCAGGGTCAGACTTCCCCCCTTTACGGCCGCTGAGGATACGTAGTCGAATTGGGTAAAACTGTCAGGATATTTGAGGTTTCCATCGATGGCGAGGCCATGTGAGCAGGATCCGTTACCCGGCCGGATAATCAGCGTCAAGAACAGGGTCACAGCTGACGCCACGATCACGCTCTTCCAGCTGCTCTGTCGATTCACCACGATCGCCCTCTCCGCCTCGGAGCTAGAGGATAACGCCGCCGGCAAATCAAAAAGGCAGTGTCCGCGACAGCCCCCCCTTGCAGCATTCTTCCGACCGGCGATGTTGCCTTAAAGTCCCGTTTCACGCAACGATTCAATCAACGCTTTCTGCTGATCCGTCAGCAATTTCGGCACATCGACCCGTATCTTCACATACAGGTCTCCACGTTCGCCAATCGGTCCGCTCGGCAGTCCCTGCCCTTTGATTCTCAGTCGCGAATCGCCGTTGGTGCCTGACGGCACGTTGACGATAAACTTCTTGCCGTCCAGAGACTCGATTTCGACCTTTGCGCCCAGACACGCATCACTGTATGGAATACATTTGGAGAGTATGAGGTCTTCACCTTTTCTCTCGAATTGGCGATGAGGCTGAAGCTGGACTTTCAGGTAGAGATCCCCGGGAGTCCCGCCCATTGGAGCTTCTCCTCCCTTGCCTTGGAGTCGCAGCTTCTTCCCTTCCTCGATGCCTCTGGGAATCTTCACAGAGACGTTCTCGGTTTTTCCGTTTTTTCTGAGGGTCAGCTGACGCTCGGCCCCGTTGAGCACATCTTCCAGAGTCACCGAAAGCTGGTAGGTGAGGTCCTGTCCCTTGGCCGTTTGCCCACAGCCACCGCAACCGCCGAACCCGGATGAATTCTGCTGGAAAATGGAATCAAACCCCTGGTGACCGGCCCCTCCCCCCATCGAATTTCTAAAACCCGAAGCGGAGAAACCGGAGGTGCCGAAACCGAACTGTCTGAGAATATCATTGATGTCGAATCCCCTGAAGATATCTTCCTGGGAATACCGCTGTCTGAAGCCGGCGGAGCCGAAGGTGTCGTACTGCTTTCTCTTTTCGGGATCGGACAGTACCGCATAGGCTTCGCTGATTTCCTTAAACTTTGCCTCAGCCTTTTTGTCTCCGGCGTTTTTGTCGGGATGATACTTGAAAGCCAGTTTCCGATAAGCCTTCTTGATCTCATCGGCACCGGCACCCTTCTCCACCCCGAGTCTCTTGTAATAATCCATACTGCCTGATGTACCTTAACCGAAAGAAGGTGCGTCCCATCCTGTTACCCTACGCCCTGGCACCACAATAGCTATGGATCGCGACTCAGTCAAGCGACCGGGACGCGGATAATAAGGGGTCGTGAGACTTTGGGATGTGTTGTAGATAAGCTGCCGATGGCTGGGGCGGGGCGCCGCATTTCTGCACTGCGGATTCGCCGGGATGCAGCCTCGATTTGCGCAGCCGGATGTCTGGGCTAGAAGGGAACGTCGTCACCCATCGAACCGTAATCGCCGGGCGGTTCCGAGCCGAAATCCTGATTGCCGTATCCTCCCCCGCCGCTGCCTCCCTCTCTGCGATCGAGCATCTTCATTTCGCGGGCGATGATTTCCGTCGTATAGCGGTCGTTGCCGTTCTGATCCTGCCACTTGCGGGTCTGGATCTTACCTTCGATGTATACCTTCGAGCCTTTGTGGAGGTATTCGCCGCATATTTCCGCGAGCTTTCGCCAGGCGACGATTCGGTGCCATTCGGTCGATTCCTGCGTTTGACCGTTCTGATCTTTCCAACGATCCGTGGTTGCCACGCTGAATGTGGCGACCTGGCTGCCGCTTTGCGTGTATCTGATTTCCGGATCGGCCCCGAGATTTCCGACGATGATTGCTTTATTGATCATGTGCTGTCTCCCGCTTGATGTTCATGGTTTTGAAGACTCAAGGCAGCCTTGAATTATACGAAACATTTATTAAAGAACAAGCTCAATTACTGTCTATAACTAAACGCTGTGACATTTTCATGACGCCGTAACGGCATCGTCGAGCATGGCCGAAATCCCCCCCCGCTCTGCCGGTTCAAACCCCGTAACCTCCCGCCAGATCTCGTCGCTTTCCATACAGAAATAAATACAGGTCCGTTCCTCGCAGCGGCGCCGCAGCAAATCATAAAGCAATTTATACATTTCAACTCTTAAAGTTCTGAAATATCGTTTTTTCCCATCCATACTTTCTATGAATTCATGATCAAAAATAGTGGCATGGGGAAAGCGCGACGTAGCGATCTGTTTCAACGACGGAATATAGCGGAGCGCACCCAGGGAAATCCACTTGATTCGCTCGGACGGAACAACGGCGAACAGCTTGTCGATGACATTTTGATATTCCGACTCCCAGCCCGGATAAACTATAATCGGATCGAAATGAAATGCCAGACTATACCCCCAGTCGACGCATTTCCTTGCCGCCGTCAGCCGCTGGTCGAGGGGAGCCGCCCTGATTTCCTGTCCTCTTGCTATTGCTTGCCCATTCAGCGACCAGGCGACGATAGTCCTGCCGTTATGGTCGAGATCGCACAGATTGTCCACGTACGCGCTCTTGGTCTTCAGTTCCAGGACGCCTTTATCCTGACCGCCGAAAAATTCGACAAGACGTCTGCTCAGGCCGGTAATCCGGTCCAGAGCCATCGAGTCGGTGAATTCGCCGGTGCCGATACGCATCACCGGACCGTCATATGCCGCCATCTTCCTGACCAGCTCCGCGAACAGGTCTTCGATGTTGACAAAGAAGCTCAAGTAGGGAGTGTTTAAATATGCCTGGAGAATGCAGTACACGCAATCCATGGGGCAGCCGCTGCCGGTGTTTATTATCCGGTATCCACAACAGCGATACTCCCTGGTACCCGGGCAGTCCTTGACAAATTCACCCTCGTTCCGGCACAGCAGCAGACTGCGTTTGCCCTCGGTCAGATTGGCCGGATAGTGTCCGCCGACGATCGATACACGGTCTCTGTCTTCGACGACGGTTACCGGCAGGGCCGCACGGTCGATGATTTCCTTCGTATAGTCCAGATCCTCGCATGACGATTCGATGAAAATCCGTTTGAGGTGGACAGACGGGTCAACCCAATTTCTTCCCATTGCAACTCATCGGTATTCGCTTATACGGAAAAACCGCTCAGCCAGTTTTCGGTAAAATACTGCCTCGGACTGCCTGGAGTGTTTCATGCATCCCCTACGATAAATCTCGCAGCGCCTGATCAGTTCGGCACGGGCGGCGGAGCGCCTGTCCTCAGGAATCGGAACCGTTTCAATCAAGCGGCCCAGCGCTTGGATCCTGAATCGATCCATACCGACGCGGTAGCGTCTCGATACCTGGTCAGATCTGCCGCCGTGCTTTACCGTCAGACGTCTTTCCACCAGCAGAAACGGCTCGAACGCAGCGACCCTCAACCATAGATCATAATCCTCGCAGCATCTGAGCGATTCATCGAACATCCCGTAGCGCTCGAACAGGCCTTTTCTGGCCATGACCGTCGACATCCCCACACAGCAGAGTTTCAAGGATTGTTCAAATATATCACCGTGCTGCGGCTGATGAATGTTCTTCTGGTTCAGATGACGACCGTTTTTCAGCCACCGCTCCCGGGTATGGGAAACCAGAAATGATGAAGCGGCGAGCATTTCAGGGTACTGGAGCAGGATTTTATCTCGATGCCACTCGTCGTCGGAGTCGAGAAACGCCACAAACTCGCCGGAAGCGCGGGATATCCCTAGATTGCGTGCCGCTGCCGGTCCCTGGTTGGGCTGCCTGCAGCTGATCAGCGGTATGTCGGCGCAGCGGCGAAATTCTTCGACGATCCGCCCGCTCTCATCGGTGGAACCGTCATCGACCACAAGGATCTCCCTGACCTGCAAACGTTGGTTCAATACCGAACCGATCGCCCGCCTCAGTCTCTGGCCCCGATTGTAGGAAGGGATGATAACTGAAACATCTGCCATGAGAAGAAAAATCCGTTTAGAATCACCGAATCACCAATATGTGCTGAAGGAATGGTGGCAATTATACGGTCAACTGAGGTATATTATCTGTTTTGCAAATATGAGACTAATCCACATGAAACGAATCTCCGGCACCAATCAAGCACCAGCATCGCATCGCGGCACTCATATTCCGCCCCGAACACAGCCTGGACCGAAGCTTGCGCCCAGTATACCACAATGACGACAGAGATCCTTATCAATTCGAGAAGATACGAAGTTCGTATCGCGCTGGTGGAAAACGGCTACCTCACCGAATTTCATCTCCAACGTCCCACCGAAAAAGGATTGATGGGCAACATCTACCTTGGACGCGTGGTAAGGGTGCTGCCCGGCATGCAAGCCGCCTTTGTCGATATCGGCCTGGAACGCACCGGTTTTCTCTATGTGGACGACATTTACGTGCCACCATCGGCTTTCGAGCGTCAGATCAACGCATCCACCCGGCTGGAAGATACGGTCTCTAGTTCTTCCAGAGATCAAAAGGAACGTACGGGCGGCCAGAATTTGAAGATCGAGGATCTGCTCAGCGAAGGCCAGGAAATCATGGTCCAGATCAGCAAAGATCCTATCGGCACCAAAGGTGCCCGGCTCACCTGTCAGATTACGCTCCCCGGCCGCAACCTGGTTTTCATTCCCCAGACCGATCACATCGGCATATCGAGGAAAATTGAAAGCGAACAGACCCGCGACCAGCTTCGCGCCTTAATCGAGGAGCTGCGCCCCGACCGGGTTGGATTCATTGTCCGAACGGTGGCGGAAAGCGCTCCGAAAGAGGATATCGAAGCTGACATGGAGTTTCTGATGCTGCTCTATGACGAAATCAGGGGACGGGCCGCCAGCGGCAGGATTCCTTCGCTGATCTACGAAGATCTCGATATTACCTTGAAATCGGTCAGAGACCTCTTTACCAGCGATGTCGACTACCTGATTATCGATGACGAACGGTCGTATGACAAGCTGATGGACTTCGTCAGAACGTTCACCCCGAAACTCAAGAACAAAATCTCGCTGTATCGGGGCGAACTGCCGCTCTTCGAAGCATACGGCATCGACGTGGAAATCGGCAAGGCGCTGGAGAAGAAAGTCTGGCTCCGTTCCGGCGGCTACATCATCATCGAAAACACCGAGGCGCTCACCGTCATCGACGTCAACACCGGAAGGTTCGTCGGCAAAGACGATCTGCACGATACCATATTCAAGACCAACATGGAGGCCGCCAAAGAGATAGCCTATCAACTTCGACTCAGGAACATCGGCGGTATCATCATCATCGACTTCATCGACATGGAGGATGAGCAGCACCGCGAAGAGCTGTTCAACACCTTCAAGGAGGCGGTTAAAAAGGACAAGAGCAGGATCAACATCCTCAAACTGTCG
>JAJDNR010000046.1 GCA_022340565.1 Desulfofustis sp.
TAGCCCCGCTCGATCAAAGCAGCGGTGAAGACCGGCAGGTCAGAGTGGCTTTCGATGATGTCGTAGGCAGGCAGCGCCTCTTCGAGCTGCAGATAGTCGGTGAAGCCGTTGCAGATGTCGAAGCCGATGCCGACGTGATCGATGCCTCCAACCTTCACGACATGGTCGACGTGGTCGATGAGGTCGGCGACGGTGGCCTTCTTTTTGGTTGGGTCGGTGAACATGTTCACCGAGTTCATGCCGATGACGCCGCCGTTGGCGGCGATTGTTTCAATCTGCCTATCGGTAAGGTTGCGCTTGGTGTCGGCCAGCGCCCGGCAGTTCGAATGCGACGCGATGACCGGCCTGGACACGAGCGCCATCACGTCGGAGAATCCTTCGTCGTTGATGTGGCTCAGATCGATGACCATTCCCAGCTGCTCCGCCTTTTCGATCAGCTTTACGCCGAACGGGGTCACCCCCCCTTTACGGCCTTCCTTCACCGGTCCGAAAAAGGCGCCGTCGCCGATGTAGTTTCTGCGGCTCCAGACCAGCCCGAGCCCCCGCACGCCGAGTTCATAAAAGATGCGCAGCAGTCCCAGGTCGTTCTGCAGAGGGTCCGCGCCCTCGAGCGACAAAAACAGGGCAACCTCCCCGTCGGCCCTGGCGGCCCGGGCCTCTGCGACACTGCGGCAGAGCCGGAACAGAGCTGGAGACTCGTCGATCTCATCGAGAATATGGCTGATCTGGTCCAGTGCTTTGCGCAACCCCATCTCCGGCAGAAAATAGTCGTGTACGAACAGTGCCGACACCACCAGGTCGACCCCGCCCTGCCTGATACCGCTGAGGTACGTCGATTCTATCACCTTCCGTTCGCCCCGTTCCCTGCGGAAGGCCACATCCAGCGGGAGGTCGAAATGGGCGTCGACGATGAACGTCTGTTCGTGCAGATCTTCGATTCGTTTTCGGGTGCTGTTTACCATTTGCTGGTGTCCGGGCGTTAAAGGGTAAAGAGAAAAAACTTCAGGACTTCGAAATAATCGTCTGAGCGGAAACGGATTGTGTTCGGGCCGGCTGATTCTGCTCCCGGGAAAAACGAGTATCTGTAAGCGTCCGTAAAGCTCGTGTAGGTTATGGCCACATCAAACGATTCGGGAAGCGGCAGCAGGCAGTCCGACAGAGCCCCGGAGAGCGCCAGCTTCACCTGCTCGGTGATGCGGTTGCGGGCGGCCTCGGGATGCAGATTGACCGTGGAATCCCCGCTGCCGTATTTGACCGCAGCCGTTCTGACGGCGGGAATGATCGTCGACGCGTGATCGCACAGGGCCCGATCGCCCGACACGAACACTACCGGTACCCTCTCGTAGGCCGCCGTGTAGGCGTTGATCAGGAACTCCGAGGCGGGCAGACTGTTGATGGTGATGGCCGACACCCTGGTGCTCATGGTATGCGCCAGTGGACTTCCCGGGCTGCCGGCGAGGGAGTGGTAGCCGATCATCATGGCGGCGTCAAAGCTGTGGTCGAGTTCCTGCATCATCATGTATGGATGCCGGGACCAGCCCCTGATCAGAACGGTCGACTCCGGCAGTTCCGAGGCGATGATATTTTCGGCGCTGTCGTGACCGTCGCGCACGTACACCCGGGTGGCTCCGGCTTCCAGCGCCGCCCTGCAGGCGGCGGCCGTTTCCGCCGTCATCTGCTTCTGAAACTCGGCATAACGCTCGCCGCCGCGGGTCACTTCGTCCCAATGGGTGGTGCCGCATATGCCCTCGAGATCGATGCTCATGTATATTTTCATCTGATAGGCCTCATCGATAATACGATTATATTTCTGCTGACACGTGCAGCGGGGGACAGATTTGCGTCTGTCTTCCCGGTCTCAAGCCCGTCACCGCGATCAAAGGTCGAGGATCCGGCTGATCCCCAGACCCGGTTCCGCGGGCAGCACGATTTCGGCGCCGCTGTATGAGATGCCCCCCACCCCCGGGCTGCGGCTGCAGAAGAGCGGCGCATCGAGGTCGCAGCCGGTGATGTTGGAGGTTGCTGCTGCCAGATGCGCCGCGGCGGTGACGCTGATGGAACACTCCATCATCGAACCGATCATGCACGGGATGGAGGCGGCGTCGGCGATGGCGGCAATCTTCAGTGCGTTGTAGATGCCGCCGCATTTCATCAGCTTGATATTGATGCCGTCGACCGCATCGCTCTTGATCAGTTCCAGCGCATCTCCCGGAGAGAAAAAAGATTCGTCCGCGTAGACCGGCATCGGAGCATGGGCCCTGACAAAGGCCAGCTCTGACCAGGAGCGTGCTTTTACCGGCTGCTCCATAAGCTCGATCGGAATCCTGCGTCGCGCCAGCTCGGAGCCAACCTGCACCGCCGCCTTAGCCGACCAGCCCTGATTGGCGTCGATTCGGATGGTGACCTGATCGCCGACGGCCCGGCTGATCTGCTCGAGCCGTTCGATATCGAGCTGCGGGTCACTGCCGACCTTGACCTTGAGGATGTTGAAACCCTCGGAGAGCCGTCTGCGGCTGTCTGCAACCATGGTCCCGATGTCGTCGAGGCTGATGGTGATATCGGTCTCCACCCGGTGCGCGATACCTCCCAGCAGCCGGTACAGCGGAATCCCGAGCGATTTTGCGAGCAGGTCGTAGAGGGCCATGTCCACGGCCGCCTTGGCCGAGGTGTTGCCGACGATGCAGCGGTTCAGCCTCCGGAAGACCAGTTCATGGTTATCCAGCTCCATGCCGCGGAGCGCGGTGTCGATGTGGTCGATGGCGCCGATGATCGAGGCGGTAGTTTCGCCGGTGATCACCGTCGTCGGGGCGGCGCTGCCGTAGCCGACGGGTCCGCTGTCGGTGGTCACGGTGACGATCACGTTCTCGATTTTTTCCACGCTTCTCAGTGCCGTCCTGAAGACGGTGTTGAGCGGGATGGTGACAGATGATGTGTTAATTCCGGTAATTTTCACGGCGATCAGGTTCCTGAAGGATAGCGGTTGACGGAGATGAAGGTTGCGGCCAGGTTCCCGCTGAAATCGGGATCTGATATGTTGAAACTGTTGTATCTGACCCAGCCGCTGGCATGGATAAAGCGCCCGCTGCCGAGAGAGATGGCCACATGGGTGACGGTTCCGGGAGTCTTGCCGAAAAACAGCAGGTCGCCCCGCCGGGCGTCAGAGAAATTCCTCGACAGCTGGTGCTGCTTCTGCTGCTGCCAGGAATCCCGGGGCAGGGGGATACCGTGGAGCGCAAAGACGGTCTGAACCAGGCCCGAGCAGTCGAAACCCTTGGGAGTACGGCCGCCCCACAGATACTGATAGCCGAGGAATTCAGCTGCAAGTCCGATGATACGCTCAGGAGTGGCGGCGTCGAAAGAGCCGAAACGATCCGTTTCGACCCATCCGGGCTGTCCGTCCGGCAGCAGGATCCGGGTCCAGCCGTGGCGCTGGTCGTCGGCGCAGAGCCTCGAGCCGATCACTGCGTCCCGGATGACCTCGGAACGCGGCGACGGTTCCGCACGGATGCAGATGAAGTGGCTTCTGACCAGGACCGTCGGTCCGTCCGGAGAATCTCCTGTTGCCAGTTGATCGGTGCCGATCCAGCTCACGTAACCGTCGTGCTGCCTGATTTTGGAGAAGAGCGGGGCATGTTCGAGGATCTCGACCCGTTCGCCAAGAATACCCTGGGTTACGGTCTCGCTGTCATAGGAGCCGTTCCGGTAATGGCTGCTGACGCTGACATTGATGGTTGCGTTCGGAGTCATCTCTCCATTCCCTGCAATCAGAAGTCCTGGAATTGATCGATGGCCGCCCGGTCGTAGCCTTTGGAGGCGGTCAGAAGCTGGCGCGTGTACCGTTCTTTCAATGACCCGCTCTGAAGCTGCCTGCGGTCAATGATCTCCACCGTCTCGCCGCGATTCATCACGGCAATCCTATCGCACATGTGGGAAACGACGGCCAGATCGTGGCTCACCAGGACATAGGTAAGGTTGCGTTCTGCACGTATCTCCTGGAGCAGATTAAGGACCTCCGCTTGGATCGACACGTCCAGCGCCGAGGTGGGTTCGTCGAGCAGTATGATCTCGGGTTCCAGAATCAGCGCCCGGGCCACCGCCACACGCTGACGCTGACCTCCGGACAGCTGATGGGGGTAGCGGAAACGGAACCGGGGTCCGAGGCCGACCTCCCTAAGTACCCGGTCTACCCGCCGGTTGGCGTCGCCGAGCCGGTGGATAGCGATCGGTTCCTTGAGGGTCTGATCGATCGTGTGGCGCGGATGCAGGGAACCGTAGGGGTCCTGAAATACCATCTGGACCTTGCGGTAAAATGACATGTGCCGTTTATGAAACACCGGTGATCCATCCACTTCAATGGTGCCGTCCCAGTTGGCAAGCAGCCCTGAGATACAGTTCAGCACCGTCGATTTCCCGGATCCGGACTCTCCTACCAGGCCGAAGCTATCACCTCTTGCGGCCGTGAAGGAGACGTCCTTCACCGCATGATTTTTGGCGGCACCAAGACCGAAGATCACGTTGAGCCTGTCCACCCGCAGCATGGCTTAGATCACCTCCTCCTGGTTCTCGGGCTGCTCGAGCCACGCGTCGTCGCGCTGCAGTGTCGGTAGCGGCTTACGGTCTCCGTCGATCTTCGGCAGGCAGTTGAGCAACCCTCTGGTGTAGGGATGGGAGGATTCATGCAGCCTGTCGGCAGCGACGACTTCCATGATCCTGCCGCCGTACATGATGATGATGCGGTCGCAAAAGGAGGACACCAGTTCCAGGTCGTGAGAGATGAAGATCAGCCCCATACCGCGCTGGCTCACCAGGTCGTCGAGAATAGCCAGGACCTGCAGCTGCACGGTAACGTCGAGCGCCGAGGTCGGTTCATCGGCGATCAGCAGGCCTGGTTTGGGAACCAGCATCATCGCGATCATGATTCGCTGTCCCATACCGCCTGACACTTCGTGGGGATAGAGATGGTAGACCTGTTCGGGATTGCGGATGCGCACTGCTTCGAGCATTTCTAGGGCCTGCCTGCGGGCTTCATGTCTGGAGACCGTGTGGTTGATCTCGTAGGCCTCCCGGATCTGCCTGCCGACCGTTCTGACCGGGTTCAGCGAGTATTTCGGGTCCTGCATGACCATCGAAATCCCTCTGCCGCGGATTCCCCGCATCTCCTTTTCGCTCAGGGATTGCAGGTCCCGGCCCTGGTAGATGATGTGTCCGGCAGTGACCCGGGCATACGGCGGCAGCAGCCGCAGCACGGCCCGGCCGGTTACCGATTTGCCCGATCCCGACTCGCCGACGATACCGATCTTCTCCCTGCCCATCGCAAAGCTAACGTGCCGTACTGCATCGACGGCTCCCTTCGGCGAAGGGAAGGAGACGCAGAGATTTTTCACGCTGAGCAGGTGATTATCCATCGAATCGCTCCGTTTCATGATCAGCTGTCGCTTTTGGGATCGAGGACTTCACGCAGGCCGTCACCGAGCAGATTGAAGGCCAGGCTGACGACGAAGATCGCGGTGCCCGGCATGGTGATCAGCCACCACTGGTCGAGAATGAAGGAACGGCCCGCCGAGGTCATCGCTCCCCATTCGGGCGACGGCGGCTGGGCGCCGAGGCCCAGGAAGCCGAGGCCGGCCGCGGTGAGGATAATGCCGGCCATGTCGAGGGTCACTCTGACGATCAGAGAAGACAGGCAAAGCGGCATGATATGCTTGGTGATGATCCGCAGCGGCCCCGCCCCCTGCAGGCGAATTGCCCGGATGAAGTCGGAATTGCGGATGGTCAGGGTTTCCGCACGGGCAATGCGCGCATAGGGCGGCCACGAGGTGATCGATATGGCGATGATCGCATTCTCGATACCCGGCCCCAGCGCGGCCACGAAAGCCAGTGCCAGGATCAGCTTGGGGAAGGCCAGGAAGATGTCGGTGATGCGCATCAGCACGGTGTCGATGGAGCCGCCGAAATATCCCGATACGGTCCCTACCAGGATGCCGACCGGTGCCGCGATAACCGCGACCAGGATGATAACATAGAGCGTCAGCCTGGAGCCCCAGACGATCCGCGAGAAGATGTCGCGGCCCATCTCGTCGGTGCCGAACCAGTGGTGGGCAGAGAGCGGCTGCAGCCGGTTGGCCAAATCGGTGGCGACCGGGTCGAAGGGGGCGATCTGCGGCGCGAATATCGCGGTGGTGATCAGTGCGAGGATAATGAGCAGCCCCACCACCGCCAGCCGGTTGTGGAAAAACTCAAGGAGGCCCAGATAAAACCTGCCGGCTGCCGCTTGAAACGCCGAGTCCGGGGTGTCAGTAAGCAGCCAGGCCCTGGCTCCCTGTATTTTTTGTTTCCGGGTCATTGAATTGGCTAAACCGGAAACAGACCGAAGCCTGTCCCCGTGATTTCCTCACCTTGGTTCGTTCATCTGGCCCTCGGGTCCGCCACCTTGTACAGGAAATCGGAAAGCAGGTTGACTCCCAGAAAGATCGACCCCACCACAATGGTGGCGCCGAGAACCGCGTTCATGTCGGCATTGAGCAGCGAGTTGGTCAGGTACAGCCCCAGGCCCGGCCACGCGAACACCGTCTCGGTGAGCACCGAGCCCTCCAGCAGCCCGCCAAAACTCAGGGCGACCACGGTGATCAGCGGAATCGCACAATTGCCGAGCGCGTGCACCCAGATCACCTTCCACTCCGTCACACCCTTGACCCGGGCGGTGAGGATGTATTCCTGGCGCAGTTGTTCGATCATGAACGAGCGGGTCATCCTCGACAGGTAGGCCATCGAGTAGTAGCCGAGCAGGGATGCCGGCAGGATCACGTGCCAGATCGCGTTTCTCATGATCTCCCATTCCCGGGCGATGATACAGTCGACAATCATGATGCCGGTGACCGGCTCGACGATGTCTTCGTAGAATACGTCCACCCGGCCCGGCCCGGGCAGCCAGTCGAGCTGTGCGTAAAAGACCATCAGAGCCATCAGGCCGAGCCAGAAGATCGGCAGCGAGTAGCCGAGCAGCCCGATCACCCGGGTCACGTGGTCGAGGAAGCTGTCCCGCTTGACCGCCGAGAACACCCCGAGCGGTATGCCGACGAGCACGCCGATGCAGGTCGCGGTCACCGCCAGTTCGATGGTGGCCGGGAACACCCGTCTGATGTCTTCGGTGACCGGCTTGGCGGTGAGCACCGAGACGCCGAGATCGCCGTGCAGGACGTTGTTGATGTAGATCAGGAACTGCTGCCAGAGGGGCAGATGCAGTCCCATTGCCAGGCGGGCCTTTTCGTATACCTCGGGCGATGCCTTGTCGCCGACCACCGCCAGCACCGGATCGATCGGCACGACCCGGCCGATCAGAAAGGTGATCAGGAGCAGGCCGAAAAAGGTCGTGGAAACGATTACCAGCAGTTTCAGCGTCTGCCGTGTCGCCTTCAACAGGCGTCGTCTGGTAAGCATCTGCAGCATCTGGTCCCGGTGGTGCCCGATCGTACGGAACCCGCTTCGACCAGCGCTCGGTCGAAGCGGGTCCCAGGGTCGATCCTATGCGGGCCGGGATGGGCGGCCCGTTACTATTGCTACTTGGTCGTGTACTGGTAAAAGTTGCTGTCGAAGCTCGGTCCCAGAATGAAGCCCTCGACATTGGCTCGCTCGGCCAGTATCTCGATGTCCTGGAACATGATCACGAACGGAGACACCTGCTGGTGTTCGCGCTGCAGTTCCAGGTACATCTCGGCACGCTTCTTGGTGTCTTTCTCCAGCACCGCCGCGTCGGCCTTCTTGGTCATTTCCGGTATATCCCACGCGTTTCTCCAGGCCAGCGGCTTCGATTTGGCGTCGTCGCTGTTGTCGGGGTTGCGGGCGAAGGTATCGGCATTGGTGTGCGGATCCATGTAGTCCGGTCCCCAGCGGCCGATGTAGATGTCGTGATTGCGGGCACGGTACTTGGTCAGCGTCTGCTTGCCTTCACCGGGGATGATCTCGAGCTTGATACCGGCCTGGGCAAACGTCGACTGGATGGACAACGCCATTGAGGTGGTCGGCTCGTTGTTGCGGGTGTCCATGGTCACCGAGAAGCCGTTCTCGAGTCCAGCCTCCTTCAGCAATGCCTTGGCCTTGTCGACATCCAGCGTGAACGGGGTTTCCTCGAGAGCGCCGAGGAAGCCTTTGGGCAGGAACGCCTGATGGATCGTCGCCTTGCCGTTGAGTATGGTCTGTTCCATGCCCTGGTAGTCGATCAGGTATTTCAATGCCTGCCGGACCTGGGGTTTGCTCAGATATTCATTCTTCTGATTGAGGCCGAGGTACCAGATGGCGCCCTTGGCCTTCTTGCGGACCTTCACGTCCTTGTTGCCTTCCAACCCTTTCAAATCGTCCGGCCGCAGGTTCCGGGCCATGTCGATATCGCCTTTCTCGAGGAGCAGGCGTTGATTTGCCGACTCGTTGATATGGCGGATGATCACCCGCTTGAGTTTTGCCGGTTCGTTCCAGTAGTTCGGATTCGCTTCGAGATTCAATATCTCCGAGGGTTTCCAGGTTTTAAGCATGTACGGGCCGGAGCCGGCATAGGCGGTTTTCAGCCAGTTATAGCCGAGATCGCCATCCGTTTCGTGGGCCATGACCTCCTTCATGTCGACGACCGAACCGGCGGTCGAGGTGAGGCAGTAGAGCAGAAAGGTCGGGGCATATGGCTTGTCGATCACGACCTTGACGGTGTAGTCATCCACCTTGGTAATGGTCTGCTCGACGTTCTCCGGGGTGAAGCCGAACTGGGTGAGGATGAATGCCGGGGATTTGTCGAGGATGATGACCCTTCTCAGCGAGAACACCACATCATCGGCAGTGAGCTTGTTGCCGGATGCGAAGGTGACCCCCTGCCTGATCTTGAAGGTAAAGGTCAGGCCGTCTTCGGAAATCTCCCAGCTTTCTGCGATGCCGCCGTAGATGTCACTGACGTTGTCGACGTCGTAGTTAATCAGCCGGTCGTAAGTGTTGGCGGCATATTCAGCACCTGAAAACTCAAAAATTTCGGCCGGATCGAGCGTGATGATGTCGTCGATCTTACTGGCCATCACCAGGGTGTCTTTCGGCGTTGCAGCCAGGGTCGGCTGTACGCAGCAGAAAGACAGGATCAGTCCAAGCAGAAACAGCTTCTTCATCGTTTCCTCCTCCTTGAGAGATTGCGGGTTGCGGGATGTAACAGGCCCCGTTGCGGGGACCACCATCAGTTCTTGTCCGGTTCAGGGGACACGCCCCATATCGATCGGCAGACCCGGAGTTCCTGGAGCACGGTGCGGGCGTGGAGTGTTTCAGGGGCGGCGGACCGGCTGTCTTCCCGATTTTTTGTGGACCGGGGACTTACGGTCGTATCGCATGATTCCGCTCCCTGCTGTTTTAATACAATATTGCCCGTCAATTTACAAAAGCGTTTCTCGCTTCCGTTCACTTCGCGGACACCAGTTCGAGAAACTGCGCTTCGGTCAGGATCACCTTTCCGGCCTCCTGCGCCTGTTTCAGTTTTGAACCAGCCTTGTCGCCGGCGACGACGTGGGTCACCTTGCTGGTAACCGACGAGGCGATGGCACCCCCGTGTTCTTTCACCAGCTTCTTCGCCTCATCACGGGACAGTGACAGGCTGCCGGTGAATACGATCGTCGTCCCGGCCAGCGCCCCGGCCGAACCACCGGCATGCCGGGGGACCGGCTGCACGCCGGAACGATATAACCGCTCGATCATGTCCATGGTGGTCTGACTGGCGAAATAGGAGACCAGGCTGCGGGCCGCCTGCTCTCCAATGCCGTCTATATCGAGCAGTTCTTCTTCGGTTGCGGAGCTCAGTTTGTCGAGGGTGGGAAAATGGCGCTCGAGCAGCGCCGCCGAGGTCTCGCCGATAAAGCGGATTCCCAGTGCGGCGATGAAATCCGACAGCGCCGGGTGTTTCGCCCGTTCGATCGCCGTCAGCACATTGTCCGCAGATTTCTCGCCCCATCCGTCAAGATCCTTCAGCACGTCTCGCTCGAGGCCGAACAGGTCGGGGATGGACTGGAGGATGCCCGCTTCGTACAACTGTTCGACGTAGCGTTTGCCGAGCCCGTCGATATCGAGTCCCGCCTTTGAACAGAAATGGATCAGCCCGCGCAGCCGCTGGGCGGGGCAAAAGATGTTCGTGCAGCGGGTGACGGCTTCTCCCTCGGGCTTGCTCAGCGGTGAGTCGCAGGCCGGGCAGGTGGTCGGGATCGTGATGGGGATTTCACTGCCGTCCCGCTTTTCCGCTACCGGCCGGAGCACCTCCGGGATCACGTCTCCCGCCCGCTGCACCAGCACCGCGTCACCGATGCGCAGATCCTTACGGTCGATTTCGTCCTGGTTATGCAGGGTGGCCCTGCTGACTGTTGCGCCGTCCAGCGATACCGGGTCGAGCAGGGCCACCGGCGTGACCGCTCCGGTCCTGCCGACCTGAAATTCGACGCCGTGCAGCCGGGTGGTTGCCTGAGATGCCGGAAATTTCCAGGCGATGGCCCAGCGCGGTGCCCTGGATTTGATTCCCAGCCTGGCCTGCAGCTGCAGTCGGTCGACCTTGACCACCATGCCGTCGATGTCGTAGGGAAGTTGGTGGCGGATCGAGGCCAGTGAATGGTAGTGGCCGATCACCGCGTCAATATCGGTGCAGAATTTGTTGTGCGGACAGGTGGGAAAGCCGCTGCGGTTGAGAAATTCAAGCAGATCGACCTGGCTCCGGCAGCCGGTCGCGTCCGGCTCACTCACGGAGTAGGCGAAAAACCTCAGCGGCCGTTTGGCGGTTATCGCCGGATCGAGCTGCCGCAGAGAGCCGGCGGCGGCATTGCGCGGGTTTGCAAAGGGCTGCAGGCCCCTGTCCAGCTGCATCCGGTTGAGCTTCTCGAAACCCGCCTTTTCCATATAGATTTCGCCGCGGACTTCGAGCAGCGGCGGAGGGTCTCCCAGCAGCTTGAGCGGGATCGCGTTGATGGTCCTGAGCTGGACGCTGACGTTTTCGCCGGTAAGCCCGTCACCGCGGGTGGAACCGAGGGCGAAGCGGCCGTCTCGATAAATCAGTTCGACGGCGAGCCCGTCCAGTTTCGGCTCTGCCGAGTATCCGCCGGTCACCGGCTCGTTGAGAAAGCGTTCCAGTTTATCCGCGAACTCCGCCAGGTCCGCGGCGCTGAAGCCGTTCTCCAGGCTCAGCATCGGCAGACGGTGCTCAACCTGCTCGAACTTGTCGAGCGGTGCGCCGCCGATCCGGCGGGTCGGCGAATCGTCAGCAGCCAGGTGGGGAAACGCCTCTTCCAGGCTCAGCAGTTCATGAAACAGCTGGTCGTATTCACCATCGGAGATGATCGGATCGTCAAGGACGTAGTACCGGTAGGCGTGTTCGGTGAGCTGAGAGGTCAGCTCGGCAATCCGTTTTTCCGCCTGGGTAGCCATCAGCCGTTGCTGAGAAGCCTGCCTGCCTTGGCAACGTTATCCCGATTCACCTCGTCGATGAATACCAGAACGCTTTCCGGCGGTTTGCCGGTCTCTCTGACGATCACATCGGTTACCCCGACACTGATCTTTTCCTTCTGTGTCTTGGTCAAGGTGCCTGCGACCCTGATACTGACGTACGGCATAATTCCTCCACGAGCTTGCAATTGGTCCGATCTAAAGCAGCTGATTTTGCCCTTGCCCGGAGGTGCTCATCGGACTAAATTATGAGATTCAGATAATTCATGACGAACCGTCGCGGAGCGCGATGGACGCCAATCTGCAGAATAATTTTGATTATCATCTGAGTCAATGACTGAAGGAGCATTTGGCCATGGGACACATTCTGGTCACCGGCGGTGCCGGATATATCGGGAGCCATACCTGTCTGGAACTGCTCGAGCAGGGATACGAGATAACGGTGGTTGACAACCTGTCAAACGCCAAACGCGAATCACTGCGGCGGGTCGAACGGCTGACCGGGCGACACCTCAAGCTTGTCGTTCATGACGTCCGGGACCGGCAGGCACTGGACGCGGTATTCGCCCGGGCATCGACGCCGATCGAAGCGGTGATCCATTTTGCCGGACTGAAGGCGGTGGGCGAGTCGGTGGAAAAGCCGCTGCTCTATTACCACACCAATATTGTGTCGACGCTGGTGCTCGTCGAGGTGATGCTCGACCACGGCGTGAACAGGCTTATTTTCAGCTCCTCCTGCACCGTCTACGGAGATCCGGCGTCGGTGCCGGTAACCGAGGATTTCCCCTGCTCGTGCACCAACCCCTATGGATGCACGAAACTGACCATTGAACAGATACTCAAAGACGTCAACCGGGCCCGCCCCGACTTCAACGTCGCGCTGCTGCGTTATTTCAACCCGGTCGGCGCCCATCCCAGCGGTGATATCGGCGAGGACCCGAACGGCATACCCAACAACCTGGCGCCCTATATCACCCAGGTTCTGATCGGCAAACTGGCCGAGCTGCAGGTCCACGGCAACGATTATCCGACGCCGGACGGGACCGGGGTGCGCGACTATATCCATGTGGTCGACCTGGCCAGGGGCCACGTGAAGGCCGTCGAGAAACTAAAAGAGAATCCCGGCATAGTCATCTACAACCTTGGAACCGGACGCGGATACTCGGTGCTCGAGATGATCCGCAGCTTTGAAAGAGCCAGCGGCAAACCCGTTCCATTTGCGATAGGGCCCCGTCGCTCTGGAGACGTCGCCGCCAATTTTGCCGATCCGGCGAAGGCCGGGCTGGAACTGGGCTGGCAGGCCGAGTTCGATCTCGACCAGATGTGCCGGGACAGCTGGAACTGGCAACTGAAGAATCCTGACGGCTACTAAATTTTTCAAAGCGAAGCTGCGGGGACGGGTTCCAGCCTGTCCTCTTGTTTCGGCGTATTTTCTCACCTTTTCCACAATGCCGGCAGGTCGAAGGCCGGAACCACCCCGAGGGGTCTGGTCCGGTATGCGTGACAGGATATGCCTGGCTCGACATCTTCGCACACCTCCGTAACGCGGCATCCTCTGAGCGGCACGGTGGATCGGTATTGGCCACCAATCAATAATTTTCAATGATCCTGAATTTTTGAAGAGTGTTTATCTTAATTCTCTGAGTCCGGAATAGATTTCCCTTGAACTCGCTTGGCGGTGATGATAGGGTGTCCCGATCTGTACGGCGCGAATTATGGGCGAATTTGCACAAGTTGAACAATTATGAGATCGACGATTATTTTCGGTTGCGGCAATCTTCTGATGGGTGACGATGGTTTCGGCCCGGCAGTGATCGCAAAACTCGAGAAAGAACAACGCTTGCCCGAATCCGTGGAAGCGGTCGATGCAATGACCGGCATCAGGGAATATCTATTCGATTACCTGCTCAGCGAAGAGGGCAGGCCGGACCATATCATTATCCTCGACGCCGTCCAATTTCAGGACCGCCGGCCCGGCGAGGTGTTCTGTATAGAGTCATCGTCGATTCCGGCCCGGAAAATCCATGATTTTTCCCTCCATCAATTTCCCACCGTAAACCTCCTTCAGGAACTGCAAGAGCACACGTCCATCCGGGTGACCATTCTGGCCGCCCAGGCCGAAAACATTCCGCTGGAAATCGAACCGGGACTGACGGCTTCGATGAAATCCGCCGTCAGCCGGGCGTGCGATGAGATACTGCGTATTGTCAATACTCAGCAAAGAGAGGTGGCTATCCATGATGTATGAATTCAGGGTCAGTGAAATGGCCGAAGAGTTCGGGGTGCATCGAAATACCATAAGAAACTGGATCAATGCCGGCACTCTGCGCGCCAAGGAGGGCCCGGGCAGAAAGTACCTGATGAGATTCGAGGACTACCAGACGCTCTGTGAGAAGTTCGGCCGGCAGGCACAGATCAAACCGACCAGCTATGTCGACCCTGACAAGATGAAAAAGCTCGAAGGCCGGCTTGCCCAGCCTGAACCACTGAAGATCGGCGCTGTCCGCAAGACGATTTACAGCGAGGCGAACTGGGCGGATTCCTGCCTCACTTGCGGAACCTGTGCGAGCGCCTGCCCGATTGCCGGTGTCGACGGACTCGATCCCCGCAAGATTGTGAGGATGGCGACGCTGGGGATGGAAAAGGAACTGAAGGAAACCAACTGGCCTTGGAAATGCACGATGTGCGCCAAATGCGAGAACGCCTGCCCCGCCGGTGTGCAGATCATGGCGCTGATGCGCAGGCTGCGCGGCCTTCGAGAGCGTGACCTGGTGCCCGGTCCGATCCACAAGGGGGTCCAGACCTGCCTGGAACGGGGCAACAATCTCGGTATCCCGAAGGATGACTTTCTCTTTCTCTGCGAGGATCTCGGCATCGAACTGGCCGAGGAGGGGCTGACAGGATTCAAAACTCCGATCGATGAGGTCGGCGCCCGGATTCTCGTCACCGTCAACTCCAAAGAACCGTTCGCCGAACCGGACGACATGAAATACTGGTGGCGGATCTTTCACGCCGCCGGCGAATCATGGACCATTTCGTCGCAGAACTGGGAAGGGGTCAACTGGGGACTGTTCTCCGGCGACGACGAAGCGATGAAGACGGTGGTCGGTCGTATCGTCGACAACATGCGGCGGCTCAAATGCGAGGCGCTGTTGCTGCCGGAATGAGGCCATGCCTATTATGCAACCCGGTTCGGGTTGACCAGATGGTTTCCGGAGGCACTCAAGGAATTCAAGATCTACTCGATTTTCGACTTGTTGATGGAATACATCAACGAGGGACGTATCTCGCTCGACGGCACCAGGCACCCGATGCGGGCAACCTACCATGATCCGTGCAACTACGGCCGTAAATCGATGAAGGCCTTCGGTGTCGGCTACTACGAGGAGGGCCGTATCATTACCCGGTCGTGCTGTCCCGACTACAGGGATATGGAGCCCAATCGTGAGAGCAACTACTGCTGCGGCGCCGGCGGGGGGGCGTGGGCGATGCCGTTTGCCCCCGAGCGGGTTTACTACGGCCGCATCAAGGCCCGGCAGATCAAGGAGGTCGGAGCGGAGATGGTTATCGCTCCCTGTCACAACTGCCGGGATCAGCTGATGAAATCATTGAACCAGGAATATGACCTCGGCATCGAGGTGAAATATCTCTGGGAGCTGGTGGCTGATTCGCTGATTCTGCCAGACCGGCAGCAGCAAGCGGCAGCGACTGAAGGTGCCGGGAGTTGAAGCTGAAACAGGCTGAAACGGTGCCTAACGGCTGGAAAAGAGGGGGCAGGATAGATTCTGCCTCGATCCCCCGAAGCGGCCAGCAGCACGGAGTAGTGACTGGTTTACACCGGTCACCGCATCATGCAAATTAATAGAGGAGACACCCATCATGCTGGACACCAGAAACGCCGGATCGGTGATGATTGTCGGTGGTGGAATTACCGGTATGCAGGCGGCACTCGATCTTGCCGATTCCGGCTACTATGTCTACCTGGTCGAGCGTTCCGGCGCCATCGGCGGTGCCATGGCGCAGCTGGACAAGACCTTCCCGACCAACGACTGCTCGATGTGAATTATTGCGCCGAAACTGGTTGAGTGCGGTCGGCACTTGAATATACAGCTGATGACCTTGAGCGAAGTTGTGGCGATCTCGGGAGAGGCGGGCAATTTCAGGGTAACCGTCAAAGAGCATCCGCGCTATGTGGATGTGAACAAATGCATCGCCTGCGGAGACTGCACGGCCGCATGCCCGAAGCAGGTGGACAGTGAGTATGATGCCGCCACCGGCAGGCGCAAGGCGATTTACGTGAAATATGCCCAGGCGGTACCGCTCAAATACCAGATCGATGCAGACAGCTGCATCCGTCTGAAAAAGCCCGGTGCCTGCGGGTTCTGTGAACGGGTCTGTACCGCCGGGGCAATCGATTTCGACGACACCGTGAAGCAGCATCAGGTCGAGGTCGGAGCGGTCGTCCTCGCCCCCGGGTTCGAGGCCTTCGATCCCTCTACAGCCGGTGTCTGGGGGTACGGTCGTTATCCCAACGTGATCACCTCCCTGCAGTTCGAACGCTACCTGTCGGCTTCGGGTCCCACCGAGGGGCACCTGATCCGTCCGTCCGACGGCAGAGAAATCACCAAGGTGGCTTTTCTGCAGTGCGTCGGCTCCCGTGACGAAAACAAGTGCGGCAACGGCTACTGCTCGTCGGTCTGCTGCATGTACGCGATCAAGGAAGCGGTCATGGCCAAAGACCACGTTCCGGGTCTGCGGACCTCGATCTTCATGATGGACATGCGTACCCACGGCAAGGACTTCGACCGTTACTATCAGCGTGCCAAAGAAGAGTCCGGCGTGCGCTTCGTGCGCTGCCGGGTGCACGGCGTCGAGCCGGAGGGAGACAGTGGTGACCTGCGGATTCACTACATCAACGAACAGGGGCGCCAGGTGGAGGAGTATTTCGATCTGGTCGTGCTGTCGGTCGGTTTGCAGATTCCCGGGCACGTCAAAAAACTCAGCGAAATCGCAGGCGTGAAGCTGACCAGCGACAATTTTGCGGCCACCTCGGATTTCACCCCGGTGTCGACGTCGAAAGAGGGCATCTTCACCTGCGGCGCGTTCGCCGGTCCCAAGGATATCCCGCAGTCGGTGCTGGAGGGTTCTGCGGCGGCGGCGGCGGTGGCCGACTGCCTGGCCCCGGCCCGCGGTGAACTGGCTCGTGAAAAGGCCTACCCCGAAGAACGCGAGGTCGGCGGCGAGGATCCCCGGATCGGCATATTCGTCTGTCACTGCGGGTCCAACATCGCCGGTGTCGTCGACGTCGAGGCGGTTGCCGATTACGCTCAGAGCCTGCCCGGAGTCGTCCATGTGGAGCGCAATCTGTTCAGCTGCGCCCAGGATACCCAGGACCAGATGGTGCAGACGATCAGGGACAAGGGGCTTAACCGGGTGGTGGTGGCCGCCTGCACGCCGCGGACTCATGAACCGCTGTTCCGGGAAACCCTGAAATCGGCCGGCCTCAACGAATATCTGGTGGAGATGGCCAATATCAGGAATCAGAACTCCTGGGTTCATGCGGACGATAAAAAGATGGCGACCGCCAAGGCCAAGGACTTGGTGCGCATGGGAGCTGCGAAGGTGGCCCGGCAAATTTCGCTGCAGCCCATTTCCGTGCCGATCACCCAGAAGGGGCTGGTGGTAGGCGGCGGAATAGCCGGTATGACAGCGGCGCTGAATCTGGCGGATCAGGGCTTCGAGGTGCACCTGGTTGAGAAGACCTCGGGACTCGGCGGCAATGCCCGCTACCTCGGTCATACCTGGTCCGGCGAGGCGATTGGTGACCGCGCCCGGAGAATGGTCGACAAAGTCGCGGGAAACGAGAACATCAACCTGCACACCGGCTTCGAGGTGACGACGGCGGAAGGCTTCGTCGGCAATTTCAGGACCACGATTGCCACCAGGGACGGGCTGACCAAGACCATCGAGCACGGCGTCGGCGTCGTGGCCATCGGCGGTAAGGCGCTGCGGCCCAGGGAATATGGCTACGACAGGATTCCCAGTGTGGTCACGGCGCTCGAGTTCGACCGGCTCTTCAAGCTCAAGGAACAGCATGCGCTGGGCGCCAAATCGGTGGTGTTCATCCAGTGTGTGGGTTCCCGGGAAGAGGGGCGGATGTATTGTTCGAAGGTCTGCTGTACGCATTCGGTGCAGAGCGCCATCGAATTGAAGCAGGAGGATCCCGGCCGCATGGTCTACATCCTGTATCGGGACATGCGCACCTACGGTCAGCGTGAAGCGCTGTTCAAGAAAGCCCGTGAACTCGGCATCATCTTCATCAACTACGACCTGCACGGCAAGCCGGTGGTCAGCGAGAACGGCAAGCAGGTCACCGTGGAAGTGTGGGATCACGTGCTGCATCGGCCGCTGCAGATCGATGCCGACATGGTGGTGCTGGCCACCGCTATCGTTGCCAACCCCGACGCCGAGAAGCTCAATAGACTCTATAAACTATCGGTTGATGGCGACGGCTTTTTCCAGGAGGCGCATGCCAAGCTTCGTCCGGTGGATTTCGCAACAGACGGCATGTTTGTCGCCGGACTGGCCCATTACCCGAAACCGGTCGAAGAGTCGGTGGCACAGGCGCTGGCAGCCTCGGCGCGGGCAGCGACGCTGCTGTCGCGCTCGCAGGTGAGCCTCGATGCGGTCAAGGCCGAGCCTAACCTCGAATATTGCGACGGCTGTGCGCTCTGCATCGATGTCTGCCCGTATCACGCCATCACCCTGGTTGAAGGATCGGCCGGCGGCGGTGCGCCGGCAGAAAAAAAATATATCAGCGTCAATAAGGCTCAATGCAAGGGCTGCGGGCTCTGTCAGGGAACCTGTCCGAAGCGGGGGGTTGCCGTTCAGGGATTCACGATGGAACAGATCAGCGCCCAGATCGAAGCGGCGCTGGCCGTTTAACCTTGTCTTTTCGCCTCATCTCGGCGTTGCCTATGAACATGTTATCCTCGCCATATGACCATGCCTGCGGAATCGTGTTCAGAGCTGCCTTGAACGTGGCCGAACATCGTAATTTCAAATTAGAATCGATCGCATCCTGCAAACAATAAAGGAGTCGACCAATGAGTTTTGAACCGAAGATCATAGCATTCTGCTGCAACTGGTGCTCCTACGCCGCCGCCGATCTGGCCGGGACGTTGCGGATGCAGTATCCGGCCAATGTCCGGATCATCAGGGTGATGTGTTCGGGTATGGTTCATCCCGAGTTCGTCACCGATGCCCTGGACCAGGGCGCCGACGGCGTCATGGTGCTCGGCTGACACCTCGGCGAATGTCATTACCTGGACGGTAATTACAAAGCGATGGCCCGAGCGGACGTGATCAGCGAGCTGCTTGAGGATTACGGGTACGATGCCCAGCGTTTCACGATCACCTGGGTATCCTCGGCGGAACCCGATAAATTCGTCAGCGCCGTGACTGCAATGACCGACAAGGTGAGAAAGCTGGGCCCGGTCCGCGACAACACTCAGGCCGTATAAGGGAGGAGAAGATGGGGGTAACGACTGCCATGGAATGGCTGAGTTCCTGCTCCGGCTGCGAAATCGCCATTTTGAACATCGGAGAGGAGCTGGTGCCGCTGCTGACCGAACATCTCGAGGTGGTCCATGCGCCGGTCATCATGGATCACAAATATTTCGGCCAGTGCGGGGATGAAGGCGGGCATCTGCAGATCCCGGAAGCGGTCGTCGGCATCGTCACCGGCGGGGTCTCCAATGAAGAGCATGTCGAGGTGCTCCAAGAGATGCGCAGGAAATGCAAGGTCCTGATCGCGCTCGGATCGTGCGCGACCCACGGAGGCATTCCGGCGTTGATGAACGGCCAGGATGGAGCCAGGAGTTTTGCCGAGGTGTACCGGACATCGTCAACTGACCCGGGAGTGAGCCTGCCGGACCAGGGTGTGCCGGCACTGCTCGACCGGACCTATGCGCTCGACGAAAAGATCACGGTCGACCTGATGCTGCCCGGCTGTCCTCCCAACCCGGCGCACATCGCCGAAGCGATCACCGCGCTGCTGGAAAACAGGGAGCCGGAATTGCCGACCAAAAGTGTCTGCGACACCTGTCCAACCAGGCGCGAAGGCAAAGGCGGCATGCACAAGGTCAGACGGTTCATCGAAAACGTCCAGTTCGATCCGGCCAAACCGGTCAGCGACATGCGCTGCCTGCTCGAGCAGGGCTTCATGTGCATGGGGCCGGTCACCGCCGCAGGATGCGCCAAGTACGGCGCACCGAGCTGCATCGAGGCGCGGGTCCCGTGCCGCGGCTGTTTTGGTCCGGTGCTGCCGAAAGGCAATCAGATGCTCGATATGATGAATGCGCTGGCCAGCAACGGTATCGACTGCAATTCGGTGGTCGATCGCCGCTCCCTGCTGCGCTTCAGCGGGGCGCATGGAAAGCTCCGCCCGCTGCGTCAGGCGGTGACAGGGAGGACTGACAATGGCTAAGGTACTGCAGATACAGCCGGTCACCAGGATCGAGGGGCACGCCCGTATATCGGTGCATCTGAACGACAGCGGCAACGTCGAGAACGCCTACATGAGCCTGATGTCCCTGCGGGGGTTCGAGAAATTCATCGAGGGGCGGCCGGCCGAGGAGGTGCCCCGCATCGTCAGCCGTATCTGCGGCATCTGCCCGTGGATGCACCACACCGCCGGCAACAAGGCGGTGGACGGCTGCTTCGGCGTCACCCCGACGCCCACCGGCGCCAAGCTGCGTGAACTGCTGCAGGTGATGGCGCATATCAACGACAAGATCCTGCACTTCTTTTTTCTCGCCGCACCGGACTTCGTGCTCGGACCCGATTCGGACTATTCGGTGCGCAACGTGATCGGTGTTGTCAAGGCAGCACCGGAACTCGCCGGACGCGTCGTGAAGATGCGCCAGCTCGGGCAGATGATGATAGAGCGGTTTGCCGGCAAGGCGATCCATCCGGTTGCCGCGGTCACCGGGGGCTTCTCCAAGCCGCTGCCCGAGGCGGAGCGGCGGCAGATGCTGAAGGATTCACGGACGCTGCTCGATTTTTCCCTGTTCGCACTCGATTTTGCCAGAAACAACGTATTCAACAAATACCTCGAGGTGATCGCAGAACTCGGTGCGATCACCACCGGTTTCCTCGGCACGGTCGATCGTGAGGACGGATCACTGCGGCTGTTCGACGGCAAGCAACGGCTGATGAAGCCGGACGGCAGCTGCACCGATTTCGAAGGTGACGACTACCTCGATTATCTCGGTGAACATGTCGAGCCGTGGGGTTACGGGAAGATGCCCTACGCCAAATCTTGGAACGAGGGCTTCTCGCTTGATCTCGACGATCCCAGGGGCATTTACCGGGCCAACACGCTGGCCCGTGTCAACGTCTGCGATAAGATGGGAACGCCGAAGGCCCAGGAAGCGCTGGAAGCGTTCAGAAGCGATTTCGGACGTCCGGCCCAGGCCACCCTGCTGTATCACTATGCCCGCCTCATCGAGCTGGTGTATGCCTGTGAACGAACCATCGAGCTGCTCGAGTGGGACTCTATCACCGATACTGACGTACGAGCCAAGGTCACTCCGGGCGCGGGGCGAGGCGTCGGTGTCGTGGAGGCGCCGCGCGGCACCCTGATCCACGATTACACCACCGATGCCGACGGATGCATCGAATCCGCCAACCTGATCGTCGGCACCACCCACAATATCGGGCCGATGAACATGAGCGTGAAGCAGGCGGCTGCGGCGCTGATCAAAGACGGCGTCTACGACCAGGGCATCCTCAACAAGGTGGAGATGGCCGTCAGGGCCTACGACCCGTGAATGTCGTGCGCAACGCACCGCCTGGATGGCGGTATCCCGATGGCAATGGACATCATCGATGCCAGTGGAACGGTGGTAGATACGATCAAGAACTAACAGATTCCATATCCTTGACTCGTTATCTATTTTTGGGTATCAAACAGAGGCCGGGTGAAACAGGGAATCGGGTCGGCGGAGCTGAATCGCGGGTAAGAGCGAGCGGTTCCCGGTGTCTGGCATGCCCGTACGGAGTCCGGAAAACGGAGCGCTTATGATTGAAAGAGAAAAGAGATCCGGAAGGGTCCGGGTGCGTGCCGAAAATCCCAGCGGCGCCTGCGGTTACGTGGATCATATGACCATTGACGAGTTGAAGTCCCGGGCGGTCGGCGACAATTTCGACGGCAGTTGTCCGGCCTGCGGAATGTTCCACCTGACCAGGGCCGACATCGAGGTTCTGGAGGCCGAGAAAATCAGCGAGTCAGACTATTTCGAGGAAATGCGAAAGGAGGCGGAGCAGGGCTGATCCTGCTTCCGTCAATCCCATCGTCCGGCCCCGGCGCTGATGATCCGGATCCGGATTCACAGGTAATTCATGAACGGTCCGCAGCATTCGATTGAACAACTGGTTCCCAAGTCCCTCGTTGAGGAACTGCATGCGCTGGTCGATCGTCCGATCCGGGTAATGGTCATCTGCGGAACCCAAAACCGGACGCTTCTCAAATATCGTGATGACGATATTCTCCCGGATAATCTCGAGATCGTGTCGGGACCCGGGTGCTCCATCTGCGTGATGCCGGCAGGGCATATCGACGCCTTCATCAAGATCGCCAAACAGCCCGACGTCATCACCGCCACCTGTGAGGACCTGCTCAGGGTGCAGGGGAGCAGGGAATCACTTGCCTCGGTAAAAAACAAAGGGGCCCTGGTCGAGGTCGTCGACGCCCCGGTGGAAGCGCTCGATCTGGCCCGCAAACATCCGTCCAAGATCGTCGTCTTTACCGCCGTCGGGTTCGAAGGAGCGGCGCCCGATGTGGCGGAAACCATACTCGAGGCGGCCAGTGAAGGGATCGACAATTTCTGCGTGATCCCGTCCATCCGGCTGCTTCCCCCGTCGCTCGACAGCCTGATGCGCGACCCGGAACTCAATATCAGGGGACTGCTGTGTTCGGCGCACATCCTCAGCATCACCGACAGCAGTGCCTATGCCGCCCTGGCCAAACGTCGCCACCTGTCCTGTGCGGTGACCGGTTTCTCCATTGCAGAAATCCTCGAGGGGCTGATCTCGATTGTCAAACAGATCAGATCCGGCCAGCCTTCCCGCGGCAACCCTTTCAACGGAATCATGCAGACCGATGAGACTCTTCAGCACAGCCGCATGATGTCGGAGGTATTCTTTGCCGTCGAGACCGACTGGAGAGGGCTTGGCTCCATCGAAGGGAGCGGCTTCGTGATCAGGGATGAGCTGTCGCTCTATGATGCGGTCAAACGGTTCAACGTGCGCTTTAAAAAGGGCGAGGAAGAACTCCAGTGTCAGTGCGCCGACATTCTGGCCGGCCGCACCACCCCTGCCGAGTGCCCGTCGTTCGGCGTGTCCTGTACCGCAAAACATCCGGTGGGACCGTGCATGGTCGCCCAGGAGGGCATCTGCGCGTCCTACTTCCGCTATATGTTCGGAAAACTCTGATCGGGCGGGTACCGTTTCGCTTCAGCCTGACGTTCACGAGTTGAGACGGCCTGCGAACCACGGGGACCTGGGGAGGGCTGTAAAGGTGCTCTGCCTCACTCAAAAGAGTCGCGTGATTAGGCCGTATCGACTCGCCCGCAGGGTGGAGATGTGACAGGCTGGGGACTGTCCCCTCAGTCACTCGATTTGGTTCGGGATTGGTTTTACGGCTGGACTCGGGGCGGGGTTCAGCTGGTCAGCGGTTCTTTCCCCATCACGTATTCGGTCCAGGTCCACGGGCTGTTTTCGATCAGGGCTCCGATGGTCTTTCGGTCTTTGTCAGCAGCTTCCCAGACTGGGCGGACGAGCAGTTTGAAGTGGATTCCCGGGCCGTCGAGAATGACTGAATAGATGTCGGCGTTGTGATTCAGTTCGGTGGGGATGTCGGCGATAGCAAGGCCGAAGCGTGAGATGTTCTTCACGGTTCCGGCGAAGAAATCGTTGCCGTCCGAGATGTCCGCCTGCAGTTCGAGAACATCCATTCGGGGGTGCTCGCGTTTTTCCATGGTCATCTCCCCTGCCCGTGTTTCCAGGTGCTCAGTGGGTCTCAAATTCTGTGATAACTATAGACCGCAGCATAATGCTTTGTTGACCGGATCGTCAAGACAAACCCGGATTTTTCTGGAGATGATTGAATTTTCGCTTTGATCGTGCTCTGCAGGTCTGAGAGAGACCAGTTTCCGGGAGTTTTCTACCAACCCACGGGAGGCGCGCTGACATTCCTACGGAAATATTTTGCCCGGATTCATCAATCCCTTGGGATCGATCAAGTCCTTGATCCGTTTCATCAAGCCAAGACTCGCCCCATGTTCCATCGCCATGAATTTGCGTTTGCCGATCCCCACGCCATGTTCGCCGGTGCAGGTTCCTTCCAGGCGGATTGCCTTTTCCACAACCGCATGATTGACGGCTTCCAGCTGCGACCATTCTTCCGGGTCACTCGGATCTCCTGCCATCACCACATGCAGGTTGCCGTCTCCGGCATGGCCGAACACATAGCCGCTCACCCCCAGTTCCCGGACCTTGCGGTCTGCGAAAACCGCCATTTCCGGGTAGCGTGATATCGGTACCGCGGCGTCGACAATAAGGGTGTGTTTGCCGGGGTGGGCCCGGTTGATCGTTTCCCAGGCCTCGTGACGGGCACGCCACAGGTTCCTGCGGTCCTGCTCGTCAATACCGTAGCGAAAAGAACGCGAACCGCAATCCTCGCAGATTTCCCTGGCTACGACGGCGGTTTCCTCGAGGCTTGTTCGGCTGATACCGTGAAATTCGCAAAACAGCGACGGGGCGACAGCCAGGGCGAGGTCCGTTTCCCGGTTCATCAGTTCGATCAGCCCTTCAGTGAGCAGCTCGAGCGCCGCCGGTTCGAGCCCGGTACCGATGATCATCGCCACCGCCTCGGAGGCCGACTCGAGATCTCCGAAGGTGACGACGGCCGCGAGCTGGTTGTCGGGTACGCCGCTGAGACTCAGTGTTGCCTCGGTAACAATGCCCAGTGTGCCTTCCGAGCCGATGAAGAGCTTGCCGAGGTCGTATCCCGACGATGATTTATGGGCGCGGCTGCCGGTTTTTATGGTCTCTCCGCCGGGCAGCACGATGGTCATCCGCATCACATAGTCTTTGGTGGCGCCGTATTTTACCGTCTTTACCCCGGACGCATTGTTGGCGATCATACCGCCTATGGTTGCGTCGGCACCGGGATCGACCGGGAAGAACAGGCCGGTGTCGGCGAGTTGTTTGTTCAGTGCCCTGCGGAACACACCCGGCTGGACATCGACCTGCAGGTCCTCGGAACGGATGTCCAGTACCCGGTTCATCCGGGTCATATCAACGACCAGGCCTCCGGCCACCGGCAGCGGGTTCCCTTCGGTACTGGTGCCGGCTCCCCACGGGGTGACCGGGATCCCTTCCCGGTAGGTCCAGGTGAGCAGGTTCGACACCTCCTCCGTGGTTTCAGGCCAGACGACGCCGGAGGGCGGCTCGCAGGCGTGCGGAGATATGTCTGAGATGTGCAGGTCACGCGCCGAATTGCCGGTCGAAAAACGTTCGCTGCCGAACCACTGATGCAGCTGCTGCAGTTGCGATGGGGTAAGTGGATGGGTCATGTCGCATTCCTTGGTTAGCTTTGGTATCTAGCCGATAATAGCAGGCAATAGCTTGATGTTCATTATTGTTTTGGTTTTTTTCTGGATTTTCCATCCATGTCAGGCCAGGGTGTGCGGTGGATGGCAGGTTGGTAAGCAGGGCTCCGTCCCCTGATTTACCTGAATCATGGTGCTGAGCGCAAATCGTTTTTTGCCCGGGATCGTCGCAGTTCTCCCAGCCCGTCTCAACTCGTGAAATATC
>JAJDNR010000062.1 GCA_022340565.1 Desulfofustis sp.
GCCTCAATGGACAGGATCAGCGTAACAGCCGGAGGTTATGAAGACCTGCCGGGTACGGATGTGATCATCAATGTAGCGGGTGCGCACGTGCCCCTGAACCTTGATCGTCGGGAAAAGATTCGGGAGCAGACACGATTTGTCAAAGAGATTGCCCGGAAGATACGGATGTACTGTCCTGACGCCATTGTGCTGACCGGCGTAAACCCGGTTGATGCCCTGAATTATGCAACCTACCTTGCCGGTGGTTTTGAGCGGAGCAAACTTATCGGCTATTCGATAAACGACACCATCAGATTTCGACAGACCCTGGCAAAAGAGCTGAATGAAAAGGCGGCCGGAATCGATGGCCTGGTAATCGGCGAGCATGGCAGTACCCAGGTTCCCTTGTTCAGTTCCGTGAAAGTCGGGAACAGATCTGTCGAGGTGACCGCAGGTGCCAAACAGAGAATACGTTCCGGCATGTTCGACATGATAAAAAAATTCGAGTCGCTGAAGGCCGGCAGAACCGCCGGCTGGACCTGCGCTGTCGGCTTTGCCACGATGGTCAGAGCCATTGTCGAGAACCAGCAGGTGGTCTTACCGTGCTCGGTTGTACTGGACGGTGAATATGGCCAGAACGATATCAGCATGTCAGTCCCCGCGGTGCTCGGAAGAGACGGGGTCAGCGAAATATTGGAATACCACTTGACCGCGGGTGAACGGGACGGGTTGCAGGCAACCGCCGAAACATTGCACACAGACGCTGCCGTGGTGCGGGAGACGCTTGCAGCCGGTTGATCCGTCAACCTTGACAGTGAGGCGGTTGCACGCCTCTTGGTGGCAGGTGTGGCACGGAGCATCCTGGTAGCCGGAATGGAGATGAAGGACAAAGAGGCTGCGGCTAATTATCGACATCGTTTTTAATTCCTGCCGAATTTTAAACACGTATCGATCAGATGGAGTTGTAATTCGCCGGTTATTCCTGATAGGCAGGATCAGGCCGGATTGGCGAATCAAACACGATCTCGGGAGGGTTATATGATGAGACATTTGGTAAAAAGGACACCGTGGTTGCTGTTGCTTGGAATAGCGGCATTCGCTATTTCATCGCCCCTGAATCAGGCGGCTGCTGAAACCTTCACCCTTAACTCGTTGACCGCCTGGCCGAAATCGGCATCGGAGTCGGTCCAGTTCCTCAAATTCCTCGAACTGGCGCAGGAAGACGCGGATAAGAACTATCCCGGCGAGTTGAAGCTGGTTTATAAAGGCGCCGGCGAGGTAATCGACAACCGCGAACAGGTCGAAGCCCTCCGCACAGGTGTGATCGATATGGTCTTTACCGCAGGCAGTTATTACACATCGATCATCCCCGAAATAGACCTGATGAGTCTCACCAACAAGATGCCGTGGGAGGAACGAGCGGCGGGCGTGTTTGATTATCTGAACACGCTGCACAACGAAAAAGCCAATGCCCATATGCTGGGAAGGGTCGGGACCGGAAGCCTTTTTTATATGTTTCTGACCAAACCGATCACCGGCCTTGCCGACCTGAAGGGTAAAAATATCAGGAGTTCGGCCACACCCGTACCGTTCTTGAAGTCTGCCGGGGCATCACCGGTCGGCATGCCTCCTCCGGATATTTTGACCGCCATGGAGCGGGGGGTAATTGACGGCTACATACTGCCCGCCGAAACGATCCGCGATTTCGGTCTGGTAAAACCTTCGAAGTACATGGTATTCCCAGGTTTTTATCAGCCGTGTCAGTTTATTCTGATAAATCTCGATAAATGGAACGGGCTGCCGGCTCACCTGCAGGAACTGCTGACCAAGCAGGCGGACATGATGGCGCATTACAATATCGAGACAAAGCAGGAGCAGTTCAAAGCAGAACTGGTCGAGTTCAAAAAGGCAGGCATGACCTTCAACGAACTGGGACCGGAGGAAGCGGCAGCCTTTAAAAATCAGGCTGACAAGGCGCTGGCCGAGGCTATTTCCGCCAAAGCGCCTGAAGAGGCGAAGATGATTCTGAGTTTGATCCAGTAGTCATTGGATAGAACGAAGATCACCTCAAAACGGGATCAGGCCCGGGATACGGATTGAAGCGGTGAGATCGACAGCCGATTATATCTGTTCCCGGGCTGCTGTCGGCCCGTCATGCTCGGAACCGTCGATAAGCCGGCCATTCACATTTCAGGGCCGCATGTTTCGCTTGCTGCCTGAGTGCTTGACAGAAGTCGGGCCCTCGGCGAGACCAGTCGAAGCGGTCGGTAAGGGAAGAAAAACGTGATATCGTTATTGGACAGGGCTTGCCGTTTTTTCGCGCTGCTGGGCTCTTTGCTCCTGCTGTTCATTACCGGTTCAATCGGCTATTCGATAATCGCCCGGGTGACCGTGATTCCAAATCCCATCTGGGTTATCCAGTTCAATGAATATGCACTGTTATGGATAACCTTTCTCGGAACAGCCTGGCTGCTGGCTGAGGATAAACACATCTCTCTGACTGTCCTGACCGACCGCCTGGGACCGAAGGCCAACCGGATACTGAAGATGGCTAACAATCTCGTCGGTACCGTTCTCTGCGGCATTTTCAGCTGGTACGGTTTTGTAACGGCACGTGACCACATCGCCCGGCAGGTGATTGATACCATGGCTGTGGATGTCCCGAAGGGATATGTCCTGGCGATTATCCCTCTGGGCTTTTTTTTGTTGACGCTACAGTTCCTGGCAAAGTTCGTCCGGACCTTGCAGAGGCCGGATATCGACCTGGAGCCGTAGCGGGGAAGAGGTACTGACGCTCCCGAATCTGCCATGTGGCACAAATACCGCCCGTAAGGGATACGAAAATGGAATGGTGGGTTGTTCTGACCTTTTTTATCGGTGGTTTGATTGGTCTTCTTTTGCTGGGATTTCCCATTGCCTTTTCCTTCCTGCTGGTGGATCTTCTGGGAATTCTGGTCTTTATGGGACCACTGGGACTCAATCAGATGACCCTGAACGTTTTTTCATCACTTTCCACCTTTACGCTGGCGCCGGTGCCGATGTTCATCCTGATGGGCGAACTGATGTTTCACTCCAAACTTGCCAACAACAGTATTGAAATCGTCGATCAATGGCTGGGAAGAATTCCCGGCCGCCTCGGCCTTGTCGCAGCGACTACGGGGACTATTTTTGCGGCAACAAGCGGCTCGACCATGGCGAACACGGCCATGCTCGGGACGGTACTGCTGCCGGAGATGAAGAAGAAAGGATACAAAACCTCCATGTCAGTCGGGCCGATCCTGGGGGTCGGCGGTCTGGCAATGCTGATTCCCCCATCCGCCCTTGCCGTACTGCTGGCGAGTATCGGTAGGATTTCAGTCAGTCAGATTCTTCTCGCCGGCATAATCCCGGGCCTCATGCTGGGTATCATGTTCGCCGTTTATATCGTCCTGCGAGCCTGGATGAATCCATCCATCGCGCCTTCCTATCAGGTCCAATCGATCCCGCTGGTAACCAAGCTCCGACTGACGGTTAAGTATCTCTTTCCCATCGGATTCATCATCTTCATGGTCGTCGGCTTCATCGTATTGGGGTTGGCAACGCCGACCGAAGCCGGGGCATCCGGTGTAATCGCCACGTTTATTGTTGCCGCTCTTTACGGAAGACTGAACTGGCAGGTGATCAAAGACTCGCTGCAGGGCTCCATCCGCATCACCGTAATGGCACTCATGATCATTGCCGCCTCAAAAACGTTCAGCAGCATCCTGGCATTCTCCGGGGCGACGAGTGAATTGACCAACACGGTGCAGGGGCTGCCGGTGCCCCCGCTGCTCATTCTCGTGGTCATGCTGGTCATCGTCGCCTTTCTCGGCACCTTCATGGAGTCGGTGTCGATCATGATGATCTGCCTGCCGGTTTTCATGCCCATCGCCATTGCACTGGGATTCGACCCGGTCTGGTTCGGGATTCTTATCTTGATCAATCTGGAGATGGGACAAATCACCCCTCCCTTCGGTATGCTGCTGTTCGTGATGCAGGGCGTCACCGATGATGACGTCACCTTCCCCGATATATGTCAGGCCGCCTTTCCCTATATTGTCTTTGATATCGTAATCATGGCCATAATACTCATATGGCCGGGCGTGGCACTGTGGCTGCCGAGAACCGTTTCAGGTTGATGGCCGGATGGGGTTGACACAAGTCCAGACAACAAACCCTCAAAGGCCAGAGAGATGCGCGGTTAACACTTCAATATCCACAATCGTTTGGCAGCGGCATCTCGATGCCCGTGCCCGCCTTGCTGAAACAAGTCACCAGAGGACCCGCACATGCTGAAACTGTATCATGGCAAATCAAGCGTCTGTTCCATCAAGGCTCGAATCGGCCTTGCCGAGAAACGACTGGACTGGGAAAGCTGTCTGATCGATCTGAGTAAAGGTGAACAATTTACCCCTGAATACCTCAAGCTGAACCCTAACGCCGTGGTGCCGACCCTTGACCATGATGGATTTATCGTCATCGAATCCAGTGTGATCCTGCAATACCTCGACCTGTTGAACGACCGCAACAGACTGATGCCGGCTGATATCAGAGCCCAGACAAGAGCGCGACTGTGGTTGCTCCGCACGCTTGATATGCACGCGGCGATCAATACCATGACCTTTGCCACCGCCGGGCGTGAGCAGATCCTGGCAGGCAAGACGCCGGAGGAAATTGAACATTCCATAAAAAAAATGCCCAATCCGAGGGCCGCCGCCAAGCGCAGAGATCTGATCAAACACGGCATATCATCGTCTCATCTGGATGGGGATTTTTTCACGCTGCAGCGGATGTTCGAGGATATGCAGACGGCTCTGGACCAGGCCGGCTGGCTGGCCGGCGATACCTACAGCCTGGCTGATACCGCCGTTATCGCCTACGTTGACAGGCTCGATCGATTAGGGTTATCCGGTTTCTGGGAAGAGCGCTATCCCTGCGTCAGCAGCTGGCTGGAGGCCTCCAGGGCGAGACCGAGTTACGGACGTGCGGTGGAGGCGTTTATCGGCCGCGATGAGGCGAAACGCACACGGGATCTGGGGGGATCGTTCTGGCCCGAAATCAAACAAAAGTGGGACCGGTTCAGGCGGCTTAAATGAGGGTAAACGGCAAGGATTATCGTCTAAACGCTTGTCATTGAGATCATACGTGAACTGATCACAGTCGGGGAAGATTCCCCACGCGCTTGTCTTCTCTCGATCCGCTCCTTATGTTCTTTTCAATGATTTGTCTGTCCGTATGATCTCAGGACAGGCTCTTGTGCCGCTCCTCAGGGAGTTCCCTGCGTCGTTCTCCGTCTTATTGCCTGGGATGAGTCATGGGTATCCGGTCAAAGTTTCTGCTCATTTTAGTGATTTTCAGTGTCGTGCCACTGCTTGGTTATTACCTGATCAATCAGCGCTTGTTCGAGAAATTTGGCAATGAAATTTTCCAAATCGCCACGGTTCTGCTGCTCCAGACGACGGCAAAGGAGCTGCAGGTAGCATCCGACAACTACCGCGTTAATCTCGACAGGGAATTTAGTGTATTGGAAAGGCACCTCCACAGGAGCCGGGACACGATTGAGGCACGTGCATCACAAGCCGGCATTTCCTCCAGTGAGGGTGAACATGGCTTGAGACTGCTCTTGAGCAAGCAGTTACCCTTCCTGTTCGAGCAGCTCCGGCACTATCGTGACGATGTGGTCTCTCTGCATTTCTGCAGCATGGATGGAGAGATCATAGAATCCTATCCTGATCCTGCTGTTTCTCGGACGATGGCCCAGCCGATTACGGAAACGTTGTTTACGGACTCCTCGGAAATCGTGTGGATCGTTGGAGATGCGGCAGTCGAAGAACCAGCTGAAGCCCTCGTTGTCACCCTTGGGCAACAGGTGGTAAATGAAAACGGCAACAGTCTTGGCATTATCTCCATGTCAGTTGATATCATGGCTCTGCTCGAGCAGGTGAAACCGGTATCCTCGTGGGCTCAGTATACACATAGTCTGTTGCTGGGGGGTGGTTCCGACCAGGATGCGAGTTCTCATCTACCTGTTCTGGCAATCAGGTCGGCTCCTCATAGAGAACGCTGGAGCGTTGCACGCTTCGGATTTACACCGCCCCCTTCCTATGATCAGGAGATATCCGCACTCTTAAAAGGGCAGCAGTACGGCGAGACCGGATACGTTCGCATCCCGTACAAAGGAGAACCGGCACTCTGGGCCTTCTCCGGCACCAGGATCGGTCTGGGAATCATGAATATCCTGCCCGAGCGAGAAGTGCTGTTCAAGATTGCGCGGCATCCGGGGCGCCTGGGGAAATGGCTGAGCCTGGATAGCCTGCTGATCGTGTCCATGGTCGTAATCTTCATGGTGATCGTTGCCGCCTACAGATCACGAAGCATGCTCGAGCCATTCTTTCAAATGATATCAGCTTTCAAGCGTGTGTCATCCGGTGATTTTTCTGCTCGGCTGGGGTTCCAGGCCAAGGACGAACGGCAGATGGTGGCGGATGCCTTCAACTCGATGACGGAACAACTGGAGGAGGGGATACGCATGCGCCAGGGCCTGGCGGTGGCAGAGGAAGTCCAGCATAATTTCTTCCCGCAGATTTGTTCTGCTGTAAACGGCTTGGATATCGGGGTCAGGATAAGCTACAGCGAAGAAACCGGAGGAGACTATATTGATGTGATCGAAGGCGGGGATGAGAAGGTCTGCGTCGTTGTAGGGGACGTCGTAGGTCACGGCATTGGTGCGGCACTCTTGATGGCTACGGTACGGGCCTTGGTTCGCGGTCGTTATGAAGTTGACACCAATCTCGCGAGTTTGATCAGTTCAGTAAACGAGAGGCTTGCCGCCGATATGGAAGACACGGGGAGATTCGTGACGCTGTTCATCCTCGAGATTGATACCCGAACCTCTTCGATATCGTGGGTTCGGGCCGGACATGACCCTGCCTGGCTGCTCAGGCGGGAGAAAAAGACCCTTACCAACCTCGGTGGACCAGGGCTGATACTAGGCCTGGACGGGACGTTTCAATATAAGCTGAACGAAATGAGCGGGCTTGAGCCAGGAGATACTATCCTGATCGGGACCGATGGGATATGGGAAACTAGCAGCCCGGAAGGCGAATGGTTCGGGAAGCAGCGGGTTGAACAGGTGTTACAGGAACACTCAGACCAATCGGCTCTGCAGCTCTGCGATAGACTCATTGAAGAGATCGACCGATTTCGGGGAACTCAACGACAAGAAGATGATGTCTCGGTTGCAATCGTCAAGGTGCCGGTATAAAAGGCGCAGCATCTACAGGTCTTTTTTGAGCGTTGCCTTCAGCCAATTTTGTTCGTTGGCGTCAAACCAGTACCAACGATCCTTTGTCCAGGTATAGGATGCTTGAATCTCTTCCCCCCGTATCGTTCCATGCCACTCAATCTGTCCATGCTTTGAGCTCTTAACTGTCGCACTGAAGACAATGACGTCTCCTTCCCTGTGGGCTTCATAAGGTGCAGTTCCGAAACCATACTTGACGCAGCTTGTTGACAGAAAAAGCCCATCCTGGAATACGATTTCATCTTCACCATTGGCGGCTTTACCGACGGGCCCGACATGGCCGACGAAGACCATGCCATCCAGGACCACCGCGTCCTTGTCTGAAGAAGTCGCAGGTGGCGTAACGAACGAGGCTCCCGCCATGAAGAGACAGACCATGGAGATGGCGACTATGTGGGTTCTCATATGCGCACCATTGTGTTCTTTTAACCCCTTGTCTATCCTGGGATGGATCCTCGGGGGCTCAGGTTGGGTATCAATACACATGTTATTTACCGAAATATGGCTGTCAAGGAGTTGCCATCCTGGCGGGCCCAAAGCAGGTTATTGCGGCCTCAGAACCGTTTTCACCAGGAGCAAACCGCTGTCGTGATAGTTTTGTTATAGATTCGTGAGTTTTGCGTGAAGTGCAGGGCATATACTAGCTGTACCGGCGGTCACGATTGCGGCATATCAGCGCTCGTGATCTGGCTGGCGATCCGGCGCCGGATGCAGCAGGGCCGAGGTGCGCAGTGCTTGAGATTCAATCATCCTATCCCTGGACATGGCCATAAAAATGACGATTCTTAAAGGACCTGCATCATCGACCGGCGGCCTTGACAGAGGCACCATCCGGTATCGGGCAGCATCAATGAAACGAGGTAAAACCACCATCTGGGAAAGCGCATGCCACGCCGTATTCTCGTCATTGAAGACAACCAGGATCTTGCCAGCGTTGTTAAAAAGAACCTGGAAAATATCTCTCTGGAGGTTGATCTCGCACATGACGGCGTTGCCGGGCTGAACAAAGCTGAATCGGGCAGCTACGACCTGATCGTGCTCGACCTGATGCTTCCCGGTATTGACGGAATGGAAATTTGCCGCCGGGTGCGGGGTAAGCAGGTGTATACCCCCATTTTGATGCTCACGGCGAAATCATCCGAACTGGATCGCATCCTCGGCCTGGAAATCGGTGCCGACGATTACGTCACCAAACCCTTCAGCATCCAGGAATTGATGGCACGGGTGAAAGCCATCTTCCGGCGCATCGACGAAATCCGGACCAGCGACGAACGACAGGGAGGCATTATCCAGGTCGGGGAACTGGTCATCGATACCTTCAAACGGACGGTTCTGTGCAGAGGCAGACCCGTTGATCTGACCGCCAAGGAATTTGAGCTGCTGTCGCATTTCGCCAACAATCCCGGGCGGGTCTATAGTCGGGCCCAGCTGCTCGATACGGTGTGGGGGTATGGCCACGACGGCTATGAGCACACGGTCAATTCCCATATGAACCGCCTGAGGGCTAAGATAGAAAAAGACCCGTCATCGCCTGAATATATTTTGACCGTGTGGGGTGTGGGATACAAATTCGCCGAAACGACGATCAAACCCGAACAAGCCTAATGTTCACGTCTCTCTATTCAAAGCTTGCCGCCGTCGTTCTCGTTCTGTTTTCTCTTGTCGCAATACTGATGGTGGCGCTGATCATTTACGCAACCGGCATGTATCACCAGGAAGTTGATCAGAAACTCAACATCGATCTGGCCGAAAATATCGTCAAGGAAAAGCTCCTGATCAAGGGTGGAACCATCGACCGTGAGGCGCTGGAGGATATTTTTCACATGCTGATGGTGATCAATCCGTCGATCGAACTATACCTCCTGGATCCGCAGGGGAAGGTCCTCGAGTATTCGGCCGCTCCCGGGAAAGTCAAACGCCAGCAGGTGTCACTCGGTCCGTTGCACCAGTGGATGTCCGGCGACCGTGCCTTGCCCCTGTTCGGAGACGACCCCAGGAACCCGGACGGCCGCAAAGTATTTTCCGCCGCCCCGATATTTCAGGGCGAGAACCTGGAAGGGTATCTCTATGTGATCCTCGGGGGAGAGCACTATGACAGTATTGCTCACATATTCCAGGACAGCTTCATTCTCAAGGCGTCCATTTGGCTGATTGTGGCCGCCGTGGCTGCCGCCGGAATCATCGGCCTGCTGATATTCGCCCTGCTCACCCGGAGGTTGAAGCGACTGGCTGCAGGGATGGATGCGTTCAAACGGGGCGAGCATCTGGCCAATATCGACTTGCCCTACGATAAGGCAGCCATCGCTCCCGGTGATGAGATCGATCATCTATCCACAACGTTCAGGGAAATGGCTCTGCGCATAGAAGAGCAGATCATGCAGCTGCACAAAAATGATCTGATGCGCCGGGAACTCGTCGCCAATGTATCGCATGATCTGCGAACGCCATTGGCCACGCTGAAAGCGTATATCGAAACCATGCAGCTCAAGGACTTTGACTGGTCGCTGGATGAACGGCACAGGTATCTCGAGGTGGCGGGCAAGCACTGTCGGCGTTTGAGCTCTCTGGTCGATGATCTGTTCGAGTTGGCCAGCCTCGATGCCCGGGAAACCAGTCTCGACCTTGAACCCTTCAATATTGCAGAGCTGATACAGGATGTCGTGCAGAACTATGAGCTGTCGGCACAGAAGAAGAACATCACTCTGGTGTCGAATATCGGCAAAGGGCATGCCTCTGTGATTGGCGATATCGGGCTGGTGGAGCGGGTGCTCGAGAACTTGATCGGCAATGCCCTGCGTCATACCCCCGAAGGAGGCACGGTGAGCGTGATCCTCAATCCCACAGAGGACTATATGAACGTCCAGGTTTTCGATACCGGTGAGGGCATTCCGGAGGACGCGCTACCGCACATTTTCGACAGGTTTTATAAACTCGACAGCAGGGAGGATGCTTCAGGCGCGGCGTCAGGGTTTGGTCTGGGACTGGCGATCGCCAAGCGGATCATGGATCTTCACGGCGGCGATATAGCGGTTGACAGTGAACGTCATGAAGGAACTCGTTTCACCTTCAGTTTTCCGATTCACAGCGTGTCATAGCCGCTTTTCGATTGGCCCTCGATGCGGTCCGACATCAGCGAGACTGCCGGAAGGGAAATCTTTGGCAGAATAAAATTACACCACGTGCAGAGAGGTGATGGGATGAAAGATACAAAGCTGGCAAGATTTTTTTGGCGCGCGGCCGCGATGTCGTGCCTGCTCCTCAGCCACACAGCCGCTGCATCGCCGAGCGCTGCGGGACGAGCACCGGTCCCGCCAATCGATCAGGCGGTGATTCCCGCTTATGAGACGGCGACGTTCGCTCTCGGCTGATTCTGGGGGGTCGAATCCCGGTTCGGGATCGTCGATGGGGTGATAAGGACGCGGGTCGGTTATGCCGGCGGTAATAAAAAAGCACCCAGCTACCATGAGCTTGGGGATCATACCGAGGCGGTTCAGCTGGACTATGATCCCCGAAAGATTACCTATAAGCACCTATTGGCGCTTTTCTGGGACAGCCACGATCCGTCATCAGCGTCATATTCCCGGCAATACATGAACGCGATCTTCTACGAAAATGAGGCGCAGCGCGCTGTGGCAATGGCCTCGAAAGCGGATTTGGAGCTGAAAACCGGCGGCCCGGTCAAAACCGCGATCCTACCGGTCAGGTCCTTTACGCTGGCAGAAGACTATCATCAGAAATACATGCTGAAAAGTCATCGAAGCCTGGCAAGAGAGATGGAGAACCTGTATCCGCAGCATGTCGATTTTGTCAATTCCACGGCGGTTACCCGCCTCAACGGCTATACAGGGGGATACGGGACCATGCAACAATGGTCGTCAGATATGGATCAATTAGGCTTGAGTCCCGCCGGCAAGAAAGAAATGGCCAGCCTCATCGGCAGGTGACGGCTCTGGAGAGGTCGGGATCCGCGAACAGAGCACTCCCAGGCTGCGCGCATGGGACCGGG
>JAJDNR010000067.1 GCA_022340565.1 Desulfofustis sp.
GTTTCTGTTCATACCGTCCATGCCCCGCTCCCTTAATCTTTTCCGAGATCCTCTAGAATGCGCTCGCACTGGTCCACGTTGGCCTGCACGGTTTCCACCAGCTTCTGGGCGAGAAACGACAGGCCGCCGGTGGCGACGAACGCGGTATAACCGGCGTACTTCTTCGCGACATCGGCAAGATCGATGCCGATTTTGGGTTCTGCGAGGGTGCCGCCGATGTGGACCAGGGAAGCCAGATCGATGTTGGTGAGTGAACTCACCGCACCTCTCGCCTTGGGTGAGATACCGACATCGATTTCCTCGGTCTTGAGATTGACCGTGCCGCCGCCGATCCATGTGACCTCGGTGGTCTGGGCGGCGATCTGCTTCTCGAAATCGGCGATGCCGTCTTTGATGTCGAACCGCACTACGGCGCATTCAAGCAGCGTTGTATCGCTGTCCAGCGGGTTGAGATGGTTCAGGAGCCCGGCCCCGAACTGGCTCATGAAGGACTTCCGCAGTTCCACATCATGCAGTGACGCGGCAAAATACCCGTTCAGATTGCCCATCAGCGACGCCAGCGATGCTCCCCTGCTGTCAAGGTCCATGTCGACATCGAACAGGCCGCCGAATAGCGGCGATACGAATCTGTCCAGGCTGAGAACCACATCGAGGACGGCTTCCGTGCCGCTCGCGTCGAGGTGGGCATAGCCTTTGCCGGTCCCCCCTTCGCTCTGGTTCAGCTCGAACGGGTCGATGCTCAGCTGCCCGTTATCGAGCTTGACGGCGGTGTTTCCGCTGAGCGTCACGTCATCCCTGATTTTCACGTTGGCCGCATCGATCTTCAGATCGACATCGTAGTCATGCAGGACACCGGCCGTAAGCGGCGCATCGGAGAAGACTTTCTTGGGCTGACCGGCTGTGTTCTCCTTGCCCTCCTCGACAGGTTTGTCGTCCCCGGCCTCGGCATCCTCTGCTGCCTCCGGCGAAGCCGCCGCCGGCGCACCTTCATCGGCCGCTTGGACCTCCTGCTGTTTTGCAGCGAGCAGCGGAGATACGTCGAAATTATTGATGGCCAGCCTGCCGGTCAGGCTGTTTCGCTCGACGCCGCCCGCCGGCGGCACCAGATAGGCGAAATCACCCTCCATATCGGCGTCCCCGCTCTCCACCGCAAATCTGTCGAAGCGGTATTCGCCGGGTTTACCAGACGCCGATGCGGTAAGCTTCAGCGGTGCGTCTTCCGGAACGGTGCGGCCGATCATAGCCAGCAGATCGGCGATGGACGCAACATCGATCTCGAGTTCGCCCTGAAAATTCTGCGGCTGCCTGACATCGGAAACTTCGCCGCTGAGTGTCGCATCGATGCCCTCCCCGCCTGCCTTGGCGGAAAAAATCAGCGGGCGTTCCCACAAATTTTCTGAATCGGCGGTGATCTGTGCATTCCATGGGCCGGTGTCCGGCAGTTGAGCGCCGGTGAGATCGGACAACGCCGCCAGGGTCGCCAGATCACCGTCGGCAACCACCTTGATCCCGGTCAGCTTGAACAGATCTTCAATCGACGCCTTGAGCTGCAGATCAGCCTGTTCTCCATCCAGACCCAATTCCAGGTTGTCGAGACGATAGCCGCTTTCGGTGGAAACCACCTGGCTCTGCAGATTCAGAGATCCCAGACCCGGGACCTTGACGCCGGCATATTTGGATAACCGGGCGGTATCTGCCAGATTCCCGGAGAGGCTGATTTCGACCCCCTTCACGTCGATGAGATTCTGCACGGCAGCGGCGAGCTGCACGTCAACCCCCTCGTCGAGCAACTCCGCCTGCAGGGTTTCCAATGTGAGTTCATTAAGGTTCCCGGCGGCGTCGGCACTCAGCGCAAGCGAGGCCGGCAGCTCCCCCGGCAGCTCGACACCGAATTTCTCGGCAATGCCGGGAAGATTCTGCGAGGCCGCCTGGCCGTGTATGACGATGTCATCTACCGAAAATTTTTGGCCTCCCCCGCCTGCGATGGTACCGGCGGAGCCGGTCACCTGTGCGGTGATCAGCGGGTCCGACAGATCCACAACCAGAGATTCGAGCTGGATATGATCGCCGGCCGAGGAGAGTTTCGCAGACCCGGTGAAGGGTCCGAACGACGGGATCTCCCGGCCGATATAGCCGCCGATCAAGGCAGTGGAATCGAGACGCAGCTCCAGGTCAACATTCCCGCCCTGAGGCGCCAGCAGGTTTTCGAGCCCGCCGGTCAGACTCACATCCAGCCCCTCATCCTTCACGATCAGCTCGAGGTCGGTGATCGACAACGTCGACAGGTTCCCGGCTACAGCACCGTGCAGGGTCAATGAAGCGGGCAGTTCCCCCGGAAGCGCGGCGCCGAATTTTTCAGCTATGCCCTTGAGGTTCTGAGAGGCGACATCGGCGTTGACGACGATATCGTCAACCGTGAAGGCACTGTCGCTGCCGCGGCCGATGTTGCCGGCGGAACCGTTTACCTGGGCGGTGATCAGCGGGTCCGACAGGTCCACGACCAGAGATTCGAGCCGCACCCGATCGCCGGACGAGGAGAGTTTCGCAGAGCCGGTGAACGGTCCGAACGACGGTACCTCCCGTCCGATATACCGGCCGATCAGTGAGGTGGAATCGACACGCAGCTCCAGGGCCGCACTCCCTCCCTGCAGCGCCTGCAGATTTTCAAGCCCGCCGGTCAGGCTCGCATCGAGTCCTTCATCGCTGACCAACAGTTCGAGGTCAGAGATGGACAACGCCTTCAAGTGCCCGGAGACCGCCGCCTTGAGCTTGACGCTGCGAGGCGGCTCATAGGGTATCTGCGGGGCCAGGCTGGCAAGCAGCTCATCGGCCGAATCCGTGTCGATCACTGCTTTTAGGTCGAGATTGCCGGCTCCAGTCAGATCCTCGGCCCTGCCGGTAAGATTTGCCTTGAGACGGGGGTCGTTCAATGCCAGGTTGATGTCCCGGACGGACAGCCTGCCTCCGGCCGCCGCCATGTTCAAGGCGGCGGAGAACCCTTCCAGCCCGGGAAGAGCGACACCGGCGAGCTGGCTGAACGGGCTGAAGGTATCGAGCTTGGCGGCGCTCAGGACAATGTCGAGGTTCGCCTCGGGCTGCGGCAGGATCGGCCCGGCGGTGCCGGTGATCTCCAGTTCCGCCTCGCTCAGCCGTCCCTGCAGCGACACGGGAGTCTGCTCGTTGTCGAACCACTGGTCGAGGTTGCCGAGCGAGCCGGTCAGCACGATCGGAGCCCCCTCAAAGTGGGCTGCAAGATCGAGCGGGATCTGCCCGCCGTCGACGAATATACGGAAGGTCTCGACAGCGGCGTCGAGCTGTGTGCCGCCGGCCTGGTCATTGAACGCAAACACCAGGTTGCTGACCTGCAGATTCCTGATATACGGCTTGATCGGCAGCAACGGTCGGCTTTTCTGGCCCTCCTCCTTGCCTGGTTGCGGTTTCTCCGCCGCTGTGGCGTCAGGCTGTGCGAACACCCAGTTGGGGGTGCCGTCGGCATCGGTTTCCAGCAGGATGTCGGGGCTGTCTGTCTCGACCGTCATATCGAGCACCCCCTTGAACAGGGGCAGCAGCTCAACCTGTGCGTAGAGCCGGCCGACGGTGACCATATCGTTGCGGGAACCCCATTCGGCATTGGCAAAACGCACGTCCCGGGCAAGCAGGGAAAGGCTGGTGCCCAGGTTTATTTCGAATTCGCCGTCGATGGACAGTTCCCGTCCGGTTGCGGATTTGGCGGCGCCGGTGATCCAGGCTTTGTACTGCTCGTCGCTAATGAACCGCAGCGCAACCAGCGCGATCACTGCCAGACCGATGATGCCGAGAAGGGTATAGCCGATAAACTTGAAAAAACGTTTCACCATGATTCTCCTGGCTGAGAAGTTACAGGTAAGGCTGCCCTGAAAGGCCATGATCCCCCCGGGGATCATGGCCTTTCAGGGCGGGTTACTAGAATATAAATCCGAATCGAAGCCCGGCAACCATGCTCGCCCTCGTATCCCGGCCGAGATGCTCACCGAGGGTCAACTGGAAATCGGGGGTGATCATCAGTTCCTTGAAAACCCACCAGCGGTAGTAGGTTTCAAACATCACCTGCCATTTGGAGGACTCCGTCGAGCGGCCGGCGGCAACGCCGATGCCCCATTGATCGAAGGAATTGATGGTCTTTCCGAACCCGGCAAACATAAGGACATCGGTTGGCGTGGAGTTGCCATCGGACAATGCCAGTCTGAAAATCAATTCCTCCTCGGGAGTCGGCCCGTCGACCCCCAGAGTTACACTGATTCCCTGCTCCTCCTTCAGACCTTCTGTCGGTATGCTGGCGTTGTGCCACCCCATCACCCCCAACTCGGCGCTGCGGTCCTCCCCATAGGCGAGCCGGTAACGCGCCTGAAGCGCCTCGAACAGCGCCGAGGAATCAAGACCGAAATCGACCTGATCTTTCTGATCGACACTCTGAATATTCGAGGCCCCGCCGGTCAGCTCCCAGCGCCGACTGGGGTTCCACTGCAGAACCGCCCCGGCCCCGAAACTCGGGAAATTGACGGCGGGGTTGTCGGCAAAGGCATAGTTCAGGAAATATTTCTTTGCACTCCTGAGGCGGTGACTGTCGAAAAAGCTGTCGATCGAGAACTGGCCGTAGCGCAGGATCACTCGCCGCTTGCCCAGTTCCTGGCTGAAATAGAGGTTCGGCACCTGAAATCCGGCATCACTGAACCCCGACACGGTCTTCCAGAACAGACCGGTGTCCGGGCCGATATCTGATGGCGGCATGTTGCTGAGCGCATCCCTCCGGCGCACCTGGAAGGTGAGATAGACCGGCAGGTCGAACTTCTGCCCGAACAGCAGCCACCTGCCGCTCAGCGAAGCGTCGCCGGCAATTCCCGATTCGTTTCCGAGGTCGTCGGTGTAGTACTGGCCCGCAACATCGTATGATAAGGTGACCTCCAGGCCCAGCTTCTCCTGCCACCTCTTCAGCAGGCGCCGGATACGGTAATACGCCTCGGGATAGATGGCGCGGGCGGTCGGGTCGCGTGCTCTTTTGTCGCGGCTGTCGATCACCCCTTCGACGCTGGTTTCAGCCTGCTGCTGCGGAGCCGGCAGGTCGGTTTCATTCGAGGTCCGGCTGCTGTTTCGGCCGAGCTTACCAGGGGATTCCGGCAATTCCGCGGCTATCGATTCGAGTCCGTCGACCAGCGATTCTTCCTGCGCGGCCGGATCCCCCTCCGCATAAGACGGCGTGACCAGAACGGAGAGAGAGAGCAGAACAGCCAGGAACCGGGCCGCTCCAGGCACCCGATCGGTGCCGCCCGACCCGCCTCGAGGGGATGAGCTGATCGGTTCGGTCCGCCTCATGTCCCGGCTGCGTGAGCGCTCGCGTTTTCCACCGCTGCAGGTGTCCCGAAGCCTGCTACTGCGGCCGATACGCGTACGGGTTGCCGCCGAGTGCGTTGGAGATGTCGGTGATCGCCTTCTGGGCCCGGACACTGTTGCCTGCCGCATCGAGCGGCGGCGATATCACGGCGATGCCGAACTTGCCCGGGGAGACCGCCAAAATTCCCCCGCCCACCCCGCTTTTGGCGGGCAGACCGGTGGCGTAGAGCCATTTCCCCGAGTCGTCGTAGAGTCCGGCGGTTGCCATCACCGCGAGAATCGGCGGAACCCTGTCGGCGTCGATCACCTTTGTGCCGGTGACCGGATTGGTACCGCCGTTGGCCAGGGTTGCCGCCATCGCGGCGAGGTCTGTCGCATTGACACCGACGGAGCACTGCCGGGTGTAGATATCGGTGGCCTCGAGCGGATCCCCCTTGATGTGGCCGTACGCGTACATGAGCATGGCGATGGCCTGGTTGCGCTGGTTGGTGGCCGCTTCGGACTGGTAGACATCCTCGAGAACTGTCAGCTCCCTGCCGGCGAAAGCGCTGTAGGTGCTGATGATGTTGCCCCAGCGGGCATCCCGGTTTTCACCCTGGACCATGCTGGTGGCGGTGATCGCTCCCGGGTTGACCATCGCGTTCATCTCGGATCCCTGGTACTGCTCGACCGCGACGATCGAGTTGAACACCTGGCCGGTCGCATCGACACCCATGTTCGACTCGATGGCCGCCGGACCTGAATCCTGGATTACCCGCGCCATCGTAAAGACCTTGGAGATGGACTGGATAGACACCTCGGATTTGACGTCGCCGGCCGTGTAGAGGCGGCCGTCGACGGTGATCAGCGCAATGCCGAAGAGGTTCGGATCGACCTTGGCCAGAGCCGGGATATAATCGGCATTGGCGCCTTGCTGCAGATCCTTGTAGGTGTCGAATGCATTCTGCAAGGCCTTCTCGATATCCTGGGGCTCGGCATCCAGCCCGGCATGAAGCGTCCCTGCGGCAAGTAGAAACGCCAGAACGATGGAGACAAAACTCCCGGACTTCGTTACGCGGTTCATATCATCTCTCCTCCTCATGATTTGACCCATCGGTAACCGTAAGGCATCAGCGTTTACAAGGAAACCGGAAACAGCTGATCGAAGCTGTATTTGAAGGAAAACTGCACCCGGTGGTCCTCGCCGGTATCCCCGTTTTTGTCCTCCAGCGCACCCCAGAGATATTCGACGCCGAACATCGTGTTGGCGGTCGGCGTCCACAGCAGGTTCACGGAGCTGTACTGACCGAGTTTGAAGGAGTCCGGAGTCTGCCGGTCATTGTTGTCGACACGGGTAAAGCTGTAACCGACAGAGCTCGACAGGGAATCCGTCCAGTAATGATCGTAATAGGCGACAACGCCGAGCAGCGGCAGGGTTTGGGCCTGCCCGTCGACGACGATCAGGTCGTTGCCGCCGTCATTCATGTAGGAGGCGATCGCTTCACCGTACACCGTCGAGAGTATCAGACGATCCGAGCCGAAGGTATTGATGTTGCTGCTGAGATTGAATCCCCAGCCGAGGCTGTCGTCTTCGAGATCACGCACGCCTCCGGTGGTCTCGAACCCGACCTGCCGCACAATCGCGCCGAGCTGGATGTAGCCCCAGTCGTTCAGGTAATTGATCTGGCCGGTAAGGTCCGGCAGCTCGTTTTTCGACTGCAGCGAGCCGTACAGCTCCGGTGCGTCGCCGACCGCCCAGCTCACGTCGTTTCCCGGCTCCTCCAGCGCCACCGCGAAGGTGTAATCGCCGCTGAACACGGTCCACCGAACCTGCGGGTGGCGCAGAAAGACCATGCCGGGAGGTCCCCAGTAGTCAATGGTGTTCGGAAACACGTTGATATCCATGAACAGCGAGTGGGTCTGGCCCACCAGCAGTGAACCGAGCTCGCCGTAGAAATGACGGGGGTGCACCGTGGTCTGGCCGGCGTCGGAGCCGACCCCGAAAAAGTCTATTTCCAGTTTCGCGCCGAAATCCCCGTACGGCGTCGGCAGATCGGATGCCACTCCCAGCCTGGTCTGGCGCACCGAGAACACGGTTTCGCCGTCGCTGCCGTAAACCCCTTCCGCGGTCGGTATCTTCGAGGGCCGCAGCGTCGCGTTCCAGTCCGGATCCACCCGGTTGAAGTCCTGGATCACGTCGGTCTGCGCGAAACCGTAGATTTCGAAGCTCCCCTCGGCTTCCATCTCCGGCTCAGCGGATTCGGCCCTGTCCGAAGCCCCTGGGGCCGCCGCCTGCACACCTGGAGCCTGCTTCTGCTCGAGCTGTTCGATCCGCTGCTCGAGGTTCATGATGAGCTGCTTTGCCGCTTCCAGCTGCTCTTTGAGGTCGGATATCTCGTCGGCGCGCAGAGGGGCGGGAGTGATGAACCAGATCGCAGAAACCAGCACTACGGGAAACACATACCTGATTCCTTTCATCACGCTTCCTCCATTGAGAAGTGGATACGCTGCAAAAGGCGCTGCAACAGGCAGGTGGACAAGATATTGCGCCCGCAGCAATCCCAAAAAGTTATCTCATAGAACGAAACTATGCAAGTGAAAACCGTAATTTATGACGTCATAATCGCAGCCCCCGGCAGCCCCCGACATCTCCTTCAAGTGGTTAGAAACACTTGACAGTTTGGTTGTCCACAGGTACTACTCAAGGCTGGTTCATCGCCATCGACATCACCGTATCAGCTGGAGGGCAGGTCATGACCATGAAGCACTATGCGGCGGCGGCGCTGCTTGCCGCCCTGACCGCCGGTTCCACGCCGGCGCAGGCCGCCGGACGCACCGATGTGGACGCGGATCTGCTGCGTGAACTCAAGCGCATGATCGAACAACAGCAGATCCAGCTCGACCGCCAGGCCGCCGAAATCGCCGCCCTCAAAGAGCAGCTGGCCGGCGCCGGGGAGGCGCTTGCCGGCAAGGCCGACAAGGCGGAAATGGAAGGACTGGACGAGGCCGCCTATTCATCGTTCGACAATGTCGACGTGCGTTTTTACGGCCAGTTCGATCCGGCCCTGTTGTGGGCGGACAACGGTGAATCCTCGAAAACTTACGTGGTCGACAACGTCCACTCGCAGACCAGATTCGGCCTCCGGGCCTCGGTTGCCGGGATCGACCGCTGGAACCTGGGCGGCCGGCTGGAAATAGGCATTACCGGCAACAGCTCCAACGACGTCAATCAATACTACACCTACGATGCCACCGGCGATACCTTCAAGCTGCGCTGGGCCGAGATCTCCTTCAGCGACGACCGGTATGGAAAGCTGTCGCTCGGCAAAGGCGATTCGGCATCTAACAACACCGCGGAAATCGACCTTTCCGGCACCAGCGTGGCGATGCAGGACAAGACGCTGTGGATGGCCGGCGGCACCCTCTGGTACCAGAGCGCTGCGGACAGGCTGTCGGAACTGCGCGTCAAAGACATCTACAACGGCTTCGACGGGCTCAGCCGCACCGATCGGATCCGCTATGACGCCCCGGAAATCGCCGGTTTCTCCGCAGCCGGTTCGTACTCGTCGGGAGACGCCTTCGACGGCTCCCTCTGGTACACCGGTGAGTTCGCCGGGACCAGCTTGGAAGCGGGAATCGGCATCGCCAACCCGGGTGATCTGATGGAAGATGCGGAGCTGCTCTACACCGGGTCGGCATCGGTTCTCTTCCCCGTCGGTTTCAGCGCGACCTTCTCCGGCGGCCTGCTGGAAAAATCCGCTGCCGGCATGGACGACGCCGCCTTCTGGTGGGCCAAGCTCGGCTACCTGAAGCAGTTCTTCGACAATGCAGCCACCGCCTTCTCGATCGACTACGGTGAGGCACAGAACTACACCTTAAACGACGATACCGGCACAACCTGGGCGCTGGCGGCGGTTCACAACGTCTATCCGTGGCATACCGAATTTTATGCGATCTACCGGATGTATCTGGCCGATTCCGACAGTGCCGATTTCGACGATGTCAATGCGTTCATGGCCGGGGCACGGTTAAAATTCTGACCTGATGATCATCAGAACGATTCACCTGCTTGGCCTGTTGAGCCTTTTTTTGATGGTGGGGTGCACGGCCATCGGTCCGGCCACCATCGCCCGGGACCGGTTCGAGTACTCGACGGCGATCGCCGAGTCGTGGAAGGAGATGATGCTGCTCAATATCGTCAAGCTCCGCTACGGCGACACCCCGGTGTTCCTCGAGGTCGGCTCGATCGTCAACCAGTACACGCTCGAACGGGAACTCGAAGGAACCGCCGCGCTCAAGTCGGGTGATCTCGTGGGGGAGGGCCTGGAACTGGTCGGCTCAGGAAGATATTCGGACCGCCCGACCATCACCTACAGCCCGATCATGGGTGAAAAATTCTCCAAAAGCCTGCTCACTCCGCTCCCGCCGCATGCGCTGTTCATGCTGATCCAGTCAGGATGGGACAGCGATTTCATCCTGCGTGTCTGCGTGTCGGCGATCAACGATCTGTACAACAGCAGCGGCAAGCCGCAGACCATTCGCCGCGCCGACGATGATTTCGAGCAGCTGCTCGATCATCTGTCTTTCATCCAGCAGGCCGGCGGCCTCGGCGCCCGCCTGGTCGAACGTGACGGCAAGCGCTCGCTGGTCTACTTCAAGGATCAGATGGATGAAGACCTCGAGGCCCATGTCGCTGAAGTCCGCAGATTACTCGGCCTGAATCCCGCCGCCCGCGAATTCAGGCTGGTATATGGGACAACCCCGTCATCCGATGGGGAACTCGCGGTGCTGACCAGGTCGATGCTCGACATCATCGCCGAACTGTCTCAACGTGTGGAGGTCCCGCATCAGCATATCGAGCAGCACCGGGCCTCGCCGGGATTTTCTGACAAAACGCCAACCACCGGCGAGATGCGCTCGCGGATCCGCATCAGGAGCAGCGCCGACGAGCCCGCCGACGCCTTTCTGGCGGTACGGTACCGCACCCTCTGGTTCTCTATCGACGACACCGATTACCGCTCCAAACGGATGTTCTCCTTTCTGCTGTTCCTGCTGAGCCTCGCCGAAGGCGGCCCCCAGGGTATGGCCCCGATACTGACCCTGCCGGCCGGCTAGGCAGGAACGACCCGCAACAGCTGGGCCGGCTACCGCACCTGCGGATCGGTCGGCGGGGATCCCCCGGCTTGCGCTTTTCTGTAGGCCTCCAGTTCCTCACTGAGCCACCTGCCGCTTTCCATCGACACGCCGGCGCAGTCGACCTTGTAGGCCGTGCCGGTGATCGAGCTTCTGCTCGCGCCGTAGGTGATGAACTGCTCGGCCGACGATATCCTGCGCTTGATGTGGCCGAATTTTCTACCGATATGGGCGCGGGCCTCGGCTGCTGAATAGGATGTGCCGTTGCGGATGAAGGTGCAGTCGGACTGCTCGATGTAGTTCAGCAGGTGCGCGACCTCGTCGTCGAAGCGGTCCTGGTTGGCCTGAGCCGCCGAAACCGACAAAACCAGTACAGAGAAAAGGAGGAACCGTTTCATCAGGCGCCGCTGTGGCCGCTCAGACGAAAATGGGCTTCCAGCGGGTTGTGGTCCGAGCTGCTCACCGTGTGCGAGCGCGAGGCGGTGACCTCCAGCCCGCGAAAATAGATGCCGTCGACCGGGTGATTGAGAAACCTGACCCGGTGGTCGGGCTCGAAGATGACCGGGGTCATGTGCAGCTCTTTCATCCGGCTTTGCACCGCCGCTTCCCGGCCGTCGCTCCAGGTATTGAAATCTCCGGCGATGATCACCGGCCCGTGGTGACCGGTGATGACCGCCTCCAGAGAATCGAACTGACGCTCCAGCGCATCGGCCGACAGCGTGAAATTGACCATGTGGATGTTGACCACCAGCAGCGTCGTGTCCGTGCCGGTCAGCGGGTAGGTTGCAGCCAGGCCGACCTTGGGAATTCTCAGCAGCGGTTCCGGCTCCCGCGATACGCAGTAGGCGTCGGGGGTAACCCGTGCAGCGGACAGGATGCCGATGTCATGCTCCTCGAACTCGAAGGCGGTGGCCATCAGCCACTGGTTCGCGGACAGATCGATACGGGCGTCCCGGACCGGCTCGATCGAAGCCTCCTGGAGCAGGATGATGTCGGCATCGCGGGCGATCGTCACCAGATCGCTCTGCCAGTCCCGATGGCTGCCCCGGTGGGAATTCCAGCTCAGCACGCTGAACCCGTCCGGATCAATGCTGTCCTGGTGCACCCTGGCACCCGCAAGTTCCAGGTCCGGGCTGCAGGCGACCACCTGCCGCTGTATTTCGTGATCGTCCCCATCGCCGGCGATGATCGCGTCCTTGGCGATCGGTACGCAGCCGGAAAAATAGAGTAGCGCCGCAAGACCCGCCGCCACCGCGGCCAGAGCCGTCGGCATGTAAACTGGTAGGATTTTCATAGGCTTCACATTATATGCATCCTTGCCGCAGATACAAGTGTCCGGTACTGCGAATGTTTATCGCTCCCGAAGCGCGCTCGCCGGAGTTTTTACCTGACCTGCAGGTTTCCCGGGTTGGCACGGCCAGCCAGCCAGGCCGACCTGGAGGGCTCTCCGTCACGGCGCTCAAGACTACCCTCTGCAGCCAAACCGATAGACGGTGGTGTGCCGGTAGATCTCTCCGGGCAGCAGAACCGGCGACGGGAAGGTCGGCTGATTGGGGCTGTCCGGGTAATACTGGGTTTCCAGACAGAGCGCCCCGTGCTGATCAAAGGTTGCCCCGCCCCGGCCCCTGAGCGTGCCGTTCAGGTAGTTGCCGGTGTAGAGCTGCAGACCCGGCTTGGTGGTGCGCACCTCCATCGTCCGCCCCGAGACCGGTTCGTGCAGCGACGCGGCGACCCTGCTCAGGTCGCCGTTGGTGTCAAGCACATAGTTGTGGTCGAAGCCGGCACCCCCGGGTTTCTGCTCATGGCCCTCGGCCATGGCGGCGCCCAGTCGCCGTGAATTTTTAAAATTGAACGGGGTCTTTTCAACCGGCAGCAGCGCTCCGGTGGGGATCAGGTCGCCGCCCACCGGGGTGATATGCGAACCGTTGATAGAGAGGTGATGGCCGGCAACCGAGCCGCCTCCGGCCAGGTTGAAATAGGAGTGCTGGGTCAGGTTGACGATGGTCGGCTTGTCGGTTTCGGCACGATACGATATCACCAGCTCGCTGGCCGGAGTGAACAGGTAGCGGACGCGCACTTTCAGGGTTCCCGGGAACCCCTCCTCCCCGTCGGGGCTGGTCAGGGCGAGCTCCACCCCGCAGCCGCCGTCGCGCTCCACCCCTTCACCGGTCCACACCTTTTTGTTGAAACCGACGTTGCCGCCGTGCAGATGGATGGACGGCCGGTTGCAGCTGAGCTGGTATGTCTCGCCGAGGATCTCAACCTTGCCGTCCCTGATGCGGTTGGCGTAACGCCCGACCAGGCTGCCGATGTAGATCCGGTCGTCGATGTATTCGTCCAGCGTATCGTAGCCGAGCACCACGTCGGTCAGCTCGCCCGACCGATCCGGCACCCGTATGGAGGTTATGAGCCCGCCGAAGTTGGTGATCGACACCAGCGAACCGTTGTCGTGGATCAGATGGTACAGGTCGATGTCTGAATCCTTGAATCTGCCGTAATGTTCTTTTTGTATACGCACGGAACACCTCCAGTCCAGACGGCACGAAAAAGCAGTTATCTGAGCGCGGTTGACAAGGGTCTCTGAGTGCAGAATAATGGTTGTTCAGGGAAATATCCAGAAATTGCCGCCGCCGGGCGGCAGTGCAGAGCCACTTAATCGGGGACGGTTCACAGTCGATGAATATATTCCGCGTCCACTTCACCTGGAAAGAAAAGCAGTACGAACTCAAGGCCCTCAGCCTCGATATGACGCACCCCTATTTCGTGTCCATCAAGGATCTGGTTCTGCCCGAGGAAAACGGCGTGCTCATCAACCCCGCCGACGACGAGATCCGCAAGAACTTCGGCAATGTCCGGCAGCTCATGCTGCCCTTCCAATCGGTGTCGCTCATCGAGGAATTCACCGTCGACCCCGATGCCAAGCCCGACAAGCCTGCGCCCAAAGGCGGGGTGGTCAGGACCGACCGCTTTCCCAAAAAATCATAAGCGCACTGCTCCATCTCCGGGGCAGAACTATCCACCCTGTTTGCCCGCGCACAACCGGCGCTATTCATCGGTATGCCAATCCCGATCGGGCAGCGTGCACCCCGCCCCCGTCGTAAAAGCTGTTTCAGATCGTGATCGGCTGCTGAATGAACTGCCTGAACTGCTCGACGGGAAGAGCCGGGCTGAACAGGTACCCCTGCACGACCTCGACTTTTCTGCTTTTCAGAAACTCGAACTGCTCCTTGGTTTCGACGCCTTCGGCGACCAGCTTCAGGTCGAGGATCTGAGCCATGGCGATGATCGCGTCGACCAGGGACATGTTGTACTTGTTCTCCATCATGTCGCCGATGAAGCTGCGGTCGATCTTCAGCACTTGGAGCGGGAACTGCTTGAGGTAGCTCAGCGACGAGTAGCCGGTCCCGAAATCGTCAAGGGACAGGGTGATCTTCCTGTTCGTCAGTGCTTTGAGGATCTCCAGCGGCTCCTGGGCGTCCTGCATGAGAAGATTCTCGGTGATCTCGATTTCCAGCAGACTCTCATCCATGCCGCTTGTTACCAAAACCTCGTCGATCACCTCGAGAAAGTTGCTGGCCCGGAACTGCCGCGGCGAGATGTTTACCGCCACCTGCAGTTTACAGTCTGACAGCTCCTGCCACTGAACGGCCTCCCGGCAGGCGGCCTGCATCACCCAGGTGCCGATCTCCTCGATCAGCCCGTATTTTTCCGCGACCGGTATGAAGATACCCGGCGGCACCATGCCCAGATCGGGGTTGTGCCACCGCAAAAGCGCCTCGGCGCCGACCACCTGCTGGTTGACAGTGTTGATTTTCGGCTGGTAGTAAACCTCCAGCTCGTTGTTCTTCACCGCATGCCGCAGCCGGTTCTCGATCGCCAGCTGCTCGTCGATAAAGGCGCGAAGCTCGTGCGAAAAGAAACGGTAATTGGTGCTGCTGTCCTTTTTGGCGTAATACATCGCGGTGTCGGCGTACTGCATCAGCAGCTCGACCGAGTTGCCGTCGTCCGGGAAGGTGGAGATGCCGATGCTGGCCGACGTGTAGATATCGCTGCCGCTCACCACGAACGGCTCTTCGAAGGACTGCAGGATCTTGTGAACGACCACCTCGGCCTGGTCCTGGCGCTGCAGCCCTTCGAGCAGCACCAGGAACTCGTCGCCCCCCAGCCGGGCGGCGGTATCGGCCTCACGCAGCATCAGCCGCAGCCGGTCCGCCACCATCTTCAGCAGGTTGTCCCCGGTCCCGTGCCCGAGCGTATCGTTTATGTCCTTGAAATTGTTCAAATCCAGGAACAATAGCGCGACCTTGGAATTCTGCCGCTTGGCCCGGGCGAAGGCGCTGCGGATATAGGACAGCATGTAGTACCGGTTGGGCAGGTTGGTGAGCTGGTCGAAATTGGCCTGGTGTATGAGCTTCTTCTCCGCCTCGTCCCGCTCGGTAATGTCGAGCGCCGTGACCACCAGAACCGGCGGGTCCTCCTGGGCGGACGCCTGGATCCGCAGCTCCACCGGGTAGGTGCTGCCGTCGCGCCGCTTCTGGAGGGTCTTGTAGGTCAGCGATTCACGTTCACCGCTGGTGAGCGGGCTGACCAGGCTCAGTATTTCATCCTTGCTGAGATCGACGATGACGTCGTCGAGCGTCATGTCGGACAGCTCCGCTTCGCTGAACCCCAGATTGTCCAGCGCCCCCTTGTTGAACTGGAGGCAGCTCAGGGTGACGGCATCAACGATGTACAGCTCGTTGGAGCTGTCGTTGAGGATCCTGCCGAGCCGATTGTTCAGCTGGTTCTTTTCGACCTCGAGGTCCTCGACCAGGGTGAGATTCTCGTAGCGCAGGTGCAGCGAGGAAACCAGCACCTCGTTGAGGCGCTTGCCGGCCCTCAGCATGACCAGCAGGTAGGTGACCGCGACGACGGCCAGGAAGATGTTGATGGTATCGTGCATGTACAGTGCATAGAGGATCAGCGGCACCAGCAGGCACAGGATGTATTCGTAGAAGCAGACCAGATCGGCCACCAGCACGGTGAGCCCGCCGGACGCCAGGCCGGCGAGGATGAGGGCGGTAAACATCTGGTTTGCTACCGGGTCGTTGGGGTAGAAGAAGAGCACCGTCGACCCGAAGACGATGCCGACGGCCAGGCTCGCGGCCCTGAACCGGTAGAGCCACAACGGCCGTTTCTTGAAGCCGATATTGCGGCTGAAATAACTTCGCACCATCGCGAAACGAGTGATGAACACCGCCGCCAGAATCCCGTACCAGAGCAGCAGCGAAGAAAGGGCATGATCGTCGTGCTGAAAGAACAGATAGACAAGCCCGACCGTCATGTGAGCAGCGGCGCTGATGTTGTTGCTCGAGTAGAGATTATCCAGCTTGTCGGCAAGAATCTGGTTGGTGAAGTCGCTCGAGGTGCGAACAGCCGGTTTGATATCTCTGATCATCGTGCTTGCGGACTGAAATACTCGCCAGAGTCAAAATTTTGGAACAGGCGGAGCTCTTTTAGACGGTACACAGACCAGCGTATCAAAATGAGCACGAAAGGGGAAGAATCTTTCGTGCGGATCGGCTGAAAATCTTAGAAAAAACAGCCTGATGAACATCCTCGGCGGGGGTGTCGAACGGCCGTCCGACCGCTGCACCCGGAAAACCGTTCAATTGGACATCTGCATGATGTCCAGCGAGCGCCGGTCATAATGGGAGCGGCGGTCATAGAGGATACGGTTGCCGTCCCTGTCGACCAGCGGGAATCGGCTCGGCCTGGTGTCGATTCTGCGGTCCTGCCTGGACCTGACCAGGTGCAGCTTGCCGGGTTTGTGCTCGGCGGTCATCTGTCCACGGTTCTGGGCAAGCACCAGCCTGGCCATGGTCTTCAGGTCCTTATCCTCGAGCTGCAGGGCCGCATCCACCCACACCCGGGCGATCTCCATGAGTTCCTCGTAAGAGACCGGACTGTAGATCTGGCGCACCTTCTGGATCGCCCTCATGCCGTTGGACACCTTGCGGTGCTTGCTGATGAAGCAGTCCACCGCCTCGTACCCCTTGCCCGACTCCGCCAGGATATCGACAACTCCCAGCTGGTGAAGTTCGGGACCGCTGTAGATCTTGCCGCTGGAGATGATCTCCTCGGCCTTGGGGATACCAAGCTTGCGGGCCAGAAAGCTATACGCCCCCATACCGGGAAAGAGGTTGAACCTGATCTCGGGCAGCCCCATCTGCGAGTGCTTTTCGGCGATCAGCACGTTGCCCGACATGGCCGACTCGAACCCGCCCCCGAGCGCCGACCCCTCGACGTAGGAGATGGTGGTGATCGGCAGCCCCAGGCTGGTGGAGAACAGGTGGCAGATGTCGACGCAGTCGGTGGCGTACTCGAGCAGCAGCTCCCGGTTCTGCCGCCTGATCAGCTCGATGAACAGCTCCAGGTCGCCGCCCAGGTTGAACACCCCGGGCGTATGCGAGGCCAGGATCGCGTAGCGGATCGGAAAGTTCTCCTCGTCAACCCCGGCCTCGAAATAGCCGATGATCCGCTCCATGATG